>CAZIOD010000074.1:0-14017 GCA_964540785.1 uncultured Terricaulis sp.
AGCGCGAGCGTGCCGGCATTGACGATGCCCATGTCCATGCCGGCGCGGATGGCGTGATAGAGGAAGACGGCGTGCATCGCCTCGCGCACCGGCTCGTTGCCGCGGAAGGAGAACGACACGTTGGAGACGCCGCCGGAGACGTGCGCGTGCGGAAGCTCGGAACGGATGTAAGCTGTCGCTTCGAAGAAGGCTTTGGCGTAATCGGCGTGCTCTTCGATGCCGGTGGCGACGGCGAAGATGTTGGGATCGAAAATGATGTCTTCGGGCGGGAAGCCGCTGTCAGTGAGCAGTTTGTAGGCGCGGGTGCAGATGTCGATTTTGCGTTTGGCGGTGTCGGCCTGCCCCTGCTCGTCGAACGCCATCACCACGGTCGCGGCGCCATAGCGGCGCACTTTGCGCGCATGTTCGAGGAACTGCGCTTCGCCCTCTTTCAAGCTGATCGAGTTCACGATCGACTTGCCCTGCGCGCATTTAAGGCCCGCTTCGATGACCTCCCACTTCGAGGAATCTATCATCAGCGGGATTTTGGCGATGTCCGGTTCGGAGGCGATGAGGTTGAGGAAGCGCCGCATGGCCGCCGGCCCGTCGATCATAGCGGCGTCGACATTGACGTCGAGCACGTTGGCGCCGTTCTCAACCTGCTGGCGCGCGACGGTCAGCGCGCCGGCATAGTCGTCGGCCTCGATCAGTTTGCGGAATTTGGCGCTGCCGGTGACATTGGTGCGCTCGCCGATGACGATGAAGTTCGCGAAGGGATTGGTCACGATACGGCGCGCTTTACGTCTGTGTGGATGAAATCTTTGCCCTTGAACAGCAGTGGTGCATCGAGCGTCTTAGCAAGCGCGTAGGAGATGCAGTCCATCTGATTGAGCTGCGCGGGATGGCCGCGGCCCTTGCCGTACTTCAAGAACGCCTCGCGCGCTTTCGCCAAGTGTGCTGCATCAAACGGGACGATCTCGACCTGCAGCGCAGCAAGCAGCGCGTCCAAACCTAACCTTGCCGCTTCATCCCCCCATCTACTCGCCACTTGCGTCGTCTCAACCAGCGTCGCGGCGGAGATGCGACGATCCCGATCTGAGGCGAGAGCAGCCTCAAGCAACGGCGCTTCCGACTCACTCCCGAGCAAGGCGATTAGCGCCGAGGTGTCCAAGACAATCATCGCTCGACGCCGTTCTCGTCGTAGATCTCATCGTCGATCGCCTTCTGGTCCAGCGGCGGCAGCGGGCCGTATTTCTGACGGATGGCCTTAACCGCAGCATGGATGCGCGCCTGCTCAGCCTCTTGGTCCCGCTCCAGCGCATTCAAGCGAGCGCGGACGGCCTCATCGATCGCCTCAGTCACGCCCTGGCCGGTCAGCTCGGAGAGCCGGCGCACGCGCGCCTCAACCTCTTCATTTTTAATGCTTAATCCCATCTTACTAGACCCTTTTCTAGAATTCTCTACCGCATTCTAGACTATCACGCCACCGCCGTAAATGGCTCGAGCCCCGCAAGCTTCATCCGCCTATCGTGCGCGGGAATCGCGCGCGGCTTCACGCCCTCCACCGCGTGTTTCATGTGTGTGATGTGGTCGGGCGTGGTGCCGCAGCAGCCGCCGGCGATGTTGAGCAGACCGGCGCGCGCCCATTCGGCGTAGTGCTCTTCCATCGTGTGCGGGGTTTCGTCATAGCCGCCCATGGCGTTGGGGAGCCCTGCGTTCGGATAAGCGCTCACAGGGCATTCGGCGACGCGGGCGAGATCGGCGAGGAAGGCGCGCATGTCGGCGGGGCCGAGCGCGCAATTGAGGCCGACGGCCCACGGGTTCGCGTGGCGCACCGAATTGTAGAAGGCTTCCACAGTCTGGCCGGAAAGCGTGCGGCCGCTGCGATCGGTGATCGTGCCGCTGATCCAGAGCGGCAGTTCGACGCCGGTCTCGTCGAATGCGTCCCACGCGGCCCAGAGTGCGGACTTGGCGTTCAGCGTGTCGGTGATGGTCTCGATGAGAAGGATGTCCGCGCCGCCTTCGATGAGGCCGAGGATTTGTTCCTTATAGCCAGCCGCCATCGTGTCGAAGCTCGCATCGCGCCGCCCGGGATCGACCACGTCGGGCGACATGGAGAGCAGCTTCGTTGTTGGCCCGATGGAGCCGGCGACGGCGCGCGGTCTGCCGTCCTCCGTTTCGGCCTTGTCGCAGGCAGCGCGGGCGAGGCGCGCGGCTTCGATGTTCATCTCGCGCACGAAGGCTTCGAGGCCGTATTCGGCCTGGCTGATCGGCGTTGCGGTAAACGTGTTGGTGCTGATGATGTCGGCGCCCGCGGCGAGATAGGCTTGGTGGACCTGCGCGATGAGTTCGGGGTGCGTGAGCGTCAACACATCGCTGTCGCCTTTGAGCGGCATGCGATGATCGGCGAAGCGTTCGCCATGAAAATCCGCCGCGGTGAGACCGAAACCTTGCAAATAGGCGCCCATCGAGCCGTCGAGGATGAGGATGCGCCTGGCGAGTTCGGCGTTGAGTGCGGCGAGACGTTGTTCTCTGGTCATTGAGCTTCCTTCGCGCGCACGCCGAGGATTCGGCAAATGGCTAAGGCGAGATCGGCGCGGTTCAGCGTATAGAAGTGGAAATCCCGCACGCCTTCCGCGGACAGTTTGGCGCACAGCTGCGCGGTGGTGACGGCGGCGACAAGCCGGCGCGTCTCTGCGTCCTTATCCAGGCCTTCGAACATGTGGATCATCCAGCGCGGGATCGCCGCGCCGCACGCGGCGGCCATCTTTTGCAGACCTTTCACGTTGGTCACCGGCATGATGCCGGGTAATACCGGCGCGTAGATTCCGGCGCGCGCCAGCCGGTCGCGGAAGCGCAAGAACACGTCTGCGTCGAAAAAGAACTGCGTGATGCCGCGCGTGGCGCCTGCATCGATCTTCCTTTTGAAGTTGTCGACCTCGTGATCCATGCTCGGGCTGGCCGGATGCTTTTCCGGATGCACTGCGACCGAAATTTCAAAGCCGCCTATGCGCGCAGCCGCTTCAACCAGTTCCAGCGCGTTCGCATAGCCTTGCGGGTGCTGCAGATAAGGCAGCCCCACCCCGCCGGGCGGGTCGCCGCGCAACGCCACGACGTGGCGCACGCCGGCGCGGCGATATTCGCGGAGCACGTTGTCGACTTCGGCGCGGCTGGACGCCACGCAGGTGAGATGCGCGGCCGGCTTCAACGTGGTTTCAGCGAGAATGCGGGCAAGCGTGCGATGCGTGCGGTCGCGAGTCGAGCCGCCGGCGCCGTACGTGACGGAGACAAAGCTCGGCTGCAACGGCTCGAGCTTGCGAATGGACTCCCAAAGCTGGGCTTCGAGCGCATCCGTCCTCGGGGGAAAGAATTCGAACGAGACGCGCGGCGCGTCGCGGCGCGCGGCGGCGTCCGGGACAAGGTTTTGTGCGAGAGCCATCATGGTTTGTCTCCGGCCCATATCTTGACGGTCAGCGCCTCTCGTTTTTTGGCCGCAAGCCGGGTGGTTTTCACATTGGGAACGCCGGCGGCGGCGCACCATTCTGCGATCTCCGCATCGGCGAAGCCCAGCCGGCGATGCGCGTGCTCTTCGCGCAGGAATTCGAGCTGGTGCGGTGCAAAATCGACGATGACGAGGCGTCCGCCAGGTTTCAGCATGCGCGCTGCCTCCAGCACGGCGCGGGCAGGATCGGAGAGGAAATGCAGGACCTGGTGGATCGTGACGAGGTCGGCGGCGCCCGCGTCGATCGGCGGCGCATAGGCGTCGCCAAAACGCACCGCGGCTTTGGATTTGAGCTCGTCGAGTGAAGCACGCGCAATGGCCAGCATTTGCCGCGAGGTGTCGAATCCCTCCGCTCGCCGCACCCGGTGCGCAAACAATTGGATCATACGCCCCTGGCCGACGCCAACGTCGACCATCAGTTCAAACGGCCCCTCCCCGGCGGCCGCAAGAATGGCGCTGTCGATGTCAGCCTCCGGCAAATGCAACGCGCGCAGGCGCTCCCAGTCGGCGGCGTTGCGCTCGAAGTATTGGGCGGCCATTGCCTCGCGCATCGCACGCACAACACTCAGCCGCTCGGCGTCGCGCGCAAGCGTGGGATCGGCAGGATCAAGCATGCCCAGAAGCGCATCGGCGAAATGGCGTTCCGTCGTGTGCGCGCGCGGCA
Source organism: uncultured Terricaulis sp. (assembly GCA_964540785.1). GTDB lineage: Bacteria > Pseudomonadota > Alphaproteobacteria > Caulobacterales > Aquidulcibacteraceae > Vitreimonas. The sequence goes on from CAZIOD010000074.1 coordinate 4,146, forward strand.
ACCGATAGAACACCCAGGCGCCTTCTGGGGCGCGTTCTACAAGGCCGGCTTCGGTCAGCAGCCTGAGATGCCGGCTCACGCGGGGCTGACTCTGATCCAGCGCCTGAGCCAGCTCACCGACCGCCAGTTCGCCCTCTGTCAGCAGCGCGAGCACCCGGAGGCGGGTCTGTTCGCCCGCCGCCCGCAGCGCGCCCACGACGCGTTGCGCCTCGCGCCGCTCCGGAGCCGGTTGAATTGGAGATATAAACATATCTTTATATGACACATACGAGGAGAGCGCGAAAGCCCCATTCCCGGTCATTTCCTCGCTCCTGCGGCGCGGCCGCCACGAGGCGCTTTTCGGCAAATTCGGCAATGATTTAGGGCGGGCGGGAACGCGTGTGACCGCCGTCGCATCGATAGGTTCAGGCACGCAATAAGTTGATTAACCAAGAGCCGCCATTATGTGCCGCCACTCGGGGTGAGCTGCCATGCGGGGCGTATTATCGGCGTTGGGACTGGCGGTCTTGGCCGCGCCCGGGATCGCAAGCGCGCAGGACGCGACAAGCGATCCGTGGGAAGGTTTCAATCGCAACATGTTCGCGGTCCATGAAGGTGTGGACCGAGCCGTGCTCGAGCCGGTCGCGCGCGGCTATCGCGCGATCACGCCACGTCCCGTGCGCCTTGGCGTCTTGAATTTTCTCCGCAATCTTCGTGGCCCGGTGATTTTTGCCAACGACGTTCTTCAGGGCGAACTCAAGCGCGCCGGCGCCACTGCTGCGCGGTTTGGCGTCAACACAACGATCGGCATCGCCGGCATCTTTGATCCCGCCACCAGCATAGGACTGGAACGTCACGACGAAGACTTCGGACAGACCCTTGCTGTTTGGGGCGTCGAATCCGGCCCGTATCTATTTGTCCCGCTGCTGGGCCCGACAACAGTGCGCGACGGCGCGGGCCGCATCGTCGACATTGCATTCGATCCACTCACCTGGGCGGAATTCGACGAGGTGAATGAGGTGCGGATTGGACGCACGCTGCTTGCGGGCGTCGCCGCTCGCGAGCTTGTGATCGAAACCGTGGACGGTGTGCGCCGCGACTCTCTCGATCCGTACGTCAGCTTCCGCAGCGCGTATGGACTATTACGCGAAAGCGCCATCCAAAATGGACCCACCGACGTCCAAGATTTGCCGGAGTTCGAGGCGATCGATCACGAGCCGGCACGTGAAGAGCCGGACGCGCCGGCGAGTGAGGAGAATCCGCAACAGTCAGCGCCCGACCAAGACATCCCTCGCTCTGTAACGTTGGCGAAAACCTTTTCTGCCACCACATCCTTGGCCGTTGCAGGAGACTGGAAGTGAGCAGGCTTAACACCATCACGCGCACTGCGTTCTTGAGCGGAGTGTTAAGCGCCGGGCTTCTCGCCGTTGCGCCTTCGGCGCATGCGGCGCGCAATTCCGAGGCCGAAAGCTACGTACAACAGAACGCCGCGAGCGCGTTGCGCACGTTAGGCGACCGCAGCCTTTCGTCGACGCAGCGGCGGCAGACATTCGATCGGCTAATGGCGCAGTTCGCGGACATGCCGCGGATCGCGTACTTCGTGCTCGGCCGCTACGGCTCGCAATTGCGCAGCGACGGAGCTTTGCGCACCGAGTGGACACGCACATTCCAGGAATACGCGATCGCGGTCTATGAAGCGCGCCTCGGCAATTTCAGCGGCAGCACCATTCGGGTGACCGGCTCTATCGAGCGCGTTCCCGGGCGGGATGTGATTGTCACCAGCGAGCTTGCCCCTCGTGACGGCGGGCGGCCGATGACCGTGCAATGGCGCTTGCTCCGTTCTGGCGAGGGCTGGAAAGTCGTGGACGTGTCGCTGATTTTCGAAGGCAACGAGATTTGGCTCGCCCAGCAACAGCAACGCGATTTCCTGGCGCAGCTCGATCGTAACAACGGCGACATTCGCGCGCTGATGACGACGATCCGCGGTCAGACCGCGTCCATGCGCGAGCGCGTAGTCGCGCGCAGCTAGAGCGACGCGGGCCCCGGCTGCGGCGCCCTATTGAGCGGCGACAACCTCGATCGGCAGGCCAAGACGCTCCAGTTGCGGACGCACAACGGAAGCGTCGCCGACTACGACCCAGACGAAATTGTCGGCGTCGATGTGCTGGCGCGCAGCCTCGTCCAACATCTGCACCGTCATGCCGCGATAGCGATCGGCCACCGTTTCCCAATAATTGTCGGGCCGGTCGAACAGTGCGTTGGACCGCAGCGCCCCCAGCACCGCCGGCGAAGTCTCGAACTGGCCGGCCAGCTGGCGGATATTGCCTGGGATGTTGCGGTTGAGCTCGGCCTCGCGCACGCCGTCGGTGGTGAGGAAGGCGTCCACCTGCTCTATCACCGCGGCGATCGAGTCGCCGGTCCGGTCGGCCTGCACCGGCGCCTGGATGATGTAGGGCGAGCGGCGCTCGAACAGAGAAACGCTGCCGCGCGCGCCGTAGGACCAGCCGCGGCGTTCGCGCAATTCCATATTGATGCGCGCGAGGAAAGAACCGCCGAGAACTTCGTTGGCTGCGGTGAGGTTCAGCAGATCCTGCGTGCCCTCGACCGGCAGCACTTGGCCGGCGAGGATGAAGGATTGCGGCGATTGCGGCCGGTCGACCAGGACGATGCGCGGCTGCGCCGGCGGCAAGTCCACGTCGAAATTCTTCACGCCGCGCGGGCTGGAGGGCGCTTGCCAATCGCCGAGCGCGCGCTCGAACGCGGCGGTGACGCTGGCCAACGGCAGATCGCTGACGACGAAGATCGTCGCATTGTCTGGCCGGATCCAGGTTTGGTGAAACGCGATCAGCTCATCGCGCGTCAGCGTCTCAACGACGTCGGGACTGCCTGAGCCGGTGAAGGGACGGCCGTAGGGGTGGCTCGCACCGTAAAGCTGCGCCGGCAGCGTGCGCGCGGCGATCGAGCCGGGCTGGGTCAGTTCCGAGGCGATCGAGGCCAGCGTCTGGCGACGCAAACGCTCTACTTCCGAAGGCTCGAACGCCGGGTTGCGGATGACGTCGGCCAGCAGCGCCAAGGAAGCGTCGATATTGGTGCTGAGGGCGGTCAGGCTGACCGCGGTGCGGTCGAGACTGGCGGCGGTGTTGATATTGGCGCCCAGGCGCTCCTGCGCTTCGGCCAGCTCAATCGAGTTGAGGCTGGTGGTGCCTTCGTCCAGCAGGCTGAGCATCAGACCTTGCGTGCCGAGCCGCTCGGCTGGATCGGCGGCGAGGCCGGCGTCGAACTCGACCGCGGCGTAGGTCACCGGAACGGCGCCGCGATAGGCGTAAACGATCTCGATCCCGTTCGAGAGCGTCCCGCGCTGGATCTCTGGGAAATCGAGCGCGGAGGACTCGCTCACGCCCGGCATCGGCGGCCGTGGCGTTGGCTCAACGGTGGGCGCGGTCGCACTGGCCGACGCCTGCGTCGCCGTCGCCGGTGCTTCCTCATACGCTTCGCGTTCTCCGGGGCTGACGCGCAGCGCATAGACCGGCCGCGAAAGCCAGCGCTGCATCGCATCGCGCACCTGCTCCGGCGTCACCGCCGCTAGTTCGTGCAAGCGCTGCCGTTGGAAATCAGGATTCTCGGCATAGAGCATGCCTTCGGCGAGGGCGACGGCTTTGCCGTTGAAGCCGCCCACGCGCTCAAGCCCCTGGATGCGGTTCGACAGGGTACGCATCACGGTGCGGCGTACTTCATCCTCGGTCGGGCCGGCGGCGACGAGTTCGCCGATGATCTCATCGAGCCGGCGTGACACCGCCTCGGCATCTTCGCCTGGCTTCACGTCGACTTGCACTTCGAACAAGCTGACGCGCTGGAACGGCTGCATGAACGCCACGACGCGCACCGCGGTCTGGTCGCCGCGCACCAATTCGTTGTCGAGCCGCGAACTCGCCAGCCCGCCCAGCACCGCAGCGCCCACCTGCAAGGGCGCCACATCCTCGTGCGTAAGGCCGGGCACGACCCAGTTGCGATAGAGCCGCGTCGTCGCCACGCGGTCGTGCATGACCGCGTCGATCCGCTCAGGCAATGTAGTCACTTCGGCGTCGGCGGGCGTGTTGACCGGGCCGCGTTCGATGTGGCCGAAATAGCGTTCAACCAATGGACGCGCTTCAGCAGCGTCAACATCGCCGGCCAGCACCAGCACCGCATTGTTCGGCCCGTAGCGCTCGCGGAACCAGTCGTGCACGTCGGCAAGCGTCGCCGCCGACAGATCGGCCATCGAACCGATCGTCGAATGGCGGTAGGGATGGCCTTCGGGAAACAGCGCCTCAAGCTGGGCGTAATCGACCATGCCATAGGGCTGGTTGTCGCCCTGGCGCTTTTCGTTCTGCACCACGCCGATCTGGTTGGTGAGGTTTTCCTGCGTCACCGCGCCGAGCAGATGGCCCATGCGGTCGCTTTCCAGGTAGAGCGCGCGCTCCAGCGCCCCGCTCGGCACCGTCTGGAAGTAATTGGTGCGATCAAACCAGGTGGTGCCATTGAGGTCAGTGGCGCCGATCTCGCGCAACGGCTCAAAATAATCGCCCGGCGCATTCTCCGAGCCATTGAACATCAGGTGCTCAAACAGGTGCGCAAAGCCGGTGCGGCCAGGAGGCTCGTCTTTTGAGCCGACATTGTACCAGACGCTGACCGCAACCACCGGGGCCTTGCGGTCCTCGTGCACCACCACGCGCAGTCCGTTGTCGAGCGTAAATGTCTCGTACGCGATGTCCACCCGATCGAGGAGACGTTGCACCGCTGCAGGGTCATCGCCCGTCGCCGAAGGCGGCGTGACACAACTTGAAAGTACGGCGCACGCGCCAATTACCAAACCTGTCAGCCAAGCCCGCACGGCGCTCTCCCCACTCGCAAACGACGGCGCAGTAAAGCCGCAGCGACGTCACTTGCCAAGGTCAGCCCGTCGAACCGCGCCGCGGCCCTGGAAAATCGTTATGCCGGGACTGCGTCGAGGCCGATCATCTCGCTGATCGAATCCACGCCTGTCGCCGCGAGCAGCCCATCGAGTTCGTATAGCATGCGGGCGACGAGACCGGGGCCCTCATACACCAACGCCGAATACAGCTGTACCGCCGTTGCACCGGCGCGGATCTTTGCAAGCGCGGTCGCGCCGTCGCAAACGCCGCCGACGCCGATGAGCGGCAAGCGGCCGCCAAGCGCCTGTGCGAACTGACGTAGAACGCGGGTGGAGATTTGAAAAAGCGGCTGACCCGAGAGGCCGCCCGCCTCGTCCGCGTATTCGGAAGTAAGATGCGGCGGCCGCTGCAAAGTGGTGTTGCCCACGATCAGCGCATCGAGACCGTATTGAACCGCAAGCTCGGCGATGTCACGGACCGCTCTGTCGTCCAGATCCGGCGCCACCTTGAGGAACAGCGGACGGCGTCCATGCGCCCGCTCCAGGAGCGTGCGCGCTTCGCGCAAACGGCCGAGCAAATCTTCAAGGGCGCTGTGTTCCTGCAAATCACGTAATCCTGGCGTGTTCGGCGAGGAAATGTTGGCCGTGATATAGGATGCGTACGGCCAGACGCCGCCCATGCTGTGAATGTAATCGGCGGCGCGATCCGCGCTGTCCTTGTTCGCCCCGACATTTGCGCCGACCACACCGCCGCGCTTCGCGCGGGCGCCGAGACGATCCACGAACTGTTCAAGACCGCTGTTGTTGAAACCAAGCCGGTTGATGATCGCGCGGTCTTCCGCGAGTCGAAAAATGCGCGGTTGCGGATTGCCGGGCTGCGGCTTGGGCGTCACGGTGCCGCATTCGACGAAACCAAACCCCGCCGCCAGCAAAGCGTCCGGCGTTTCGCAATTTTTGTCGAAGCCTGCAGCCATGCCGATGGGGTTAGGCAAATCCAGGCCGGCGATTGTCGTTTTCAGCCGCGGCCAGCGATCCGCCCGTGCACGCGGCCCGAAGCCGAGGCGCAGGGATGAAAGCGCCGCCTTGTGCGCTACTTCCGGCTCGACCAGGCGCAGCGCCCGGGTGGCGAGATCGTGCATGCTCACGTGGCGCCGGATGGACCGATTTTCCGCTTGCGCCTAGTCCTGCGACTTTTTTCCTACCATTGGGTTGAAAGTCCTTTTGGCGGTGCTATGCTCCGCCGATGCAGCATGGCGACATTTGGCGCGCCCTCGATGCGCTGGCGCAGCGGCGCGGGCTTACGGCGTCCGGCCTTGCACGTGCGGCAGGCTTGGATCCGACGACCTTCAACAAGTCCAAACGCCAAGCGCCGGACGGCAAGCCGCGCTGGCCTTCTACTGAGAGCCTCGCGCGCGCCCTTGCCGCGGCAGAGACGAGTTGGGACGAATTTGCAGCCTTGCTGGCCGGACGCTCAGGAGGCGCGGGTCGCGCTATCCCGATCGTCGGCATGGCGCGCGCCGGCGCAGACGGCTTTTTCGACGAGCAAGGTTTTCCGGTCGGGGCTGATGAAACCGTGCGCTTTCCCGATCTCGGCGACGAGCGGGTCTATGCGCTGGAGATCGCCGGCGATTCCATGGAGCCGGTGTTTCGTTCCGGCGATGTCGTCATTGTGCAACCGGGTGGTTCCGTGCGCCGCGGCGATCGCGTTGTTGTGCGCACGCGAGCTGGCGAAGTGATGGCCAAGGTGCTGGGCCGCCGCAACGAGCAGAGCGTCGAACTCATTTCACTCAATCCCGCACATGCGCCGCGCATCTTGCCCGCCCCCGACATCGACTGGATCGCGCGTATTCTGTGGGCGAGCCAGTAATCAGCGCTCGGGCTTCCAAGCCACGATAAGTCGCGGACCTGCGGCGTGGAGAAGATCGCCGCGCACCTCGAATGCCGCGAAGGCGGACGTCGGGAAGTGCCCCGCGAACTCACGCGCAAGGCGCGACCCGTCATGAGCCTGATGAATGAGCGTCGAGACCAGTTCACCGAGCCCTGGGTTGTGGCCAACCACGACAACGGTCTCGCTATCGGCGGCTGAGAACGCGTCCCATATCCCTTCCGGCGAGGCATGATAGAGCGCTTTCTCGATGCGCGTCTCGAGCTTGAAATTCTGAAGACCATGCTCAGCGGTTTCGCGCGTGCGATGGGACGACGACACCAGAGCCAGGGTGGGCTTTAGCCCTGCATCCTCCATTGCCGCGCCGGCCAAGGCCGCCTCGCGCCTTCCCCGGGCAGTTAGCACGCGCGCCTCGTCGCTATCGGCCTCGTGCGCTCGCACTGCCTTGGCGTGCCGGAAGAGGATGAGCGTTCGCATGCGCGACAGTCTGCCGTGTTCGTCTCAATCCGCAATGCTTGCTTTGCGAGAAGCGGCCGCGCGCGTTATGCGGTTGTCCTTCAGGATTCGCCGATGACTGACCTTGCCACGCTCGCCGCCGCCGCTAAGGCCTGGCCCTTCGAACAGGCGCGCCTCGTCGTTGAGCGGCTCAAGAAGCAGCCCAAGGACGTTGTCGTTTTCGAGACCGGCTACGGGCCTTCCGGCCTGCCTCACATCGGCACGTTCCAGGAGGTGGCGCGCACGACGATGGTGCGGCATGCCTTCCATGTGCTCACGGGCGGCGAAATCAAGACGCGGCTTATCGCCTTCAGCGACGACATGGACGGCCTGCGCAAGGTGCCGGACAACGTCCCTAACAAGGACCTGCTCCACGCTAATCTGCACAAGCCGCTGACCCAGGTTCCAGATCCTTTCGGCTGCTGCCAGAGCTTTGCTCATCACAACAACGCGCAGTTGCGTGCGTTTCTCGACGGCTTTGGCTTCGACTACGAATTCATGTCGTCGACCGAGCAATACACGTCAGGCGCATTCGACCAGACGCTGCTGACCATGCTCGATCGCTACGACCAGGTCATGGCGATCATGCTGCCTACTCTCGGCGAAGAGCGCCGCGCCACCTACTCGCCGTTTCTGCCGATCAGTCCCAAGACCGGCCGGGTGCTGCAGACGCCGACCCTCGCGCGCAATTTCGACAAAGGGACGATAACGTTCGAAGACGAGGACGGTACGCGCACCGAAACCCCCGTCACCGGCGGCGCAGTCAAGGTCCAGTGGAAGCCGGATTGGGCCCTGCGATGGACGGCGCTAGGCGTCGATTACGAAATGTCCGGCAAGGATTTGATCGACAGCGTCCAACAAAGCTCGAAAATCTGCCGCGTGCTGGGTGGCAGGCCTCCGGAAGGCTTTAATTTTGAGCTCTTTTTGGACGAGCATGGTCAGAAAATCTCGAAATCCAAGGGCAACGGCCTGACGATTGATGAGTGGCTGCGCTATGCGCCGCCCGAAAGCCTCGCCTATTACATCTATCAAAAGCCGAAGACGGCCAAGCGGCTCTATTTCGATGTCATTCCAAAGGCAGTCGACGAGTATCTCTCCTTCATCGACGCCTATCCGAAGCAGAATGAAGCCGAGCAACTTGAGAATCCGGTGTGGCACACGCACTCCGGCCAACCGCCCCCACCGGAGATGGCCGCGCAGTACCAGGCCAACCCAACCGTCGCGCCGGCGACGATCACGTTCGCGCTGTTGCTCAATCTCGTCGCCGCCGCCAATGCAGAGACGAAGGAGCAGCTCTGGAAGTTCATCGGGAAGTACGCGCCAGGCGCTTCGCCCGCCACCCATCCGATGCTTGATCGGCTCTGCGGCTACGCCATTGCCTACTACGAGGGCTTCGTAAAACCCACGAAGCGCTTCCGCGCGGCGACGGAGAAAGAGCGCGTTGCTTTTGAAGACCTGATCGCGCGCTTTGAGGCGCTGGCGCCGGATACAACGGACGCCGAGACGATCCAGAGTGAGGTCTACGCCGTCGGCAAAGCGCATGCCTTCGAGCCGCTGCGCGACTGGTTCAAAGCGCTTTACGAAGTGTGCTTTGGCCAGGAGACCGGCCCGCGCTTTGGCAGCTTCGCCGCCATTTTCGGTGTGCGGGAGACAGCGGCGCTTTTGCGCAAGGCCTTGGCGGGCGAACTTCTACGGGCAGGCTGACTGCAATCTCTGGTTGCTTGTGAGTAACATCGCCTGTCCGTCTCTCTTACCGTATGGGGATGGACGGGGCGGAACCGCGTTGCGGGGTGACTTCGCTCGACGCCGCGCAACTTGATCGCGCGCGTTACGGCTTTCATCGCGCCTTTCCCCAGCATTCCGCCAAACGGCCGATCTATTTTACGCAGCTGATTGTTGTCGCCGGTTTGATCGCGGGCTTGGTCTTGGCGCTCCGCAACGCGCCAGCGCTCACCTGGACGGCGATCCATTATTTGGCGCTCGTGCTGTTCGGCATCGTCATTTTGTGGCGCTTGATCGCCGCATCGAACCTGAAGCGCGTGCTTTGGCGCCTTGCCGCGCCAGCTAACTGGCCGGCCTACACCGTGCTTTGTCCGCTCTATCACGAGGCCAACATGGTCCGCGATCTGGTCGCGTCGCTGGCCCGGCTCGACTATCCACGAACGGAGCTGCAGGTGTTGCTCCTTGTCGAAGAAGACGATCGCGAAACAGTGGCCGCGGCGATCGAAGCGGCGCACGATCATATCGAAGTGATTATCGTGCCGCCGGCGACGCCTCGCACCAAACCGAAGGCGCTCAACGCCGCTTTAGAGCTGGCGCGCGGCGAGTATCTGGTGGTGTACGACGCCGAGGACCGGCCCCATCCGCAGCAGTTGCGGGCCGCCTTAGCGGAATTCCAGGATGGCGACGAGCGCCTGGCGTGCCTGCAAGCGCCGCTCGATATCGATAATCCGGAGGCAAGCTGGATCACGCGCCAATTCGCCGCCGAGTATGCGATTCAATTTCGTGAGATGTTGCCGATGCTCGCGAAGCTGGGACTGCCGCTCCCCCTTGGCGGCTCCAGCAATCACTTCCGCACCGCAGCGTTGAAACGGGTCGGCGGCTGGGATCCGTTCAACGTCA
>CAZIOD010000075.1:0-11715 GCA_964540785.1 uncultured Terricaulis sp.
TCGATGTCGGCGGGCATGGCCTATGAGGCGATGAACAACGCCGCGCACACCACCAAGCGGCTGATCGTCATTTTGAACGATAACGACATGTCGATCGCCCCGCCGGTGGGGGGCATGTCGTCGTATCTCGGCCGGCTGGCGGCGTCGAAGACCTACCGGCGCATCCGCAAAGTCGGCAAGACCATCGCCGAGCACCTGCCGCGGCCGATCCACGACGTCAGCAAGAAGGCCGAGGAGTTTGCGCGCACGCTGGTCACCGGCGGCACCTTTTTCGAGGAGCTGGGCTTTTATTATCTCGGCCCGTTCGATGGGCACGATGTCGAGACGCTGGTGCCGATCCTGAAGAACGCCAAGGACATCGCCGACCGCCCGGTGTTGATCCATGTCGTCACCAAGAAGGGGAAGGGCTACGCCCCGGCGGAAAATTCCGCCGACAAGTATCACGGCGTGAGCAAGTTCAACGTTGTCACCGGCGAGCAAGCCAAGGGCGGGCCGAACCCGAGCTACACCAAGGTGTTCGCGCAAGCGCTGATCCGCCAGGCGCAGAAAGACGACAAGATCGTCGCTATTACCGCCGCTATGCCGTCCGGCACCGGGCTCGACCTGTTCGGCGCGCAGTTTCCGGACCGCATGTACGATGTCGGCATCGCTGAGCAGCACGCGGTCACCTTCGCTGCGGGTCTCGCGGCGGACGGCATGAAGCCGTTCGCGGCCATCTACTCCACCTTCCTGCAGCGCGGTTACGACCAGGTCGTGCACGACGTCGCGATCCAGCGGCTTCCGGTTCGTTTTGCGATGGACCGCGCCGGGCTGGTCGGCGCCGACGGGGCCACGCACGCGGGCTCGTTTGACGTCGGCTATATGGGCGCGCTGCCGGGGATGATCGTGATGGCGGCGGCCGACGGCAACGAACTTTCGCGCATGGTCGCGACCGCCGCGCAAATCGACGACCGGCCGAGCTGCTTCCGCTACCCGCGCGGCGACGCCGACGGCGCGCTCGGGCCCGACGCCGACACGCCGCTGGAGATCGGCAAAGGACGGGTGCTGCGCGAAGGCACGACCTTGGCGCTGGTGAATTTCGGCGCGCGTCTGGCCGAGGCGAACAAGGCGGCCGACAAGCTGGCGGCGATGGGACTTTCCACCACCGTCGCCGATGCGCGCTTCGCCAAGCCGCTGGACGAAGACCTGATGCGGCGCCTCGCGCGCGAGCACGAAGTCATGCTGACGATCGAAGAGGGCGCCGCCGGCGGCTTCGGCGCCTTCGTGCTGCATTTCCTGGCCAAGGATGGCGCGCTCGATCGCGGGCTCAAGATCCGCACGCTGACGCTGCCTGACGTGTTCCAGGATCAGGACAAGCCGGAGGCGATGTACGCCACGGCCGGTCTCGACGCCGACGCGATCGCGGCGGCCGCCGCGCTGGCGCTCGGGCGCGGTGTGAACGAAGCGCGGGCTTGAACTCACGCCATCTACGCGCGTTGGTTTCCGACGTTCTGCGTGATTGCGCTGAGTTTATTTGCGTACTTCCTCTGGTGAGTCAGCTCGGGCCAGATAGATATCTGATCGCGTGGAGCGACGTGCTCACATAAACGCCATTGACGTAATACGCCATTGACGTATATACGCCACTGACGTATATAGCTTCATGAACTCGCCCGGCCACACAGTCGCGGAAACGCCGTGCTTTATCGCTGATTGCAGGGAAAAGGGCGTTTCCGACGCGGCGCGGGCGGCGATTGTCAGCGCCCGTGCCGCAGACCCAGCAGCCGGCGATCTGGTGCGAGGCTCCGGCGGTGTGTTCAAGCGCCGCTTTGCCGGGCGCGGCAAGGGTAAGAGCGGCGGCTGGCGCGTGATGATCGCCTATGTCGGCGGCGATAAGCCGGCATATTTGTTGGCGCTGCTGGGCAAAGGCACGCGTGCGAATTTCGATGCGGCCGAAATCAAGGCCATGCGTCAACTGACGGCCGAACTGAAGAAGGAAAAGCCATGAGCAAGGCAGGTCAAAAAGTACTGCGAGGGCTGCGTGAAGCGGCGGCGCATGCGCGTGGCGAGCCAAGCGCAGTTGTCGTGCATGCGCCGGCGAAGGTGAACGTTAAAGCGATCCGCGCCCGCACCGGGCTTAGCCAGGATGCATTCGCTAAACGCTACGGCTTCACGCTGGACAGCATTCAGAACTGGGAATCCAGCCGGCGCGAACCCACGGGCGCGGCGCGGATCCTGCTCACCGTGATCGATCGCGAACCCCAAGCGGTTGAGCGGGCGCTGCATCGGCGGAAGTAGGAAGCGGCCCCGGCTCTGAAGAATCCCTATTGCCTATTGCCCACTGCCTATTGCCTAATCTCTGTCGCGTTTAGCGACGGAGAGTTCCCCATGGCCAAAGGTCAGATGCGCTCCAACAAGGAAAAGCGCAAACCCAAGCAAAACAAGGACGACAAGAAGAAGAAGTAGGCGCGCCCCGCGCCGTCGAAGCGACGGCGCCGGGTGTCAACCTTCTTGCGGCGGAGGCGGCGCCGGCTGCGGCTCTTGAGCTGTGCTCTGATCGGCGCGCCCGTCGGTGAGACGAACGAAGGTCGTCTGCGCCTGCTGGCCCAAGGTCACGGCGCCTTTGTCGAGGAAGCGGCCGATCTTCTCACCGGAGAGGTCGTTGTTGGTCCAGAAAAACGCAACGGCCAGCAAAGCGGCGAGCACGGCGATGGCGCCGACGCTGCGTCCGCTCATCACCACGGCATGATCGCCGCCGTGGCCGTGCGCGGCGTGCGCGTGTGCGCCGCCGCCGCCGAAGAGGCGGTTCGTGAGCATCATCAGCGCGAGCACGGCGCCGAACACGATGAAGAGCGCCAGCGCCTGCGGCGCGAATGCAGATTGAATGATTCCGAACGCAAACAGGCCGCTCGCGCCAGTAGCCGCGACCAATGCGATTGGCCAGCCTCGTAACATGGCCGTCTCCCTCGCAGATTTTTTGAGTGCGCGACGAACGCCGCGACGTTCACAAACGCACAGGTGCGCGCGCGCGTTCCGTTATGAGGGACGAGCGACGAGGGATTAGGGACTGGGAATTAGGGATGAGGATGGCCAAATCTCGCGCTCCGTCGCCGGCCTAGTCCCTCATCTCTAAATCGGCATGCGGAGGATTTCCTGATAGGCCTGGATAACCTGATCGCGCACGGCGATGACGGTCTGCAATTGCGTTTCGGCCGCTGCAATCGCGGTCACGACATCGACGATATTGGCCTGGCCGGCGGCGACGGCGAGCGCCTGGTGTTCCGCTTGCGTCGCGCTGGCGCCGGCTTGGCGGATCGCTTCCTGCACCAAGGCGCCGAAATCCATATTTTCGGCGCCGTCCGTTCCCGCGACGTTGCGCGCCGCTTGTGCGGCTTGCTGGTACGCGCGTGAAGCGGAAAGTGGGTCGATCGCCATGATTATCTCCGCAGAAGATCCAGCGCGCGGGTCGTCATCGTGCGCGCCGCTTCGATCATGTTGAGGTTGGCTTCGTAGGCGCGGGTGGCTTCGCGCAGGTCCATCATTTCGACCAGCGTGTCGACATTCGGCAGACGCACATAACCGTCCTCGTCGGCGGCGGGATGGCCTGGATTATATTCCTGGCGGAAGTCGCTCATGTCGAAGCGCGCGCCGGCGACACGGACACCGACCGCGCCGGCATTGAGTGTCGTCGATTCCAGCAATGGAATGCGCCGTCGGAACGGTTCTTCGTTCGGGTTGTCGCCCGTGGAGGAGGCGTTGGCGACGTTTTCGGCGGCAAGGCGCATGCGCACCGTCTGCGCACGCATGCCGGAAGCTGCGGCCGCGATGGCTGCGTTGATGTCGCTCATGGCGCGGCTCCTCGCTCGGCCGTCGACAGTCGGCAGCCGGCAGTGGGATTGTGTGATGCGTTGATGCAGGCGCGCAGTCGCGACTTGCCGAGCGCCGATTGCCGATCAAACATCCTCATCTCCCCGGCGCCCGCGCGGCCATGCGCACCAGCTCCAACCCTTTCTGGTAGAGGGCGATGCCGGTTTCGAACTGCAGGCGCGTTTCGGCGGCGCGCGCCATCTGTTCTTCGAGCACCACAGCGTTGCCGTCGATCGTGGTTTCACTGTCGTCGCGGGTGACGATCTGTGTCTGCGCGGCACCGCCGCCGGGCGCCATGTGACGCGGATTGGTGCGCACGAGCGCCGGCCCGCCGGCCGCCGCCGCAGCGAGCATGCGCTCGAAGCCGGCGGTCTCGATGTCGCGCGGGCGATAACCGGGCGTGGACGCGTTGGCGATGTTCTCGGCGATCAGGCGCTGGCGCTCGCTGAGCTGATCGAGGCGCGCGCGCAGCAGGCCGAAGAAGGGGGTGTTGGCGAGATCCAAGGGTGTCCGACTCAGCGCTGCAAACTTTGCCTAGTCGACCTCGGTATGGTTAAGCGCGACTTAATTTCGGGCGCGCAAATTAAGGTCTCGTTTACCAAACCGGCCCAGCCCAGAGGTGCTCCAGAACGGAGGCGGCCTTGGAATGGATGGATTGGGCGCGGGCGCTCTTCGCGCTCATGGCGACGTTGGCGCTGATCCTGGCCGTCGCGTGGGTCGCGCGCCGGGCGGGCATGCTGCAGGCGGGCAAGCCGGGCGAAAAGCGGCTGACGGTCAGCGAAAGTCTCATGATCGATGCGCGCCGGCGCCTCGTGATCGTGCGCTGCGACTCGCGTGAGCACCTGATCTTGTGCGGGCCAGCCGGGGATGTGGTCGTAAGCGAGATGGCGGCAAAAGCCGAGGCGGGGAGCGAGACGTGAGCGGCATTCTTGGACCGCCGGCGTCTCGCCGGCGGTTTTCCTTCAATCGCAAACAAAAGCCGCCGGCGAGCCAAGAGCAGCCGCGCAATTGGCTGATCATTCTGGCCGCTTCGTTGCTGCTCTCTCTCCTCCTTGGCGCCGGAACAGCGTATGCGGCCGTGACCAATCCAACGCTGTCCATCGATCTTGGCTCCGGCGAGGGACTGACCGCGCGCGTCTTGCAGCTGGCGGCGCTGATCACGGTGCTGTCCCTCGCGCCGTCGATATTGATCATGACCACGAGTTTCGTGCGCATCGTGGTCGTGCTGTCGCTGCTGCGCACCGCGCTCGGCCTGCAGCAGGCGCCGCCGAACGTGGTGATCGTGTCGCTCTCGTTGTTCTTGACTGCGTTCGTCATGCAGCCGGTGTGGCAACAGGCCTACGAGGCGGGCATCGGCCCGGTGATGGCCGAGGAAATGCCGCTGGATGAAGCGTTTCCGCGCATCGTCGAGCCGTTGAAGCGCTTCATGGTGAGCCAGACGCGCGAAGCCGATCTGGCGCTGTTCATCGACATGGCGCGTCTGGAGACGCCGCCGGCCAGCGCCGAAGAGACGCCGCTGCGGATTCTGGCGCCGGCCTTCATGGTGTCCGAGTTACGGCGCGCGTTCGAGATCGGCTTCATGCTGTTCGTGCCGTTCGTGATTATCGATCTCGTCGTCGCCTCGCTCTTGATGGCGATGGGCATGATGATGATGCCGCCGGTGATCATCAGCCTGCCGTTCAAGCTGATCTTTTTTGTGCTGGTGGACGGCTGGCGCCTGGTGGCGGGCAGCCTCATTGAAAGCTTCGCCGCCGGTGCCCCGCCGGGAGGCTAGGGGCGTCTTAGCGCTCGATGCCGAGGTCGGCGATCAAGAGCGATTTGAAGTTGTCATCCTTACGGGCGAACAGACCCCGGAGGAATCGCGCGATCGACTTCCACATAACCAGCCTCACCAAGCGCATTCTACGTTTGGGACACGCCAAAGGTTTCATGCACGCCTGAATCCAAGATGAGGTCGATTCGAGGTTTCGGATGCTTGAACGCGAAACTTGGTTCGGGTGTGTCCGCTTGGGCACGCTTTCGCGTAACCGGCGCGGAACTGGCTCAAATACGTGACGCGCCAGCCCGCTTTGCAGCCGATCGCCGAGCTGTCCGTCATGGGTGCGCCTCACCCAATTGAGGGAGATCGAACCAGGATTGCCGACACTTCACCCCTATGACGCCGGGTGGAAACGCGCCGTTAACCACGATCGGCGTCCTTGGGCAGCGGCCTCGGCAGAATTTGCCGGGCGGGTCCGGGAGTTCGGGATGAACGGCGCTGAAGTGCTCGACATGGGCCGCGAGGCGATCTGGGTGACGGTGCTCGTCGCCGCCGGACCGATGATTGTTGGGCTGGTGGTCGGCCTTGTCGTCTCGCTGTTGCAGACGCTGACGCAAATCCAGGAACAGACGCTCGTCTTCGTGCCGAAGATCCTATCAATCTTCTTCGCTATCCTCCTGTTCCTGCCGATCATGGGCGGCCTCTTGGGCGGCTTCATGCAGGACGTGTTTCAACGCATCGCCGCGTTCTGATGAAAGCGAATAGCGAATGGCGAATGGCGAATAGGGGGCGAACGAGCTCTCGACGCGGCATGCGCTCAAACCCCATTCGCTACTCGCTATTCGTTATTCGCTTGGACGTCGCGGAGCGATGTCGATGAACCTCACCCTATACGGCGTTGAGATCTGGGCGACCGCGCTGTTGTTTGCGCGCACCGGGGCGATGATCATGCTGTTGCCCGGGTTCGGCGAAACGGCGGTGCCCGCGCGCATCCGTCTCGCGTTTGCGCTGGCGCTGGCGATTTGTATCGGGCCGGCGCTCGCCGGCCGCGTGCCGGAGCCGGCGACCACGGCGCTCGGCATGGCGTTTCAGGTGGCGACGGAAGTGCTGATCGGCGTGATGCTCGGGGGCGCTGCGCGCATCCTGATTTCGGCAACGGCGACGGCAGGGCAGATCATGGGCCTCGAGGTCGGCATCGCCTTCGCGCAAACCGCCGATCCGACCGCAACGCAATCGGGCCAGTTGCTGGCTGTGTTTCTCAGCATCATGGGCGTGGCGCTGATTTTCGCCACCGGGCTCGACCACATGTTCCTCATGGGAATTGTTGGCTCGTACGAGATCATTGCGCCCGGCGCAGCAGCGCCTGTGGGCGATGCAGCGCAGATTGCGCTGGATGCGGTGTCGACCTCGTTCCGCGTCGGCTTTCAGATTGCCATGCCGGTGATCGCCGCGGGGCTTATCTTTCGCGTCGGCCTCGGGGTGCTGTCGCGGCTCATTCCGCAGATCCAGGTGTTCTTCGTGGCGTTGCCGCTGCAGATCATGGGCGGACTTGTCGTGATCGCGCTCGGTCTCTCCGCGGGCATGCTGGTCTGGCTCGACAGCCTCGAGCGCTACGCGACGTGGCTGCGATGAGCGCGAATAGCGAATGGCGAATAGGGAATAGGGAATGCACGGGGCCGAGCCGCGCTCTGTGGGACGTCCCTATTCGCTATGCGCGACCCGCCATTCGCCGCGCCGGAGGCGCGCATGGCTGAAGAAAACGACGACGATAAAACAGAAGAGCCTACGCCGCGAAAACTGGAGAAGGCGCGCGAGAAGGGCGACATCGTCTATTCCCCGGAAGTCGGAGCGGCGCTCTCGCTGATCGCGGTGACCGGCATCGTCGCCTTCATGTCCGGGCCGATACTTGGTGGACTGGCGCAGAGCTTTATCGGCTTCATCGCCATGCCGGATCAGTTTGCCGTGGAGCCGGGCGCGCTGCGCGCGATCGGCGGGCATATTGGCGTCAGGCTGCTGGCGATTTTCGCGCTGGCAGGGCTTTTTCTTGCGATCGCTGGACTGGCGGCGCGCTACATTCAGGATCGGCCCACCTTCACCGGCGAGCGGCTGGCGCCGAAAGCCGAAAAGCTCAATCCGGTAAAGGGCTTCAAGCGCGTGTTCGGCAAGCAGGCGGTTGCAGCGTTTCTTAAATCGCTGGCCAAGCTCCTAGTCGTGGGCGCCGCGCTTGCCTGGGTGCTGTGGCCGCAGGACGGTGAGCTGGAGAACGTCGCGCTGCTGGAGCCACGCGCGCTGCTGCCCTTCATCAAGGAGCGCGTGGTCTCGATGCTGTTGGCGTTGGCGAGCGCAGCGGCGCTGATTGCGGCTGTGGATTACGTAGCCACGCGCCAATCCTACATGAAGCGCATGCGCATGAGCCGGCGGGAGATCAAGGACGAGTTGCGCCAAAGCGACGGCGACCCGATGGTCAAGGCCAAGCTGCGCCAGATCCGCATGGAAAGATCTCGCAAACGGATGATGGCCAACGTGCCGAATGCGAGCGTCGTCATCACCAACCCGACGCACTACGCCGTGGCGCTCAAATACGAACAAGGCGAGACGCCGGCGCCGATTTGCCTGGCCAAGGGGGTCGATGCGGCGGCGCAACGGATTCGCGAGATCGCGGAAGAGCACGATATTCCGGTGGTGGAAGATCCGCCGCTGGCGCGGGCGCTGTTCGCCGCCGCGGATGTGGATGAGCCGATTCCGCGCGAACATTACGAAGCGGTGGCTAAGGTGATCGGTTTCGTCATGCGTCTGGCGAATCGCCGCGGCGTGCGGGCGCGAAATCGGTAGCGGAGAAGTGCGATGGCGGATGGATTTAACCCGGCCGGGAACAGTGCTCCGAAGCCCGAATCGGGCTCAATTGGCGCGTTATCAGGCGCGCCAATGACCGACCACGCAGACCTTCCACCTCCGCGCAGCGGCGGGCGGCTCGATCCGCTGCAGATCCTGTTCTGGATCTCGGCGACGGTTGGCGTGTGCGCGGCTGGCGTTGCGATCACGGCGGGTCCGAGCGTCGGACAGGCGGGCGCAGTATTGCTCGTGCTGTTGGCGGCCGTGGGCATGGTGCTGTTCTTCTGGATGTCGCGCGGCGCGGGCCGCATGCTGGGCGCATTTCCCGAGCGCGGCGCAATGGCCGCGGCGGCGCTCCGGTCGGGGCGTAATGACTTCGCCTTGATCGAAGCGCTCGACGAGGCCGCGCTGATCACCGACGCGCAGCTGTCGCCGATCGTGGGCAACGCGGCGTATCGTGAGATTGCGGAGACGGCCGGCGTCCTCGGCGACAGCGATCGCCCGCCCATGCTGAGCCGATTGTTCGGCGCGGACCCGATGCTGTCGGCGCCGATGTTCCGCTTGTCGAAGGCCGCCCAGCTCGCCCAGTCGCGCCGCGAGGAGCTGTCGGCGACCACCGCGCTCGCCGGCAAGCCGACGCGCTATGAAGCCAGCGTGGGCCCGATGCCGGGCGGGTACGTGCTGTGGCGCCTACGAGAGCTGGCGTCAGGCGAAGGCGAGTCCGCCGGTGAAGAGGCCCGGCAGATTTTCCTCGACGATGCGCCAGTGGGATTTTTCGCAGCCAAGAGCGACGGCGCCATCATCTACATGAATCGCGCACTGCGTTCGGTGCTGGGGCTAGGTGACGATCCTTCGCTGCTGCGTGTGAAGGATTTCGTGAAGGAGGATGCTGGGCGTCTGTTGCGGCGCGAGCGGCGCGGCTTCGGCCCTACGCGCATGAAGATCACGCTGCGCGGAATCGACGGTCAGGAAACACAGGCTTCGGCGCTGTCCTTCGTGCCGCCCGAGCAGATCGACGGCGCCGTGCGGGCGCTGGTGTTTTTCTCGGAGAATGAAACCCCGGAGGCGCAGCTTGAAACGCGCAGCAGTGCAGAGGGCGCAGACGGCGTTTTCAGCCACGCTCCGCTCGGCATTGCCGTGCTCGATGGCGCCGATCCGGCGGCGGCGGCGATCCTGGATTCCAACGGCGCGCTGATGGAGATGACGCAGGGGCGCGCAACCCCGTCCGCGCCATTCTGCGAATTGTTTGAAGCCGCAGAAGGGCCGGCGGCGCTGTCGCAACGGCTGCGCCAGGCGATCAGCGACCCGATCGAGATCATGCTCGCCACCAGCCCGCCGACCGCGGTGCATGTGCATTTCGCGCGTTGTCCGGACGGGCGCGGCATCGCTTATGTGCTGAACGTCACCCAGCAGCGCGAACTGGAAACGCGCCTCGCACAATCGGAAAAGATGCGCGAGATCGGCGAACTCGCCGCAGGCGTCGCGCACGATTTCAACAATCTGCTGACCGTGGTGATGCAGACGTGCTCGTATCTCTTGCGGCGCCACCCGGTGGGCGATGCCGATTATCCGATGCTGAAGGAGATTTCCGATCACGCCACGACCGCCAAGGAGCTTTCCGAAATGCTGCGCGCCTATGCGCGCCAGCAGACCTTCGCGCGCGAAGTGTTCGATGTCGGCGACTTCATCGGCTCGCGCCAGGAACTGATCCGGCGCATCATGGGCGCCTCGATCAATTACGAAATCCGGCACGGGCGCGATCTGCCGTACGTCAAGGTGGACAAGACCCAGCTCGAACGCGTGCTGGTCAACCTCGCGACCAACGCACGCGATGCGATGACGCCGAAGGGCGCGCAGCTGCCGAAGGATGGCAAGCTCACGGTGCGCACGGCCGCGGTGGATGCGGAATATGTGCGCGGCCTCGGCCACAACCCGATCGAGGACGGCAAGTACGTGATGATCGAGGTGGAAGACACCGGCGGGGGCATCAAGCCCGAGCACGCCGCGAAAATCTTCCGTCCGTATCACTCGACCAAGGAAGCCGGCAAAGGCACGGGGCTCGGCCTTGCGACCAGTTACGGCATCGTCAAGCAGTCGGGCGGCTACATCTTCTTCACCTCGAAGCTCGGTGTGGGCACCACGTTCCGCATCTTCCTGCCGGAATACCAGCCGACGCAGGACGAATTGCAGGAGATCGTCGAGAAAGAACGCGCGCTGATCGCGCCTGCGCCGAAAGACGTCGCTGGGCGGGGGAAAATCCTCTTCGTCGAAGATCAGACCGCCGTGCGTCGCTCCATCGTACGCAATCTGAAAGAGTGCGGCTACGAGGTCGAGGAAGCCGAGCACGGCGAAGAAGCGCTGGAAATTCTGGAAAAGAAGCCGGGCGCGTTCGACATCATCATCTCGGACGTGTCGATGCCGATCATGACGGGTCCCGAGATGCTGCAGGAGGCAGGCCCCGAGATGATCGGCGCCGCCAAGGTGCTCTTCCTCTCAGGCTATGCGCCCGAAAGCTTCAGCCACATGCTGGAGCAATATCCGGTGCATTATATGAGCAAGCCCGTGACGATGGAGCAGCTCGTGGGCCGCGTGAAGGAGCTGCTGGCGGCCGCTTGAGGGTGGACAAACGCCCGCCTGTGCTATATTTGTAGCACATGGAATTTGTCACTATCAGGCGCGCCGGCGGATCGCTCGTGCTCACTATCCCGAAAACGCAGGCGCGCGCGCTCGGCCTTAATGAAGGCGAGCGCATCGGCGTCAGCGTCAAGGGCGGCAAACTTATCGCCGATCCCAACGCCGCGCCAGCACGCTACCGGCTCGAAGATCTGGTCGCACAGTGCGACCCCGGCGCGCTGCTCACGGAGGAAGATGAAGCGTGGCTCGGCGACCAGCCCAGGGGCGGCGAACGCATCTAATAGAGCGCGGCGACATCCTCGTCGTCGAACTCGATCCGGTGGCGGGCCACGAGCAGCGGGGCCGTAGGCCCGTTATCGTAATAACGCCCGCCGCGTTCAACGCCCTCGGTTTAGCGCTGGTGGCGCCGATTACTTCGGGTGGCGGGTTTGCTCGCCATCGAGGTTTTGCCGTTCATCTGACCGGCGCTAAGACGACGGGCGTTGTTCTCTGCAATCAACTCCGCACGCTCGATCTAGCGGCGCGCAAAGCCCGCTTCGTCGAGCGCGCGCCGGCCGCGGTCGTCGAAGATTTGCTGGCGCGGGTGAGGACGTTGGTGGACTAGCCCGCCAGGATCATCGCTGTGCCTTGCGCCGGCGTGTGGG
>CAZIOD010000075.1:11815-12967 GCA_964540785.1 uncultured Terricaulis sp.
GATATCTCAGCGTTCGCTTGAACTCGTGCAGTCCGGCTGGGGCTTGCGCCGTGACGCCAGAATCACGAGCTTTTCGCTTGGCGGATAGACCACGACGCCGCCGTCGGGCGCGGTGACGAGCACCATGTCAGCGCTGGGCTTTTGGATAAAGCCGGCCGGGCGCGAGAGTGCGGCTGTCTTCACGCGGAACGAGGTCACGCTCTCCAGCGTGGCCGGATGGCCGCCGCGCGGCGGCAAAGGCGCCAAGGACGAAGCCATTGCTCGATCCTTCCTCGTTTCCCCCTCAAAAGCATTACGACGCATCGGGCGCTAGGCAATAGGCAATGGGGGCGGCGCTGTGTTGCGCACATCAAATCACCACTAGCGATGGGGGAGGCTGCAGCCTTCCCTACTGCCCCTTGTCCATCGGCCTGCGGCCCGTATGTTCTGCTTGTGTTCCGAGAACAAACGCGGTACAAACGGATTCTCGAAGCATATGCGCCGGGGCCGGTTTCGCGGGGCCTGGACTCGACTAAAGAGGGGATGGAGCGATGACGAACCTGAAGCTTGTTGAGAAGGACATGGAAACGGACAAGCAGAAGGCTTTGGCTGCGGCCCTCAAGCAGATCGACCAGGCCTTCGGCAAAGGCTCGG
This sequence comes from uncultured Terricaulis sp., assembly GCA_964540785.1. GTDB lineage: Bacteria > Pseudomonadota > Alphaproteobacteria > Caulobacterales > Aquidulcibacteraceae > Vitreimonas. The sequence goes on from CAZIOD010000075.1 coordinate 12,449, forward strand.
TAATGCGCCTGGGCGAAAAGCCTGTGGTCGAAATCGAAGCCATTTCAACAGGCTCGCTCTCGCTCGACATCGCGCTCGGCATTGGCGGGCTGCCGCGCGGGCGCATCGTGGAAATCTATGGGCCGGAAAGTTCGGGCAAGACGACGCTGGCGCTGCATTGCATCGCCGAGGCGCAGAAGAATGGCGGCGTGTGCGCGTTCGTGGACGCCGAACATGCGCTCGACCCGGTCTATGCGCGCAAGCTGGGGGTCGATCTCGACGACTTGCTCGTTTCTCAGCCTGACACCGGCGAGCAGGCGCTGGAAATCACCGATACGCTGGTGCGCTCCGGCGCGATCGACGTCCTGGTGGTCGACTCCGTGGCGGCCCTGACGCCGCGCGCGGAGATCGAAGGCGAGATGGGTGACCAGCTGCCCGGCCTACAGGCGCGGCTAATGAGCCAGGCGCTGCGCAAGCTCACCGCTTCGATCAACAAGTCGAAGACGCTGGTCATCTTCATCAACCAGATCCGCATGAAGA
>CAZIOD010000076.1:0-12863 GCA_964540785.1 uncultured Terricaulis sp.
GGTACTTCCACTCGATGGTGGAATAGTGCCGCCCGCGATAGGCGCCGAGTGCGCGTACTTGCGCCGTGCCGGTCTTTCCGGCGATCTGAATCGGCTGCCAACCGCGAGTTTCCGCAGACGCGCGCACGGCCGCGCCGGTTTCGGGATGACGCACGAGTTCAAGCCTTCCGGCGCTATTCGCGGTGCCGCCCGGCTCATTGCACACCGCGAACATGCCATCGCGCACACGCGCGAGGTGCTCGGATTCGATGCCGCTCATGTGCGGCGGCTGGGGCGCCTCAGCGACGCCAGGCCCTTCCCGCACCAGCCGCGGATTGACGGCGTAACCATTATTGCCAAGCCGTGCGGCCATCACTGCAAGCTGCAGCGGCGTCACCCCCATCGCGCCTTGTCCGATGCCGTAATTGACGGTGAGACCGCCGGTCCAACCCTCATTACGGTTCGCACGCCACCAGGCCGGATCGGGGATAAGGCCGTCACGGACATTCGGCACGTTGACGTCGAAGTGCTCGCCCAGACCAAACTGGCGCGCCACGCTAGCGATGCTGTCGGGGCCTGCGCGCAAGGCGGCTTGGTAGAAATAGACGTCGCAAGAATGTTTGATGGCGCCGTGCAGGTTGACACTGCCGTGACGGCTCCAGCAATGCCAGGTCCGCCCCCCGTAATAGAAGCCGCCTGCACAATGCGTGCGCCAATTATCTTCAAGGCCCGCTTGTTTGGCGGCGATGCCGACGATCATCTTGAAGGTAGAGCCGGGCGGATAAACCCCAGCTACCGCCTTATGGAACAGCGGCTTCTTCTCATTGAGATTGTATTCGTCGAACTCGCGCTGACCGATCCCGTTGACGAACAGGTTCGGATTAAATCCCGGCGCTGACGCCATTACCAGCAAGTCGCCGGTATAAATGTCCATCACCACGGCGCCGCCGGAATGTTCGCCAAAATTCTGCATCGCGATGCGCTGCAGTTCGTGGTCGATCGTAAGCACCAGGCCGGAGCCGCGCACCGCTTCCCGGCGTTCGCTCTCGTCTTCCCCCTGCTCGACGCCGCGGGCATTGACGATCACTTTGCGATATCCGGGCGTGCCGTGCAGCGCCTGTTCCATCGACGCTTCCAGTCCCGCCTTGCCGACGCGCACGTACGGATTGCGCAGATACATCGCGTACGTCCGGTCGTCCGTTGCGAGCGCGGCGTCGATATCGCGCTGCGTCGGCTTTTGCACGTAGCCAATCGGGTGACCGTAGACGATGTCGTACGGATAAGCGCGCACATCGGCGGCGTTGGCGACAATCCCCTTGAGTTCGGGGAGGCGCACGTTGATGGCGTTGAATTCCTCCCAGGTCAGGCCTTCGGCCAAAGGCTGCGGCTCATAACGCGCCATATTGTCCAGACGCCGGACGGCTCGGTCGGCCCATTCTTCGGTGCGGCCGAGAATCGCTGCAACGCGGCGCACAACCTGACGGATTGCGTCTTCGTCGCCGGCCTCGCTCTGAACCACTGCGACCTGATAGTCTCGGCTTGTCCGCGCGAGGATGAGGCCGAAGCGGTCGTAGATCACGCCTCGCGGCGGCGTAATGATGCGCGTGTCAAAACGGTTCTCGTCCGCGGCGTCCGTGTATTCCTGGCTGAAAAAATTCTGCGCCTGCAACTGACCCATGCGCAGCAGAATGGCGCCCATGACCCCAACGCCGACGAACGAAAGCAGAGCGGCGCGACGCGAGAAGATCGCCGTCGCGTCGCGCTTGGGCAGGGTGGAGCCGACACGCTTGCCCTTCATCGACGCAGCCCCGGTTGCGGTCGCATGGAGGGCGCGGCGCTCATGTAGAGCGGACGCACCAACGGAAAGATGATGGCGGTCAGCGTCGCCGCTTCGGCGTACGGCACGATCGAAACGCGCCCGCCGAGGGCCAGCGGCGCAACGAGTGCGGCAACGCCAACAGTGACGAGCGTGGTGAAGATGAAGCCGCCCCACAACGAAATGAGGTTGGGCGCCGACATGATCCCCGCGGCCAGTTGTCCGACGAGATACGCGGAGAGATAGAGCACTGGGAACAGCCCGTAGGGGCCGCCGGCGAGCTGATCGTGCAAGAGACCGAACAATGCGAGCGTGAGGGGCGCACGCCAGCCGCTTTCATCTTCCGCCGCCCAACCGTAAGCGGCCCACAACATCGCGAGCGGCAACGGCGGCTGCGCGAACAACGGTCCAAGCGGCAGCGCCGGCAGGATCACTGAGGCTACCGCAAGTATGAAACCCCAGGCGCGCAGAACGCGCCGGCCCGGCGGCGCGCGGGCGATCATTCCTGCGCCTCCGCCTGTCCTTCAGGCGGCGCGGCGACCGGCGCTGGCGGCGTCTCGTTCGGGACGGGCGCGGTTGAAGTCGGTTGGGTCTGGGCCGGCTGGGCTTGGGCAGGCTGAGTTTGCGCGCGGATCGCCTCCGGCTCCGTGCGCGCCGGTGTGGACGCGGGTGCATTTGCCGGCGCCGTCGCCTGCGGCCGCGCCGCGGGCTGTTGGGGCGTCGTTGGCGTAGTCGGCGGCGGCGTCATGGTCGTGCGCCCGATGTTCGAGTAGGTCGACGCGGCGGCGAGCGGAGGACCTTCATCGGGAACGGGCGCATGCTCCGGAGGCTCGACGCCGACATAGGGAAGAATACGCACGAAATCGATGGGCTGTTGCGAAGCAGCCAGCGCAACGCGCCACCCGTCGCCGCTGCGCCGCGCCACGCCAACCGGGATGCCGCGTGGAAAGATGCCGCCATCGCCTGAGGTTATGATGCGCTCACCTTCACGCAGACTATGTGCGCCCACGATGAAATCGAGTCGCGGCGCCTGCATCTGGAATGGCGCTGTATAAAGCTCGGGCGGGCGCGTCGCCTGCCCTGCAAGCACCGCACGCACCCGCGACGCTTCACCCATCACCGGGATACGGGAATTGTAATCGTCCAGCATCAGGATGCGCGCAGAGCGTTGGCCCACTGTCACCACGCGGCCGATCAACCCGTTTTCGTTGACCGCTATATAACCGGCCCGCACCCCGTGATCGGCGCCCGCGTTAGCAACGAGTGTGCGGGTGAAAGGGCCGCCGGAATCGAGCACGAGCTGGGCGGCGATGGAGTTCTCGATGTCCGCGCCGGCGCCGAAGGCGTCCACTGGCATTCGCAGCAGAGATTCATAGCGCCCGTTGCGCTCGGCCAAGCGCTCGGCGAGGTCACGCCACGCCTGCAACTCGCGATTCTCACGCTCAAGCTGTTCGATGCGCTCACCGGCGCGCCACATGGCGACGATGCGGCCGACGAACCCCTCCCCGGCGCGCGCCGGCCCGGTGGCGACCCGGCCCGCCACAGCGGCCGCGCCGTCGCCGCTCTTTTGCACAGACTGCCCGAGCTGCGCGTTGGTCATTTGCGCGATGATCAGCGAACCGGCGCCGACAATGAGCACGATGGCGAGCAGAATACTCGGGGGTACCCGTCGACCTGCGCCCGCGCGCCGCACCACGCTCCTGCGTCTGGCCACCTTGTTGCCCGCCTCTCTTTAGCGCGCTGACGCCTAGACCTCTTCGGTCAGCAAGCGGCGTGCGTCGGACGAATTTATCGTGTCGAGCGCGATTCCGCAGCCTTTGACGACACAGCGCAGCGGATCGTCCGCTACCGACACCCGGATCGAGATACGTTCCTGCAAGACCGTGTCGAGATTACGGAGAAGCGCCCCCCCGCCAGTCAGCATCAGGCCGTGGTCGTAGATGTCGGCGGCGAGTTCCGGCGGCATCTGTTCGAAGGCCTGGCGGACCGCATCCACGATGCGCGTCACCGGCTCCGCTAGCGCCTCGGCCACCATGGCCTCGTTGACGGTGATTTCTTTCGGCACCCCGGAAAGATTGTCGCGCCCCTTGATCGGGAGCGACATGCCCGCGCCGTGATCCGGGGCCTTGGCGGTGCCGATTTCCTTCTTGATCCGCTCGGCGGTGCTGTCGCCGATCATCAGGTTCTCATGACGGCGCAAATACTGGATGAGGGCCTCGTCCATCTTGTCGCCCGCTTCACGCAGGCTGCGCGACCAGACAAGTCCGCCCAGCGAAAGCACGGCGATCTCCGTCGTTCCGCCGCCGATATCGACAACCATGCAGCCGGAGGGATCGTCGATTTGCAGTCCGGCGCCGAGCGCGGCCGCAACTGGCTCCTCGATCAGCTTGACGCGCCGCGCCCCCGAAGCTTGCGCGCTTTCCAGGATGGTCCGGCGCTCGACCGGGGTCGCCCCGGTGGGAACGCAGATAACAATCTGCGGAGAAATCAATGCCGGGCGCGGCAACACCTTGCGGATGAATTGCTTAATCATCTCCTCGGCGACGTCGAAATCGGCGATGACGCCGTCGCGCAGCGGACGGATGACTTCCATGTTGCGGTGGGTCTTGCCCAACATGGTCTTAGCCTCGGTGCCTACCGCGTAGACGACCTTGCGTCCGCCCTCGTTGACGTAAGCAACGACCGACGGTTCATCCAGGACGATGCCCCGCCCCTTCACATGGATCAGCGTGTTCGCAGTGCCGAGATCAATCGCCAGATCCGGCGCCACGAGACCGAACATGTTGCCGAGCATTCGTAGAAAACCTCGCCGCTGGAAGCACCGGCCGAATCAGCCCTTGCGGTGGGCTTAACGCGGCAAGCTTAACAATCCTGAGACGGCGCCGGCCCCAGATCGTTCTTTTGGAAGCGTTCTTGGACCGAATGAAGGCGATGGGGCGTGCGCACGCTGGAGCCCCGCGGCTCTCGCGCATTTCCGCCGCCGACCGCCCCCGTCGCCGACGGAATGGACTTGCCGCGATGTTACAAGGGATGCAAGGGGCGGACCGCTTTTGCCGCATCGGCGCCGCAATGACCGCAAAGACACATAACACAGACAGGCTGGGCGGCGCGCTTGCGGAGCGGGGGCAGGCGCCCGATTATTTCAACCGGGAACACGGTCTGGTTCCGGGGCGGGGATACTGCTTGATCGCTAAGGCATTAAGGTTCCTGGCGGCGGCGTTGTTCCTAGCGCTAGCCGGTTCGGCGGCGGCGCAAACCAGCGTCGACGAGGCCGAGCGCGGCATCGTGCGCGTGGTCGTCATCCTGGAAAGCCCTGAAGGGCGAATGCTTTACGGCTCGGGATCGGGCTTTGTCGTCGCACCCAACCTGATCGTGACCAATGCGCATGTGGTAGCGCCGGCGCGCCAGCGTCCGGAATACGGCGTGGCCATCGTGCCTCCCCAAGGTGATGGCCTCATCTCAGCGCGCATTATCCGGTATTCGCCGCTGTCCGAACTCGCGCTGCTGGAATTCCGGGGCGGCCCTGATCTGGAGCCGCTGACCATATCCACAGTGGAACCGCATACTGGCGACGGGGTGGTGGCGCTCGGGTTTCCCGATGTGGATTACCAAGGCGCCACGGGCGCCGATCTGCTTCGGCCGACGCCGCCTTCGCGCACGTCGGGACAGATCGCCTCCCTGCGCGACAGGGCGCCGACCGGCGATCCGATTCCCACCATCAACCATCAGGCCGTTATTTCGTCCGGATCATCCGGAGGCCCGCTGCTGGACGAATGCGGACGCGTGCTCGGCGTCAATTCCTGGCACGTCTCGGGCGCCGACACGCGCGAAACGCGAGGGGTCGCCACGCGCGCGACGCAGCTGCTGCAATTTCTGGATGAAGCGGGCGTCACGCCGACGCTGAGCGACGAGCGCTGCCTTTCCTTCGCCGAACGCATCGAGGCGCAGCGCGCACAGACGATCAGCGCGCTCGAGGCGCAGAACGAAGAACTGGCGAGCAAACTCGAAACGGCCGACCGGCTCACCCGGATCGCCGTGGTGATTCTCATCGGCGGCACGCTGGCGTTGTTCGTTGCGGTGTGCGTGCTGGGAGCAGTCGTGCTCTCGCGCCGCCGCCCAGTGCAGCACGAGATTCACCCGCAGCGTCCCGAAGTCGCCCATCCGGAGCCGTTCGATCCCCCGCGCCGCGGGCGCGTCGGCGTCGTGGCCGTAGTCGGCGGTGCGGCGATCGCGGCGATCTTGATCGTAGCCGCCGGCATCGCCCTTTTACGAGCCCAGCAAAGCGAAAAGGAACAGGTTGTGGCCGTTCCGCGCGATTTCTCCGGCTCCATCGCTTGCACCCTGGACCGTGAGGCAAGCCAGGGCGCACAAGGCGTCGCCGATATGAGCTTTACCGCATCCGGCGCGCTTTGCGTGAACGAACGCACGCTCTACGCGCCGCTCGACGGCGGACCGCGCTTCCGGCGCGCCATCGTGCTGGGCGAAGCGCGCTCGCTCGACGTGCTGACGATCGATCCGGAAAGCGGCGAGTTCCGCCGCGAACGCTATCCGCTGAACGATGAAGATTTCGCCGCCGCCAACCAAGCGGTGGCCGCGAGCGGCGCGGGGCGGGGCTGCACCGGGGAAGGCGCGAGCGAAGCGGTCAGCCGGCGCAATGAAACCCTGATGCGGTTCGCGCGGGGCGAACCGACCCAGCGCCTGGTGTGGCGCTGCGAAGCGCGAAACTAAACCCTATTGTCGGATCGGCGCGACGCGCCAAACGATATCGCCCACATCGTCTGCGACCAGGATTGCTCCAGTGCGATCCGTGGCGATACCGACCGGACGGCCCTGCGCCCGTCCTCGATCGTCGAGAAAGCCGGTAAGGAAGTTCTGCATCTCGCCGGCCGGACGGCCGTCCGCAAACGGGATGAACACAACTTTATAGCCGGCGAGCGCGCTGCGGTTCCACGAGCCGTGTTGGCCGACAAAAGCGCCGCCACGATACTGCGCCGGCAAGGCTTCGCCTTGATAGAAATGCAGACCCAGTGAGGCGGTGTGCGCGCCTAGCGCGAAATCGGGCGTCAGCGGCGCCTGGAGGCGCACGTTGGCGGGAATCTCCACGCGCTCGTCGCGATTGTCGCCCCAGTAATAGTAAGGCCAGCCGTAGAAGCCGCCTTCGGCCACGCTTGTCATGTAGTCAGGCGGCAGATTATCGCCGAGCATGTCGCGCTCATTGACCGCAACCCAGAGCGCGCCGGATTGCGGATTGAATTCGAGACCGACGGGATTGCGCAGACCCGATGCGTAGATGCGCGCATCCGAACCGTCGGGATTGAACTCCCAGATCGCCGCGCGCCCTTGTTCCGCCTCCATGCCTTCATCGGCGATGTTCGAAACCGAGCCGACAGCAACGTAGAGCTTCGATCCGTCTGGCGCGACGGCGAGCGTGCGCGTCCAGTGGCCGTTGTTCGCATCGCGATGCGGCAGTTCGAGCACGACTTGGCCGGGTCCCGACAGGCTCACCGTATTCGGCGTGTAGGCGAACCGCACAACCGCATCGGTATTCGCCACGAAGAAATCATCCCCGATGAGCGCCATGCCGATCGGCTGGTTGAGAGTCTCGATGAACACATGACGGGCGTCGACGACACCGTCGCCATCGCTGTCGCGCAACAAGGTGATGCGGTCGGCGCTCTCATCTAGCGCGCCCGCGCCGCGCTGGATACGATTGCGAATCCAACCCGCAATGCCTCCGCCTTGTGTCGGCCGGGTTGCGCTTTCCGCCACCAGCACGTCGCCATTGGGCAGCACGTAGAGCCAGCGGGGGTGTGCGAGGCCTTCCGCGTAGCGCGCGACAGTGAAGCCCGCGGGCGCCACAGGGGCTGCGTCGTCGCGCCAACCGACTGCGTCGGCTGTATTGATCGTGGGCAGCAACCCGCTTCTGCTGGGTTCGGGCAGTTGCGGCGCGGGTCCATAGCCCAGATCGACGGGCGGTTGGCCGCCGCACGCGACAAGGGCGACAAGCGCCAGAGCGATGAGCAGATTCTTTCCCATCTCGCAGACCTAGCACGCACAGCACCCCAAGGGAGTGTTTTTGGCGACCGGCTATTTAATTTCGTCGCCGCCCGCGCCTTCGTGGTTGGTCGATGGGCGGAGCCAGCGGCGCACGACAATCGTCACGACAATCCACAGGGCGATCGCAATGCCGCCCATGATAGCCGCCCCGCCCCATCTGCCCTGCAGGGCGTCGAGGATGCCATCGTAACCGAATGTAAGAATGGCAGTCTTAGGAAGAACGCCGATGGCAAGACCAGCCAAGTACGGCCAGAAATTCGCCTGTGCAGCGCCGAAGGCCGTGTTCACTACGATAAATGGAGCAGTAGGCACGACGCGCACGATCATGCTCGCCATGAAGGCGTTCTTGCCCATGAAGCGCGTGAAGCGCCCGCCCGTTGCGCCGCCAAGGCGCTTACGCGTTTCCGCCCCGGCCAACCGCCCGGTGAAATAAGTGACGGCGCCCGAGACGATGGTTGCGATCCACGCGAACCAGAAGCCCTGCTCCGGGCCGAACGCCACGACGCATGCAAGGATAAGCATGAATTGCGGCGCGCCGACATACGCCGTGATCGTGAACACTGCGATCGTAATCGGCAGCCCAAGGCGCGTGCGCCGCGCCTCGCCGAGCGTGGCGTCGATAAACGCCTCGATCTCTGCGCCGTAATAAAGACGACCGATCACCAGCACGATCAGCGCGATGACGATCATCGCGATGGAGGCGGCGACGGCGCGCCAAGCGCGCGCGTCCATGTTTTGCGCGAAGTCGACGAGCTTGGCCCACAGGCCTCGCTTCGCCGCCGGCGGCGTCTGTGTCTCTGGTGGCGCGCCCATCGGCCCCGGCTCTCGCGCGCCGCGCCGAACCGGTCAAGCAGCTACGTTCAGGCCCGCTGCGGGCGCCGGCCGAAGATGGCGCTCATATCGAAGAGACGCGCCGCGGCGGCCGTCCGGCGCGGCCTAGCTGCACGGGCCTGGGGAATCTCCATATCGTTCATGCGCGGCTTGAGCCCTTTGATCAGGTCCTCTTCGATGCGCCGCCGGTCAACCTCGTCGCGGATCGGCCCGAGCACATACCGCTCGGTAGCGCCATAGTACCAGTATGCCCGGCCCCACTTTTCGTGCCCCATCAGGCGCGAGCGCAAGTCGGTGGCCTTGCCGACGTAAAGCGGCTCAAGGAAAAAACCCCAGCGGCGGCGTACGAAGATGTAGATGCCGCCCACGCCCGCCGGCGGCAGGCCCTGCCGGGTCAGCACGCACTTGAAACGATAGCGGCGCCCGCTCTGGCCACGCCAGGAATGCGCTCCGAAAAAGAACATGGCGCCTCTCCTCGAAAATCCGGGCGGAGGCTCGGCCTCGAATCGTAAACGCCGCGTTAAGACATTGCGCCGGAAAGCGGGCAGCGCGATCCTCCCGACTCATGGCTCTCGACGCCTTGCCCGCCCTTTCGTTTCGTGGTCGCGATGCCGATCCGGCCGGTTTCGCGCAGGCGATGGGCGAAAGCTATGCGCGCTTCGGCTTTGCCATCGTGCGCGATCATGGACTCGATCCCGGTACGATTGATCGTGCGCTTGGCGCGACCAAGGCGTTTTTTGCGCTGCCTGAGCCGGTGAAGCGCCGCTACCACGTGGCCGGCGCCGCCGGACAGCGCGGGTACGTGCCGTTCGGCGTGGAAGCGGCGAAAGGCGCCGAGAAGGTCGATCTCAAGGAGTTCTGGCACGTCGGGCGCGAGTTGCCGGAGGGACATCGCTATCGGCCGCACATGCCGCATAACCTGTGGCCGGCGGAGATCGCTACGTTCCGCGGCGATGTCTATGCACTTTACGAAGCGCTCGACAGGCTTGGCCTGGAGTTGCTGCAATCGATCGCGCTCTTCCTCGACCTCCCGGCGGATTTCTTCCACGATCCGGTGCGCGACGGCAATTCGGTGCTGCGCCTGTTACACTATCCGCCGACGCCGCCGAAGCCCGAGGGCGTGCGCGCCGAGGCGCACGAAGACATCAACGTCATCACGCTGCTCTTGGGCGCTGAGGAAGCGGGCCTGCAGCTATTGACGCGCGAGGGCCAGTGGCTGGATGTGAACCCGCCTGAGGGCGCGCTTGTCGTCAATGTCGGCGACATGTTGCAGCGGCTGACGAACCACGTGCTGCGCTCCACGACCCATCGCGTCGTCAATCCGGCGCCCGCGCGCGCGCACCTGCCGCGCTATTCGATCCCGTTCTTCCTGCACTTCGCGCCCGACTTTCTGATCGAGACGCTGCCCAACTGCATCACCGCGGACAATCCGAGCCGCTATCCTGGGCCGATCACGGCGCAGGACTATCTTTACGAGCGGTTGCGGGAGATCCGACTGGCGTGACATCGTTTTGAATCGCCATGACTTGGCTCGAAACCGGAACGCCCTAAGTGCGCCAGTAACGCATCACAGGAGCATGCTTCATGTCGTCGGACTTTCTCGCAGCGGGCTTGGGACGAGGCAGCGGGCCGAAGGCGTCGAACGTCTTCGACTGGAGCGCTCTGCTCGCCGCAGAGGCGCCGAAACGACAAGCGCCGTGGTCGGCGCCGGAAGCCTTTCTGGCGGTGCTGTTCTTGGCGGTAACGTGCGATGGCGAGTTGGCCGCGGTAGAGCACGAAGCGCTGCTGGCGCTGGCGCACCGCTCGCCGACGCTGCGGGCATTGTCGCCGGCGCAGCTTGCCGAGCTCAACGTACGCATCGTCGAGCGGTTGCGCGGCGACCCGCAAGCGCTGCGCAGAGCATGCGAGGCGATCCCCGTTGAGATGCGGCTGCCGCTGTTCGCGCAATCCATGGATTTGCTGCTGTCCGACGGCGAACTGAGCAGCGAGGAAGCAGACTTCTTGAATACGCTGATCATCAGCTTCAAGCTGAACCGTGACGATGTTCAGCGTATCGCCGACGTCATCGTGTTGAAGAACCAGGCTTAGGCCACAGGCTTCACCGCCGCCGCCGTCTGTTTGGCGCGCTGACGCGCCTCATTCGTATCGCCGCCGCGTGCAAGTGCCACGCCCATGCGGCGTTTTCGGAAGCTCTCGGGTTTGCCAAACAGGCGCAACTCTGTCTCCGGGACGGCAAGAGCTTCTGCAGCGCCGTCGAAGGCGATGCCCTGCGCTTCCATTCCGCCATAGATGACGGCGCTGGCGCCAGGCGCGCGCAAGCTCGTATCCACGGGAAGGCCGAGAATGGCGCGGGCGTGGAGCGCGAATTCGCTTTGGTTTTGGGAGACGAGCGTGACGAGGCCGGTGTCGTGCGGACGCGGACTGACTTCGCTGAACCAGACGTCGTCGCCCTTGATGAACAGTTCGACGCCAAAGATGCCGTAGCCGCCGAGCGCATCGGTGACCTTGCCGGCGATGTCGCGAGAGCGTTCGATCGCCTTCGCGCTCATCGGCTGCGGCTGCCAGCTCTCGACGTAATCGCCATCCACTTGGGCGTGGCCGATGGGTTCGCAGAAATGCGTCCCGTCGGCCGCGCGGACCGTGAGCAGTGTGATTTCGAAATCGAACTCTACCTGCCCTTCGACGATGACGCGCGCGTTGGCGACGCGCGCGCCGCCCATGGCGTAATCCCAGGCCTTGGCGACATCGGCTTGCGATTTGAGCCGGGTCTGGCCTTTGCCGGAGGACGACATCACCGGCTTGACGAAACATGGAAAGCCGATGCGCTCGACCGCTGCCTGCATCTCCTCCAGAGTCGAGGCGAACGCATAGGGTGAGCACGGCAGCTTCAGCTCTTCGGCGGCGAGCACGCGGATGCGCTCGCGGTTCATGGTCGTGTGCGCGGCGTTCGCAGTTGGGATGACCGCGGCGAGACCATCGCTTTCGATGCGGACGAGTTCATCGGTGGCGATAGCTTCGATCTCCGGGACAATGAGATGCGGCCGCTCCCGTTCCACCAACGTGCGCAGCGCCTTGGCGTCGGTCATGTCGATCACGTGGGCCCGGTGCGCCACCTGCTGCGCTGGGGCGTTGGCGTAGCGGTCGACAACGATGGTCTCGACGCCCAAGCGCTGCAGCTCGATCACGACTTCCTTGCCCAACTCTCCGCCGCCAAGCAGCATGACGCGAAGCGCGTTGGGTGAAAGCGGTGTGCCGATGCGGGTGGACATGTCGTGAATCTCTGAGCGTTTATCAGCATGACGCCCGCGGAGCGCAATAGATTTGCACTCTCCGCCGCATGCGGTTAGTCCCGCCCCATGACCTCACCGCCCGCCATTTCTCTGCGCGGCGTGCGCAAGAGCTTCGATGGCGGCAAAACATTCGCGGTCGATGACGTTTCGTTCGAGGTCGGCGCCGGCGAGTTTCTCGCCATTATCGGCGGATCGGGGTCCGGCAAGACGACGACGCTGCGCATGATCAACCGGCTGATCGATCCGGATGCGGGCGAAGTGCTGGTCGAGGGACGTGCGGTGTCCGAAACGCCGGCGCACGAGCTGCGGCGCCACATGGGCTATGTGATCCAGGGCGTCGGCCTGTTTCCCCATCTCACCATCGCCGAAAACATCGCCGTGACGCCGAAGCTGCTGAACTGGCCGCGTGAGGAGATCGACGCGCGCGTGGCCGAACTGCTAGATCTGGTGGAACTGCCGGCGGCGGAGTACGCAGCGCGGCTTCCCGCGGCGCTCTCCGGCGGGCAGCGCCAGCGTATCGGCGTTGCCAGGGCGCTGGCGGCGAAGCCGCATATCGTGCTGATGGACGAGCCATTCGGCGCGCTCGATCCGCTGACGCGCGACACGCTGACTGAAGCCTACCGCAAACTGCACGACCGCCTCGGCGTCACCAGCGTGATGATCACGCACGACATCCAGGAAGCACTGCTGCTGGCTGATCGGCTGGCGGTGATGGCGGACGGCAAATTGCTGGCGCTCGGCACGCCGCAGGAGCTGGCGCAAGGCGACGCGGCGCCAAGCGTGCAGGCGCTGCTCGACATGCCGCGCCGGCAAGCTCGGCGCGTGCGCGAACGTTTGGCGGACCGCGCCGATGGATGATCGCCTCGACGCCGCCTGGAGCCGCCTGCCGG
>CAZIOD010000077.1:0-10776 GCA_964540785.1 uncultured Terricaulis sp.
CGTCGCGCGTGGCGTGAAAGCAATCGAGATAGAGATGCCCGACCGTCGCCGTGCCCGGCGGCTGGATCCAGATCATGGTCGGGTAGGCTTCCATCTCGCCCCAACGGCGCGAGAGGTCCGGCAAGTAGCTCCAGACATAGCCGCCGCGAAACGCGACCCGCTCGCGCATGAAGCGCGAGGCGCGCTTCATCGTCGCCAAGGCTCGTCTGCCACCGGTGTCATCCGGGGGCTGAAAAAAAGACGCACACCCCGCAAGCGCCGTCCCGGCGGCGGCTGAGAGCAGCAGCCCTCGACGTGATGGTTTAGGCATCCGCATGACGTCTCCCGTTTTGGCCGGCCCAAACCTTAGCCGCCGAAGCGGCGCACGCGAAACACATTGCAACTAACTGTCTGGTCAGTTATAAAGATAGCAATGGCGGCGGCTAAACCCCGTTGGCGGCGACGCGCGGAGGCGCGTCCGGACGAGATTCTGGACGCGGCGCTGGAAGAGTTCACCGAGCGCGGCTTCGAGGCGGCGCGCGTGGAAGACATCGCCAAACGGGCCGGTCTCTCGAAAGCCGGCGTCTACCTCTACTTCCCAAGCAAAATGGCGCTGCTCGAAGCGCTGGTTGAATCCCGCGTGTCGCCGCTCGCAGCGCAGGCTCAGACCTTGGCGCAGGCCGGCCGGGACGATCCCCTCGCCGCACTGAGGCTGATCGCACGCGTTGCCGCCCATCGCATGGCCGACCCGAACGTCGTCGCTGTGCCGCGCTTGGTGATCGGCGTTTCAGGCCGCTTTCCCGAGATCGCCGATTATTATCGCACCCACGTTGTCGAGAAAGCGCGCGGCGCGCTCGAAGCCCTCGTCAAAGCCGGCGTCGCTGCCGGCCAACTGCGCGACGTGGATGTCAACGCCGCCGTACGCGCATTCATCGGGCCGCTTTTCTTCGAAGCCATGTGGACGCACGTGCTGAGAGGTGAAAGCGCTCTCGCGAACCCCGAAAAGCTGATCGAACAGCACTTCAACATTCTTCTGAATGGCCTGGAGCCGCGCGCATGAAGCGCACCCTCATAATCTCGCTGGCGCTCCTACTCGCCGGGTGCGGCGAAGGCGCGAGCGAGCTGATGCAGGGCTACGGCGAGGCCGAATACATCTACCTGGCGAGCCAGGACGCCGGCGTCGTGGGCGAACTTTACGTGCGCGAAGGCGATACGGTCGAGGCGGGCGCGCAGGTTTTCCGGCTCGATCCCCAACGTCTGCGCTATGGCGCCCAAAGCGCTGACGCGCAACGGGCGGCGGCCGCCGCTGCTGTGCGCACGGCGCAGGCCGAAGCCACACTGGCGCAGCGCAATTACGCGCGGGGCGCACAGCTTGCGGCCCAGGGTTTCTACCCGCGCGCGCGTCTCGACGCCGATCTTGCCGCGCGCGATGCGGCCAATGCGCGCCTGGCGCAAGCGCGGCGCGAAGCCGCCGCCGTTGGCGCCGAGGCAGGCCTCGCGGAAGAACGCGTCACCGATCTCGCTGGCCGCGCGCCGCAAGCCGGCACGATCGAGCAAATCTTCAGACGTCCCGGCGAAGTGGTGGCGCCCGGCGAACCGATCGTCGCCCTGCTGGCGCCTCAGAACATGAAAGTGCGCTTCTTCGCGCCTGAGGCGATGCTCGCCCAGCTGCCCGTTGGCGCGCGCGTCAATGTGAGTTGCGACGGCTGCGAGGCGCCTATCGCGGCAACGGTGAGCTTTGTCGCGCGCGAACCGCAATTCACGCCGCCGGTCATCTACTCGCTCGATCAGCGCGAGAAGCTGGTATTCCTGGTGGAAGCGCGGTTCGGCGACGCAACCCCAATCCGTCCCGGCATGCCCGTGGACGTACGGATCGCCCGATGAGCGAAGAGATTGTCATCGATGTGCGCGGGCTTACCAAGAGCTTCGGCGACGTGCGCGCGGTCGATAATTTCGACCTCAGCGTCCCGCGCGGCGCCATTTACGGCTTCCTCGGCCCCAACGGCTCCGGCAAGACGACAACCATCCGCATGGTGTGCGGCCTGTTGAAGCCTGACAGCGGCGAAGGCGAAGTCCTCGGCTTCGACGTTCTGCAGGAGAGTCTCAAGATCAAAGAGCGCGTCGGTTACATGACGCAGCGCTTCTCGCTCTACGAAGACCTCTCCATCCGCGAAAATCTCGAATTTATCGCGCGGCTCTACGGGCTCGATCGGCGCGACGAGCGGGTCGATCGGGCGCTCGAAGACTTGGGTCTAGCCGAGCGCCAGGCGCAGCTCGCCGGCAAGCTCTCCGGCGGCTGGAAACAACGGCTCGCGCTTGCGGCTTGCATGATCCACGAACCGGATTTGCTGCTGCTCGACGAACCCACCGCGGGCGTCGACCCGAAAGCACGACGCGATTTCTGGGATCAGATCCGCCGCTACGCGGCGCAAGGCGTCACCACGCTCGTCTCAACCCATTACATGGACGAAGCGGTGCAATGCGATTCCATCGCCTACATCGCCTACGGCAGAAAACTGCTCGATGCTTCGACCGCCGACATTCCCAAGCAGATCGGTCTGCACGCTTGGCGCATTTCCGGCCGCCCGCTGCAACCAGTGCAGGAGATGCTTGAGGGTGCGGCCGGCGTCGATCTCGTCGCCCGCTTCGGCGCGGAGATTCACGTGTGCGGAAAGAATGCCGACGCGCTGCATCGCGCCATAGAGCGCGCCAGGCAAGAGCACCCGCATGTTGAGATCGAACGCATCGAAGCAGGCTTCGAGGAAATCTTCATCTACCTGATGTCCGGCAGCATCGATAACGTGCAATGAAGGTCTCCGCGCTTTTCGACCTCTCCTGGTCGCGCGTCTTTGCGGTGTTCCTGAAGGAACTGGTGCAGATGCGGCGCGATCGGCCGACCTTCGCCATCATGATCATGATGCCGGTCATGCAGCTCGTTCTGTTCGGCTACGCCATCAACACTGATCCTCGGCATCTGCCAGCGGTGGTCGAACTGCGTGAAGACGGACCGATGACACGCGCGTTTCTCGCTTCGCTTACGGCGTCCACTTATGTCGATATCGTGGCTGTAACGCATCGCGCCCAGCAGGGCGAGGCGATGCTGCGCTCGGGAGAGGCCAGCTTCCTTATCTCCATTCCGGAGGGTTTCGAGCGCCGCATGGTGCGCGGCGAGCGGCCGCAGATTCTGATCGCAGCTGACGCTAGCGACCCGGTCGCCGCCGGCGGCGCGCTCTCAGCCATCGAGCGCGTCGCTCAATCGGCATTCGCGCCAGAATTCAGCGGTCCGCTCGCTTTCCTCGCGCGCGCGCCGCCGCCCTACGAGATTGTCGTGCACCGCCGCTACAATCCCGCGGGCGTCACCGCCTTCAACATCGTGCCCGCCCTGCTCGGCGTCATTCTCACTATGACCATGGTGATGATCACTTCGATCGCGCTTACGCGCGAGACCGAGCGCGGCACGATGGAAAATCTCCTCGCCACGCCCGTGCGGCCGCTCGAAGTGATGATCGGCAAGACGACGCCCTATATCGGCGTCGGACTGGTTCAGGTCGCTATCGTCATCCTGGTGGCGACGCTCCTTTTCAGCATCCCTTTCACTGGCTCTTTCCTGGCTTTCGCGGTGGCCGTGATGGTGTTCATCTTCGCCAATCTGATGCTGGGCTATCTCATCTCGACCGTCGCCCGCACGCAGATGCAGGCGATGCAGATGACCTTCTTCGTCTTCCTGCCCTCGATTCTCTTATCTGGCTTCATGTTTCCGTTCCGCGCCATGCCGGGCTGGGCGCAGGCGATCGGCGAGATGCTGCCGCTCACGCATTTCCTGCGCATCGTGCGCGAGGTCGTGCTGAAGGAAGCGGGCTTCGCCGACATTGTCGGCGACCTGTGGCCGCTGACGCTGATTTTGTTGGCGCTGGCGACACTGGCGCTGCTGCGTTTCCGCAGAACGCTGGACTAATGACCGCTAACCCGCGGCGACCCGGTCCACCGCGTCCTCGTGGACGCCAATAGACGCGAACAATTCGCTGCGCACGGCCTCGTCCGCTCCCTGGCGCGCCAAGCGCGCCAGGTTTTCGATCTGGTCGTGCAACTGCTCCAGGCGGCGCGGTTTCGACATCGCCGCGATGACGCCGGCGCCTTCTTCCCTTTCCTGCCATTCATCGTGCGCAACCAGCTGCTCATTCAGCTTCTCGCCGGGACGAAGGCCGGTGAAAATGATGGGCGCATCCTCGCCCGGCCGCTTTCCAGCGAGGCGAATGACGCTGCGGGCCAATTCCACGACCGGAAGCGCTTCGCCCATCTCGATCACCTTCACCGCACCGCGTAGCGGACTGCCCAGCCCCCTGGCGGCGGCCTGCAAGAGCGCGTCCGCCGCTTGAGGGATGGAGAGGAAGTACCGTGTCATATCGGCGTGTGTAACGGTCAGCGGTTCGCCGGCTTCGAGCTGTGCTTCAAACAGCGGCGCCACCGAGCCTGCCGATCCCAGCACGTTGCCGAGCCGCACCGGGATAGCCCGCCGCTCGCCGCGCCGATCCAACGCCTGGCAATAGAGTTCGCCGAACCGCTTGGTCGCCCCCATCGCGCCGGACGGCTCTACCGCCTTATCGGTGGATACAAAAATGAGGTCGGCGCCGAGCCAATGGGCCGCCTCGGCGACATGCTTGAGGCCGCAGACATTGGTCAGCACACCTTCGCACGGGAAGGCTTCGACCACCGGCACCTGCTTCAGAGCGGCGGTATGAAAAACGATCTGCGGCGCTTCCTTCGCGAACCAACGCCGCACGGCGCTTTCGTCGCGGATATCGCAAAGCACGGTGCGGGCGGCGGGCAAGTCCAGACCGCTTTGATAGAGATTGTGCTCGGAGCTATCGAGCAGCGTCAGCCGCTCCGGCGCGAACGGGGCGATGCGGCGCGCGAGTTCGCTGCCGATCGATCCGCCTCCGCCGGTGATGAGCACGCGCTTGCCGGAGATAATCGCGCGAATGCGAGCCCAATCGACGTCGCGCAGCGGCGCACCGAGCAAGTCGTCCAGCCGCAACGGCCGGGTGTCCTCGCCATCGAGCATCAGCACCTTAAGGCGAGCGTCAGCCGCGCTCTTCAGAACGGCGCGCGCCGCCGCCCCGTTCGGCGGAGACTCCGCGAGCAACACCGCTTCCGCACCGCAAGCGGCTTCGAGTTTGAGCGAATGCCAGGTGACTGCGCGCGCCAGCACGGGCGCGTCGACTTCGCCTGGTCCGATCAGCGTCACGCCGCAAATCCCGAGCGCGGCGATGCGTTGGCTCCGCAGCGCCCCATCGACCGCGCCCACCGATCCAGCCACGATCACGTTTTGCGCCATGCCCCCGCCCAAAGAAAAGACGCTGCTGCCTTGCCTCATCTCTGCTGCGCGATTGACGTCATGTCTACACGCGCAGCTGCGGTTTCCCGCATCACGCTGTTAGAACGTGTGAGCCACAGATTATCCGTCGCGTAAGCCGACGTGTTAAGCCGGCGCAGGAACGCTGCTGTTCCACGCCGTCACGTCCAGCGGGCGATCCAGCCCCTCGCTCGCCGTAATGCGGTATTCACCACCGGCGGCTTTCACCAGCGCGCAGCCGGCCGCGACATCCCAGATCATGGGGCCAGATTCGCGATAAGCCTCAGCGCGTCCGGCGGCCACGTACGCCAGCGCACTGGCCGCCGAACCGATCATGCGCACCTTACGCCAGGTCCGGAGCCGCTGCTCAAACAATTCCAGGGATTCGTCGCTGGCGCGCGCCGGCACGCCGGTCTGCAGGATGCCGGCTGCGGGATCGGCGATCTCCGACACGCGTATCGGCGCGTCATTG
Organism: uncultured Terricaulis sp.; assembly: GCA_964540785.1. Taxonomy (GTDB): domain Bacteria; phylum Pseudomonadota; class Alphaproteobacteria; order Caulobacterales; family Aquidulcibacteraceae; genus Vitreimonas. The sequence continues at coordinate 5,805 of CAZIOD010000077.1, forward strand.
AGCCGGGCGCCATCGCCGACCAGGCCGCTAAAGCGCTCCTGCAGCACGAAGCAATCGACAACGCCGAGCACCGGCGCACCATCCCGCAAGAGCGCAATTGAAACGGCGCAATGTGGGTAATGGCGCAGGTAATTGACGCTGCCGTCGAGCGGATCGACCGCCCAGGCCAAGCGGTCGCCACGTTCGCACGCGCGCGCCCATCCGGCCTCTTCTGATATGATCGGATACGGGGTTTCCCGCTTCAGCATCTCCAGGATCAGCGCCTCGGCATGCTTATCGGCGTCGATCTTGACCTCGCGACCCTCTTCGGCCTCGATCACGCTCCAGGCTGCGCGATTGGACAACAGCGCCGCGCCTGCCGCGGCGGCGGCGGCCTCGGCCAAACTCAACAAGGCGCGCATTTCTTTCACAAGCGCCTGATAGCGTGCCCCTCCCCCTTGGAGAAGCCGGCTATCCGCGCTTTAAGAGCGCGGGAGCGGCTGCATGGATGGCGGGCAAGCCAAGGCGGCGAACGTTCGTCCCGCGGCCAAGCCGCCGCAGGGTCTAAGCGCCTCGGCGCTCGACAAGCGGCTCGGGCTGAGAAAGCGCGCGCGCGAAGACGCCGCCCGCAACCTGCCGCGCCCGGACGACGAGGAACTCTCCGCCGCCGAGTGCGCGGTGCTGGAGGTCGTCGGCGCTGAACGCGCAAGGCTCGATCAGACTCGCCACGAAGCTAAAGCCGATGCGGAACGGCGCCTCCGCACGCTGGCGCCGGCGCCGCAGGATTTCAGCGGCCCCGCACTCGATGCGCGCCTGGCGCTCAAACAGGCGGCCGGCCGGCTCGCGCATGACTGGAATGCGGTCGCGGCGCCCGCCGCCCAAGCGCGCGCCGACCTCGACGCCTTCAAGCGCGCGAACGAGCTGCGCCGTCAAGCGGTCTATCCGCAATCGACGCTGCTGCAGTCGGGGCTGCTGTTCTGCGCCGCGCTATTCGAGGCACTATTTAGCGCGGCGTTGTTCGCCGAAGACGACGCGCGGGGCCTGCTGGGCGGCGCGATCACGGCGATCGGCCTCTCCGGCGCCAACGTCACGCTAGGCTATCTCGCCGGGTTTCTCGGCCTGCGCTATCTGCAACACGTCCGCCTGCCCATCAAGGTTGCCGGCGCGCTTTGTTTCGGCGCTCTGACGGGGCTGGCGCTCATGCTCAATCTGTTCGCCGCAGATTGGCGTGATCGGCTGGCGGAGCTTGCCGGCCGTCAGATCGAGATGGGCTCTGACGCCAGCTTTCACCTCTGGTCGTTACTGCAGCTCGATTCGCCGCAAGCGATCATCCTGCTCATGCTCGGCGCCGGCGTTTGGGTGTTCGCGGCGCTCAAAGGCTATTCAGGCTTTGACGATCCCTATCCGGATTACGGCAAGATGGACCGGGCCGCGCGCGACGCTGAGGACGCGCTGTCGGATTTCCGCGCCGATGGGCGGCTCGAACTGGAGGCGCCGGTGAATGTGGCGCGCGCGACTTTGGCTGCGCGCCTGGAAAAGATGCGCGCGGAATTTGAAGCGATGAACAAAGCGTTCGATGCCGCGGCGCTGAAGATGGAGACGCTGGACGCCAAGGCGCGCGCACTCGATCAGGCGGCCGCCGACGCGGTTCACCTCTATCGTCTGGAGAACACCGGCTATCGCACCGTCCCCGCCCCCGCTTATTTCGGCTCAGCGCCCCCTGCAGCCGGCCCGCCGCTCGATGCGCTGGCGGGCGCGGCGGCCCTGATCGACGATGCGCGGGCGCGGCTGACCGAAGCGCAGACCCAATCCGCCGCCGCACTCGAAGGCCTGCTTGGCGAGCTGGAACAGACGACGCGGCGGCTCGATGTGGGACCGGCCGCATGACACGCCGACGCGGGGGGCGCGCGCGCAACGCGCTGGGCGTCCTGCTGATCGTGCTTGCAATAGTGGTGCTGGGCGGGCTTGGCGGAGCGAGCTTCTTGCTCCGCGCACCGCCAACCGATGCGGAAACGCTGTGCCGCGCCGACGCGCCGCTCCAGGCTCACACCATCATTCTGGTCGACGCTACCGATCGGCTTGAGCCGCGGCATCGGCGCAAGCTGCGCGCTGTCCTCGCGCAAGAGCGAGCGCGGCTCTCACAGTTCGATCGCCTCACGCTGATGCGCATCAATGTGCGTCGACCGCAGGAGCCGAGCATCTTGTTCTCACGCTGCCTGCCGCGGCCTCCCGAGCGCACCAATCCGTTGTTCGAAAACGCGCGCTTGACGCAAGCGCGTTGGGACGAAGCGTTCGCCGACGCGCTCGAGCGCGCCCTGCGCAGCGCCGGATCGAGCGGTCCAGCGCGCGCGTCGCCGATCGTCGCAGGCTTGCGCGCGGTGGCCGCCGATCCCGATTTTGGCCCTGAAATCCCGCACCGCCGGCTGGTGCTCGTGTCCGACCTGCTCGAGCACGACCCGGAAGGGTTTTCGCTCTACGTTTCGGAAGCGGATTATGCAGGCTGGCGCGCAACTGCCCCGGTGGGGCCGCCGAATTTTGCGCGCGTGGACCTGCGCATCGTCCCGCTCGACCGGCCAGATCGGGCGGCGCGGCAGGCGGTGGCGCTGGAGCGGTTCTGGCCAGCCTTCTTCGACGCCGCTGACGTCCAAACGGTCGCCATCGATCCTGCCCCCTGAGGCTTCGATCCTGACGCCGACTCACTTTAGGCTTGCCGCCCGGCGGGAACCGGAGTGGCATTTTGAATACCTACAATTGGCAAGGCGGCAGCGGTCGCTGGTACGAATTCGAGATCGCGCGGGCCCAGCGCGCCTGGGAGCCCGTGGGCGGCGTCTACATGTTCGTGAAGCCGCACGACCAGCCGCAGCAGGATTGGGGTGGTCCGATCGCGCTGTTCCTCGCCAAGACTGATGACTTCTCCCAAACGCTGCTGCGCCACGACATGTGGCGCGCGGCCGAAAATCTCGGCGCAAAAGAAATTCATCTGCTCGTGGTGAAAGACCCCCAGGCGCGCGAGCGCGTGGAGAAGGACTTGCTGGAAGCGCAAGCGCCCATCCTCAACCGCAACATGCTGCGCCGCGTGGCGTAACGAGCTTCTCGCCGGCACGGCGCTGCGATCGCATTCGAGAAGCCGACCGCGGGGCCGGCTCAAGCATTGTTTTCGCGACGGCTCAGCAGCGTCGCCGCAAACCAGCACAACAGCGCCCAGGCCGCGCCGAGACACCAGCCGGCGAGCACGTCGGTCGGCCAGTGCACGCCGAGATATATGCGGCTCATGCCGATCAGCAATGTCAACAACACGGCCGAACCCAAGACATAGGCGCGCAATTGCCCACTTTTCTGTGTGCGCGCCAACAACGCGCCGAGCGTCAGGTAAGTGACCGCCGACAGCATGGCGTGGCCGCTCGGGAAACTCATGCTGGTGACGTCGACAGCGTGCGCCACCAAGTCCGGACGCGGCCTGGCAAAGCCGACTTTCAATCCTTCGCTGATCGCCGTGCCGCCGAGCGTCGCCACGAGCAGCATAATGGCCGAGCCCCACTTGCCCTGCACCAGCACGTAGCCGATGGCCAGCAACGTCACCAACGCCAGCACGCCGAAACCTCCAAGCGCGGTGATCTCGACCACAGTTTCCTCAAACCAGCGCGGCCCGATCGGATCGGCGGGATCAGCGGTGCGCAGCGCCGTGAGCAGGCCTTCGTCGAACCAGCGCACTTCGCCTTCGCCTTCGGTCACCTCGTCGGTGATTTCGAGGAAGGCCAGCAGCAAGAGCCCAACGCCGAAGAAAAGCGCGATCGGCACGATTTCGCGCCGCGCCAGCTCGATCCAATCTTTCAGGTTCGCCGCCAACATCGCCCCATCGAGTATCGCTCGCGGTCAATGCAAACGCGGGCGCTGCGTTCCATGCAAGGGACCCAACCCTGATTCCAGGCGTTCTCGCTCTGTCAGCCGCTCCCGGCGCAACAGCTTAGTTTGGAATAGAAATGCGCACGCTTATCGCTCTCGCCGCCGCCGCCACGCTCGGTCTCGTCGCCTGCGCGCGCGAGGCGGACACGCGCGCCGGCGCCGAGCCCGACACCAGTCAAGAGATCGCCGAAGCTGGCGAGGCGGTCGGCGAAGCGGCCGTCCAGGTCGGCGAGGCCGCCCGCGTCGCGATCACCGACGTGGCGCAGGAGGTGGACGAAAACACGGCCGAGGAAGAGCCGGCGCCCGCCGAGGAGCAGCCGTAGCGCCGGCCTTAGTTCGATGGTTTACGCCGCCCTCCGCTCAGCCTCGCCATTGAACAGGAAGTCGTTGCCGTCATAGGTGACGCGTACGGTATCGCCGTCCTTGATGCGCCCTTCGAGAATGAAGCGCGCTAGCGCGTCCTGAATGTCTTTCTGGATGACGCGCTTCAGCGGCCGCGCACCCCAGGCCGGATCGTAGCCGCGTTTGGCTAGTTCGCCGGTGGCGCGCGCGTCGAGTTCCAGCGCGATGTTGCGCGCCGCCAGCAGCGCTTCCAGGCGTTTGAGCTGGATATCGACGATCGCGCCCATCTGCTCGCGCTCCAGCCGCTTGAACAGGATGATCTCATCGACACGGTTGAGAAATTCCGGGCGGAAGCGCGCGCGCACTTCGCCCATGACCAGATCGCGCACGTCCTCGACATCGGCGCCTTCCGGCTGCTCGGCCAGGAATTGCGCGCCGGCATTCGAGGTCATGATGAGGATGGTGTTCTTGAAATCGACGGTGCGGCCCTGGCCGTCCGTCAGGCGGCCATCGTCCAGCACCTGCAGCAGGACATTGAACACGTCCGGATGCGCCTTCTCGATCTCGTCGAATAGGATCACTTGATACGGCCGGCGGCGCACGGCTTCGGTCAGCGCCCCGCCTTCCTCGTAACCGACATAGCCGGGCGGCGCGCCAATGAGACGCGCGACCGAGTGCTTTTCCATGTACTCGGACATGTCGACGCGCGTCATGGCGTGCTCGTCGTCGAACAGGAATTCGGCGAGCG
>CAZIOD010000077.1:10876-12822 GCA_964540785.1 uncultured Terricaulis sp.
GACATGTCGACGCGCGTCATGGCGTGCTCGTCGTCGAACAGGAATTCGGCGAGCGCCTTGGTGAGTTCAGTCTTGCCGACGCCGGTGGGTCCGAGGAACATGAACGAGCCGATCGGCCGGTTGGGATCTTGCAGCCCGGCGCGCGCACGGCGCACGGCGTCGGAAACGGCGGCTAGCGCCGGCTCCTGGCCGACCACGCGCGCGCGCAGGTTATCTTCCATTTGCAGCAGCTTCGCGCGTTCGCCTTCGAGCATTTTCTCGACCGGCACGCCGGTCCAGCGCGACACCACGGCGGCGATCGCTTCGGCGTCGACCACTTCCTGCACCAGCCCCCCGCCATCACCCTTGGCTTCAAGTTCGGCAACTTGCTTTTCCACTTGCGGGATGCGCCCGTATTTCAGCTCTGAGGCGCGCGAGAGGTCGCCGCGGCGCACCGCGTCTTCGTATTCGGTGTTGAGACGATCGAGTTCTTCCTTGGCCTTGGCCGCGGTCTGCAGCTTCTGCTTTTCCGCGCTCCAAGCCGCCGTGAGTTCGCCCGAGCGCGTTTCAAGCTCGCGAATTTCCCCTTCCAGCTTCTGGGCGCGGTCGCGCGACGCGTCGTCTTTCTCTTTCTTCAACGCCTCCAGCTCGATCTTGAGCTGAACCAGGCGCCGGTCTAGCTCATCGAGTTCTTCCGGCTTGGAATCCACGGCCATGCGCAGGCGCGCCGAGGCTTCATCGACCAAGTCGATGGCCTTGTCCGGCAGGAAGCGGTCGGTGATGTAGCGGTGCGAGAGCTGTGCCGCCGCCACGATGGCGGCGTCGGAGATGCGCACGCCGTGGTGCTGCTCGTAGCGGTCCTTGAGGCCGCGGAGGATGGAGATGGTGTCTTCGACGCTTGGCTCGTCGATGAACACCGGCTGGAAACGCCGGGCCAGCGCGGCGTCCTTCTCCACGTGCTTGCGATACTCATCGAGCGTGGTGGCGCCGACGCAGTGCAGCTCGCCGCGCGCCAGCGCCGGCTTCAGGATGTTGGAGGCATCCATCGCCCCTTCGGCTTTGCCGGCGCCGACCAGCGTGTGCATCTCATCTATGAAAAGGATGATGCCGCCTTCGGCCGCCGTCACTTCCGAGAGCACGGCTTTCAAGCGCTCTTCAAATTCGCCGCGGAACTTGGCCCCGGCGATCAGCGCGCCCATGTCGAGCGCCAGGAGCTTCTTGTGCTTGATGCTCTCCGGCACGTCGCCATTGACGATCCTGAGCGCCAGGCCTTCGGCGATGGCCGTCTTGCCCACGCCGGGCTCGCCGATCAACACCGGGTTGTTCTTGGTGCGACGGCTCAGGACCTGGATGGTGCGGCGGATTTCCTCGTCGCGCCCGATCACCGGATCGAGCTTGCCCTTGCGGGCATCCTCGGTGAGGTCTCGGGCGTATTTCTTCAGCGCGTCGTATTGATCTTCGGCGGAGGATGATTGCGCCGTACGGCCTTTACGCAAGGTCTGGATGGCCTGTTCCAGCTTCTGCGGCGTCGCCCCTGCCTTCTTCAGAATGTCGTTGGCTTTGCCGTCGGCTATGGCGAGTCCGAACAGCAGGCGCTCGGCCGTCACATAGCTATCGCCCGCCTTGGTCGCGGCCTGATCGGCTGCGTCCAGCGCGCGCGCCAGCGACGAGGACATGTACATGCGGTCGTTGCCCCCCTGCACTTTCGGCAGCGACTGCACGGCCGCATCGGCCTCGTGCGCCGCCTTGCGCGGATCGGCGCCGGCGCTGCGCAACAGCTCCGCCGCCAGCCCCTCCCGGTCGTCGAGCAAAGCTTTCAAGAGATGCTGGGTGTCGAGCTGCTGGTTCTGTTCGCGGAGCGCGATCGTTTGCGCGGCCTGCACGAATCCGCGCGCTCGCTCGGTGAGCTTTTCCATATCCATGAGCGACCCTCGTAAGGCGTCCCGCGCTGACCTCCATTGCGGCCG
>CAZIOD010000078.1:0-11546 GCA_964540785.1 uncultured Terricaulis sp.
ACTATCCGCGCGTCGATCCGGTGTGCATCATGCTGCCGACGTTTGGCGACAAGTGCCTGCTTGGGCGCCAACGCACATGGCCGCGCGGCATGCATTCGGCCTTGGCGGGCTATATCGAGCCGGGTGAGCCGATCGAGGAGGCGGTCGCACGCGAAACGCTGGAAGAGGCGGGGCTCAAGGTGCGCGAAGTGCGGCTGCATTCGACACAACCCTGGCCGTTTCCACATTCGCTCATGATTGGCGCATTGGCCGAGGTCGAGGATGATTGCGAGAAAATCGACGAGAACGAATTGGAAAGCGGACGCTGGTTTACGCGCGAGGAAGCGCGCCAGCTGGTCGCAGGCAACCACCCCGACGCATTCTGCCCGCCGCCCTTCGCCATAGCACATCAGCTGTTGAAGAGCTGGACCGAGCGTTAGCAGTCTTCGCAATCTTCACGCTGCGTGCGTTCGATCTGCAGCGTGACGTGCGAAATGCCGAACTGGCGCACAATATCGTCCCGCACTGCGGACAAGAACGCATCGTCTCCTCCATCCGGTCGGACCAGATGGGCGGTCAGAGCCGGCTTGGTCGCGCCCATCGCCCAAACGTGCAGATCGTGAACGGCGATGACGCCGGGCTGGGCGGCCAGAAAAGCGCGGACCGCCGCGACGTCGATATGTGCAGGCGCTGCATCCATGGCGAGATCGAGCGATTCACGCAGCAGGCCCCAGGTGCTCCACAGGATCAGCAATACGACGCCGACAGAGAGCAACGGGTCGATCCAATGCAGTCCCGTCGTCCAGATTGCAGCGCCCGCTACGATCACTACGCCCGAAACGCCAGCGTCCGCGAGCATGTGCAGATAGGCGCCGCGCACGTTTACGTCTTCCTTGCGTCCGCGCAGGAAGAGCATAGCCGTGGCCCCGTTGACGATCACACCCGCGCCGGCGACCGCCATCACAACCAGCGGCAGGGTTTCCGTGGGCGTGAACAGGCGGTGCAGCGCTTCCCAAAGGATGCCGCCGCACGCGACCACCAGCACCAGTGCGTTCGCAAGCGCCGCCAACACGGTTGCTTTCGAATAGCCATATGTCCGCTGTGGGCTCGCTTGCCGCTGCGCCAGCCACGCCGCGCCGCCGGCAAGCGCCAGTCCCAGAACGTCGGAAAGATTGTGCGCGGCGTCGGAGAGCAGCGCCGTCGAGTTCGCCAACACGCCCGCTGCGGCCTCGATCGCGACGAAGCCCACATTCAGTACGATCGCGACGGTATAACGTTTGTCTCGCGGTCCGGGATGGTGATGGGCGTGCCCGTGAGGATGCGCGTGCCCATGAGACCCATGCATCGCGCTCATGTGGGCCAGATTCGCATGCGCCGCAAGAGTCCGTTGACACCTCAGCATCCACCGTTCTGATGAACCGGCGAGGGGGCTGATTTGCAGAAGCGGCGAACATTGTTGGCGCTCGGCGCGGCCGGTCTTGCAGCGTCTTGCGCCGCCGCGCGCGGGTTTGGCAGCGGCCTGATGCAGGATCTCGGGCGCGGCTCATACGAACGTGTCCGCCTCGCGCCGGTGCTTGTCTCTGAAGAGCGCCTCATTCGCATTGACGTCGGTCTGCGGCCTTTCCGGCCAAGCGGATTTCGCGTCGAACGCGAAGCGTTCGGCGACAAGGTGCTTGTGCATAATTACGGACATGGCGGCGGCGGCATTACGCTGTCGTGGGGCACGGCCAAGCTTGCGGTCGATCTAGGCTTCGACGCGGCGCGACCCGATTGCGCAGTTCTCGGTTGCGGCGCGGTGGGGCTGGCTACCGCCCGTCTTCTTCAGGAGCACGGCGCGCACGTGCGCATCTACGCGCGCGCCCTGCCGCCGAATACGACTTCGAACGTCGCCGGAGCGCAATGGTGGCCGGCCTCCGTGTTCGACCAGGATCGCGCGACGTCCGCATTTCTTGAGCAGTACATTGCCGCCGCGCGCTTCGCTTTCCGCCGCTTTCAGGGTTTGGTGGGCGGCGGTTACGGCGTGGAATGGGAGCGCAATTACAACATCGCCATGCGTCCGATCACGCGCTATCCCGCCGCCGACGATGACCCGATGCGCGAACTTGTCGTTAATCAGCGAGATCTCGGGCCGCTCGAGCACAATTTCCCCAGACCCTTCGCACGCAGCTTCGACACCCTGATGATCGAAACGCCGCTCTATCTGCGGCGCATGGAAGCGGATGTGCGCCTCGCCGGGGCGGAGATCGTCGTGCGCGATTTCAGCGATCCCGCGCAGGTTCGAGAGCTTCCTGAGCCGACCATATTCAATTGCACTGGGCTCGGCGCGGGCGCGTTGTTTGGAGACGCCGAGATCATGCCCGTGCGGGGCCAGCTCGCCATCCTGCTGCCGCAGCCGGAGGTCGATTACAATTTGATCGCCCGCGAAGGCTACATGTTCGGCCGGCGGGACGGCATCGTGCTTGGCGGCACCTTCGAACGCGGCGAGTGGTCCCTTACGCCAGATCCGGCGGCCATAGCGCGCATTCTCGAAGGTCACCGCAGCATCTTCAGCGCCATGGGCCGTGGCGCGCTTCCACAAGGGGCGCCTGGCGTGCGATGATCGCCGCCGACTCAAATGACAGCCCCGAGCGATTCCACGTCGCAGCGCGCCGACCTCTGGCGCGCCTGGCGTCTTTATATTCCAAAGTCCGTCACCGTGCTCGCGCAGGAGGGCTATTCCTGGGCCAAGCTGCGCGCCGATGCGACCGCCGGGCTGACCGTCGCCATTGTCGCCGTGCCGCTCGCCATGGCCATCGCCATCGCCTCCGGCGTGACGCCGGCGCAAGGGCTTATCACCGCCGTCGTCGCCGGCTTTCTCATTTCCGCGCTGGGCGGGGCGCGTTTCCAGATCGGCGGCCCGACGGGCGCGTTTATCGTCGTCGTTTACGACGTCGTCCATCAATATGGGTATGACGGCCTGGCGCTCGCCACCGTTATGGCCGGCGTTATCCTGATCGTCGCCGGACTGCTGCGCGTAGGCGATTGGATCAAGTACATCCCTGAGCCCGTCGTCACCGGCTTCACCGCCGGCATCGCCGTGATCATCTTCACCAGCCAGCTGGGCGATTTGTTCGGCTTGAGCCTGGAGGATGTGCCCGCCGACTTCATCCCCAAGATAGAAGCGCTCTGGGCTGCGCGCGAAACGGTCAATCTTTGGGCGATCGCCGTCGCGGGCGGCGCGCTTGCCGCGATCCTCTTGCTGCAGCGCTATTTACCACGTTGGCCGGCCCTGTTGATCGCCGTCGCCGGAGCGACATTCGCCGCCTGGATGCTCAATCTTCCAATCGAAACCATCGGCACTCGCTTCGGCGCTGAGGCGGCGGCGTCGCTGCCGGACATGTATGTGCCGAGTTTCTCGATCGAGCGCATGCAAGTGCTCATGCCTTCGGCGCTGACAATCGCTTTTCTTGCTGGCGTGGAGAGCCTGCTCTCGGCGATGGTTGCCGACGGCATGACCGGGCGACGTCATCGCTCGAATTGCGAGATCGTCGCCCAGGGCGTCGCCAACGTGGCTGCGCCCTTGTTCGGGGGCATTTCCGCAACCGGCGCAATTGCGCGCACCGCCACTAACATTCGCGCGGGCGCGCAAACGCCGTTGGCCGGCATGTTTCACGCGGTATTCGTGCTCGTATTCATGCTCGGCCTGGGTTCGCTCATCGCGCGCGTGCCGCTGGCGAGCCTCGCGGCGGTGCTTGCCGTGGTCGCCTGGAACATGAGCGAGCGGGAACGTTTCTGGCACCTGCTGCGCGGTCTTAATGGCGACCGCGCCGTACTGGTTGTCACGTTCTTGCTGACTGTGCTGGTCGATCTCACCCTGGCCATTCAGGTCGGGGTGGTTCTGGCCGCGATCATTTTCATGCATCGTATGGCCGCCGCCACCGCGATCTCGCGCGGAGTTTCCTTCGTCGAGCGCGATCAGGACGATTTCACGCGGCCGCGTACCGATTACGAAGCGCGCACCGAGCTGCCGCGGCGAGTGGAGATGTTCGAGTTGCGCGGCCCGCTCTTCTTCGGCGCAGCCAGCCGGCTCAACGACGCGCTTGAGGCCGCGTTTCCGCCCCCGCGCGCTTTCGTGCTGCGCTTTCGCGACGTGCCGATGGCCGATGCATCCGGCGTCAACGCGCTCGAACGCTTCCTCAAACGCTGCCGCAGCCACAATGTCAGCGTGGTGTTCTGCGAATTGCGGCCGGGGGTGCGGGCGGCGCTGCAGAAGCTTGGGGTGCTGGATCAGGTGCAGGTGGCCGATACCTACGAAGACGCTATCGCGCTTGCCGCCATAGCTGCGGAAAGCGCAAAGTCGTGACCGCGCTCAAAGCGGCATATAGAGGACGCGACCGCCTTCCATCGCCGCGGTGCGACGCGCCTGCAGACAATCGCTTTCGGCCGGCTGGCGCTCGAGCGCGGCGCCCTCGATCCAGGCGCGGCAATAGCCTGGACGCGGCAGCGCGGCGGCAGGGACGCCGCTAAAATCATTGCGTCCGACATAGCTGGCTTGCACGCCTTCGCGGTCGATGACGCGCCCGCCCCAGCGCTGGGCGACCCAGTGGGCGTGTTCGCATTCCATCTCGGCGGGCTGGCGGGCTGGGGGAACCTGGTCGAACCAGATGCGGCATTCGCCAGCGGCGGGGAGGGCGTCGGCAGGCACGCCGGCGATCGGGCTTTCCATGGCGAGGGCGGCGACGGGCGCGGCTTCGATCGCCGCCCTGTCTTGATCGAGCCCGGCGCCGGCCGTGCCCGCCAGGAGGGCGAGCGCGAGCGCCGTCGCTAAACCGGATGCGCTGATCTTCACCAACATGCTCCCAAAACGCAGGCGCACGGGGCGCCGTTTCCTGAGCTGTAGATGAATGTAGGTGTTCCTTCGGATGCGCGAGTTGTCCTCAGGCACAAAAAAGTCCGGCGCAGATCACGAGTGCGCGAAGCCGGTAGCCCGCTCCCCGCAGCTTTGATCAGGCCAAGTTCGCGCGATTTTTCTGCAATCCGTTTCCCTGACGTGGAACGAGCGCGCGTTGTGTTGCGTTCAGCGCTCATCACAACAAGGAGACGACCATGGAAAACTCCAATGGTGCGCCCGGCGCCAGCACGACGCCGGCTGATTCAGCGCGTCGCATCAAGGACGCAGCCACGCACGCGATGGAACGCGGTCGCCAAGCGGCGATGAACCGCGTGCATGAGGGCGCCGAACGCGCCCGCAGCTCCGCCCAAAACACGACCAACGCGCTTCGCCGCGCGGCGGGCGACATCGAACAGGACACGCCGTTGCTGGGCGAAGGCCTGCGTCGCGCCGCCGACTGGCTGGAGCAGGCTTCGGGCAAACTTGGTGAAGGCGATCTCAATCAGGTCGTCGAGAACCTCAACAACTTCGCCCGTCGTCAACCGGCGTTGTTCCTGGGCGCGAGTCTCGCGGCCGGATTCCTCATCGCCCGTCTCGGCAAGACCGCGCTCGAGGGCGCGGGCGAACGCCAAGCGCTGCCGGATGGGAGTTACAACCCCGCCGTCACGACGGACGGAACGCCAGGATTGTAACGCCATGCAAACCGATCGCTCGCTTGCCGACCTGACCAAGGACCTTGCCGCCGACGCGGCCGATCTTTTCCGCAACGAACTGCGCCTGGCGCGGGCCGAGGCGGTGCAGTCGGTCAAGGGCATGACCGGCGGGCTTGTCCGCGCCGCGCTTGGCATTGTGCTGGCGGGAGCTGCGGTGACGCTCGCGCTGTTCGCGCTGGCGTTCCTGCTGGCGCAGATCATGCCGATGTGGGCAGCGGCGCTGATCGGCGCGGCGATCGGCGGGGCGATTGCGTACGCGCTGGTCCGGTCCGGCATCAAATCCATCTCGGTCGATCGCATCGGCTTGCCGCGCACCGCAGAGCAAGTCGCGCGCGACCTACGCACGATCAAGGAGAAAGTCACGCCATGAGCATGGAAACAGACCGCATCGAAGCAGATGTGCAGCAATCGCGCCATCGCTTGAACGACACGCTGAGCGAAATCGGCTCCAAGCTTTCGCCGGGCCAGATGCTGGACGAGGGTCTCGGCCTGTTGCAGGGCCAGGCCGGACGCTTTGCCGGCCAGCTCGGCCGTCAGGTTCGCGACAATCCCTTGCCGGTGTTGCTGATCGGCGCGGGCATCGCCTGGCTGGTCGCATCGAACCGGCAATCTTCGCACAGCACCGATCGTGAGGAAGAGGCTTTTCATCAGCGCCGCTTTCGTTCGATCGAGGAGGCGCGCTGGTCCACCCCGCGCATGCCGAGCGAGACCGACGAAGCCTACGAAGAGCGCGTGCATCAGGCCTATAGCCAGGCGCTCGGCTTGAAGCAGATGGCCGGGGAAGCAGCCAATGACTTCAAGGAGCGCGTGCAGCGTGCGGTCGAAGGCGTGCAATACGCTGCGACGCGGGCCGGCGGGCGCATTGGGCGCACGTTCAAAGGCACGCGCCGGCGCATCGGCGGAGCGCTCTCCGGCGCGGGCAAAGGCGCCGGCGGCGCCTACAGCGGCGCGCGCCGCGGGCTTGCCTCGACAGGCCAGCGCGTCAGCCATCTTGCCGCCGACGCCCGGCACGCGGCCGAGGAGCAGGCCGAGCGCCTCAGCCACGCGGCCGAACAAGCGCGCCATCGCGCCGAGCGTTTCTATGACGAGACCCCGCTTGCAGCCGGCGCCATTGCGTTGGCGCTCGGCGCACTCGCAGGCTCGCTGACCCCGCTCAGCCAGCCAGAACGGCGCACATTACGCGGCGTCGCTGACAAAGCCGCGCGCACCGGCGCAGATCTCGCCGAACGCGGCGCCCGCGCTGTCGACGACCGCATGGACGGCGCCATGCACTGAGGCCAGCGCGCTCTCGCCTCGCGCGCGCGGGGCGAGAGCGCATGCCTTCGGGGCGGCGCGACCGCTCTGTTTCGCAAATCTCTTCCGAGTCCCCCGGACAGCGCTTGGGACTTTCGGGATGACGGAGGGGCGCCCGATCCGAGTTCTGCCTAAGCGGCGATTTTTGTGAGAAAAAACGGCGCCGGGGTGGGCTAGCGCGTGACAAGGGGCGGCGAATTGGGCCGTAACTGGGCGACAGCGTGTGTGTTCCAGCGCTGCAGACCCAATCCAGATTAGGGAGGAAGCTGCGCCGCCAGCCCAGACAGACATTGCAATCGCCGGCAAGCGGCGCATGCTGCGTAGAGCGAAGGGTGAGATGCGGGGCCTTTTTCGATACCAGACAGCGCCTGGACGCTGGTGGGCCTGCGCCCAGGACGAAAATGGCGCGCGCGTCAACATCATCCGTGAGCGCTATGAGGCCATGAAGATCGAGCCGGAATTCCTGGCTCTGCCGATCGAAAGCAACGGCAAGGCCGACAAGAAGCGCGCGTGAGCGCGGGGGGCGCAAAGCGCGGGGTCGGGAGAGGCCGCGCTTGCAGTCCAACCCAGTTCAAATCTTCAACACCGCGGCGGCTTAGCGCCCCCCACCCCCAACCCCGCCCCGCGAGGGGGCGGGGAGTCGGAGGCGCGTCACTGGCACGCCAGGCATTCCTCGTAGTCAGTGCGCGCTGTCGTCATCGCCGGGGCGTCGGCGGCTTCGCCATTGCCTTCGTCGCCGGCGAAGCCTGCGCGGGCGACCGACTTGGAGCGGCAATAGTAGAGGCTCTTTACGCCGCGCTCCCAGGCCATCCAGTGCAGCATGTGCAGGTCCCATTTGTCGACGTCGCCCGGGATGAAGATGTTAAGCGACTGCGCCTGGCAGATGAGCGGCGTCCTATCGGCGGCGAGTTCGATGATCCAGCGCTGGTCGATTTCGAACGCGGTCTTGAACACGTCCTTTTCGTGCTCGTCGAGGAAATCGAGGTGCTGCACCGAGCCTTCGTTCTTGAGGATCGAAGACCAGACCGTGTCAGTGTTCTTGCCTTTGGCTTCGAGCACTTGCTCCAAGTAAGGATTCTTCACCGCAAACGAGCCCGACAGCGTCTTGTGCGTGTAGATGTTCGCCGGGATCGGCTCGATGCCTGCTGACGTGCCGCCGCAGATGATGGAGATCGAGGCGGTCGGCGCGATCGCCAGCTTGTGCGAAAAGCGGGCCATGACGCCGGCTTCGGCCGCGTCGGGGCAGGGGCCGCGCTCTTGCGCCAGCTTCACGGAAGCTGCGTCGGCGCCGCGGCGGATGTGGCGGAAGATGCGGTTGTTCCACACCTTGGCCATCGCGCTTTCCATTGAGACGCCCTGCTTTTGCAGGAAGGAGTGAAAGCCCATGAGGCCAAGGCCGACGCTGCGCTCGCGATAGGCGGCGTACTTGGCGCGCTCCATTTCGTCCGGCGCGCGCTCGATGAAGTCCTGCAACACGTTGTCGAGGAAGCGGAACACGTCTTCCAGGAATTGTTCTTCCTTTTCCCACTCGTTGAACGTCTCGGCGTTGAGCGAGGAGAGGCAGCAGACGGCGGTGCGCTCGCGGCCAAGATGATCCATGCCGGTGTGCAGCATGATTTCGCTGCAGAGATTGGACTGGCGCACCTTGAGGCCGAGCTTCTTCTGGTGGCTCGGCATCTGCTTGTTCACGGTGTCGGAGAAGATGATGTAGGGCTCGCCGGTTTGCAGGCGCAGCTCCAGGATCTTCTGCCAGAGCTTGCGCGCGTTGACGTGCTTCAAGGGCTCGTGCGTCTTCGGCGAGCGCAGCGCGAAGGGAAGATCGTCGCGCACCGCGATCATGAACTCGTCGGTGATGTTGAGCCCGTGATGGAGATTGAGGCTCTTTCGGTTGAAGTCGCCGGCGGGTTTGCGGATTTCGAGGAATTCCTCGATCTCGGGATGGTGCACGTCGAGATAGACGGCTGCCGAACCGCGGCGGAGCGAGCCTTGGCTGATCGCCAGCGTCAGCGAATCCATCACGCGGATGAAGGGGATGATGCCGGAGGTCTGCCCGTTCTGGCCGACCTTTTCGCCGATGGAACGGACGCCGCCCCAATAGGTGCCGATGCCCCCGCCATTGGAGGCGAGCCACACGTTCTCGTTCCAGGTGTCCATGATGCCGTCGAGGCTGTCGCCGACGGCGTTGAGGAAGCAGGAGATCGGCAGGCCGCGCTCGGCGCCGCCGTTGGAGAGCACTGGCGTCGCCGGCATGAACCAGAGCTTGGAGATGTAGTCGTAGATGCGCTGGGCGTGGCCGATGTCGTCGGCGAACGCCGTGGCGACGCGCGCGAACATGTCCTGGAAGCTTTCGCCGGGCAGCAGGTAGCGGTCTTCAAGCGTCGTCTTGCCGAACTCGGTGAGGAGCGCATCGCGGCTCGGATCCGTAACGACCTTCTCGACCACGCGGAGCGGACGCAGCGGCTTGGGCTTGCCGCGATGGACCTCGCCCATGCGGTGGACCCCGACTTTTTCCGCTCTTTTGTACATCGTGCGCCGCCCCTCTTTAGTTCGGTGTTAATCAGACTCGGTGTTGGCGGAAACCACGAGCCCTAGTGGTCTCTCCGTCCCCCGTGTCTAGATATAGTGATCACTGGCCGTTAATGCGGGGTCAATGGCCAACGCCTCTGCGGGCGGTTTTTTCGGTGAACTGCTTGTGAGAAAGCGGTCCCGAAACGGGGTCAATTTACCATAACGAGCCTGTCAGCTTCGGCCTCGTTTCAGTTTTTTCGCCACAGACGTTAACGACCGCCCCGCCGCGCTCCGCCGGTAGCGGAAGACGGCCCGACGTCCGACTTCATCGCGATTCCCCCGGCATGGAGGCTCGCCGATTCTGTTTGCTCCGGCCCGGGGGCTGGGCCACCACCGCGCCGGTGGCGGACCAGACGCAGACGAGGGGCCCGGCCGTACTGGCCGCGCTGGCCGGGGCGGCGCTGATCGGGCTTGCGCCGATTGCGGTGCGGGTGTCGGAGCTGGAGCCGGCGGCCACCAATCTCTGGCGCTTCCTGTTCGCGCTGCCGATCCTGGCGTTGTGGGCGCGCCAGGCGCCTATGCCGTCGCGCCGCGATCTCAGCTGGCTCGTTGGCGCAGGCGTGTTGTTCGGCATCGAGCTCAATCTGTGGGCGTTTGCGTTGATGCAAACCACGATCGCCAATGCGACCTTGCTCACCAACATGACGCCGGTGTTCGCCGCGGCGTTCGGCTGGTTCGTATTCAAGGAGCGTTTGGGTTTCGGCGCGCTTGGCGGCGGCGCGATGGCGCTGGCCGGGGCGGTGACGCTCGCCTTGGCGCGCGCGCAGGCGGGCGAAGGGCCGTCAAGCGCGGAGGCGGGTTGGCTCGGCGACGGGCTCGCGCTCACCGCCGCGATTGGCTATGCGGGCTATCTTCTCATCGTGCGCGCGCTCGGCAAACGCGTCAGTGTCGGCGCTGTGATGTTCTGGTCTTCGCTCACGGCCGCTGCGCTCACGCTGGCTTTGTGTCTCGTCACCGGCGAGGCGCTCTTGCCGCAGACGTGGTCCAGCTGGGCGCTGCTGGCGGGCCTCGGCGTTGTCGTGCATGCGGGCGGGCAGGGGCTGATTGCGTTCGGCGTGGGGCGCCTGCCAATCGTGGTCTCCACCGTGCTCTTGTGGATGCAGCCGATTGCGGCGGCGGCGCTGTCATGGGCGATCTTCGGCGAAGCGCTCGGCGCGCTTGCGCTGTTCGGCGCAGGCCTCATTCTGGCGGGCATCTACATCGTGCAGCGCACGCGCGCAGGAGCGGGGGCATGACCCAGGCCTTCGCGGCGATCCTAGGCGGGCTGAAGGACGTCATCTTCGGGCGGCTGACCTGGCTGGCGCTGCTCAATCTCGTTGTGGCGCTGACGATCACGGTGCTGCTGGCGCGCGCGGGGCTTGCTTACCTGGTGCCGCTCATTCCCGACAGCGAAGGCTGGCTCGGCTATCTCACCATGGCGGGCTCGCTGGCGGCGAGCATTGCCGTCGTGGTGCTGGCGATCGCGCTGTCGCCGGCGGTGTCCATGACGATCGGCGGCGCGCTGTTCGACTTCGCCGCCGAGCGCGTGGAGAAGAAGATCGGCGCGCCGAAAGCGCGCAATGTGCCGCTGCCGGAAGGGATCTGGAACGGCGTTCGCATCGCCATCCCGGCGCTGCTGCTCAACCTGATCGCCATTCCGTTCTATTTCATACCCGGCGTGAACGCGCTCGTTTTCTACGGGCTTAACGGGTATCTGATGGGACGCGAATACGCGACCATCGCGGCGGCGCGGCACATGAGCTACGCCGACGCGGTCGCGCTGCGAAAGCGCAACGGCGCCGCGGTGTTTTTCGTCGGCATCGCCTGCTCGGTGATTCCGTTTTTCGCGCCGCTTGTCGGCGCAAGCGCGATGACGCGGCTGGTGAATTCATTGCAGGGCGACAGGTAGACCATGGCGAAAGTGCTGGGCGTCGGCGGGCTCTTCTTCAGATGCGAAGATCCCGCCGCGATGCGCGACTGGTACGGCAAAGTGCTGGGCATCGAATGGTTCGACTGGGGCGGGGCATGGCTGCCGTCGGGGCCGTTCGCTGCGCATGCGGGCTCGGGCACGGTGCTCAATCCGATGGCGAAGGACAGCGACTATCCCGCACCATCGACCAACGAATTCATGTTCAATCTCGTCG
>CAZIOD010000078.1:11646-12791 GCA_964540785.1 uncultured Terricaulis sp.
AAGGACAGCGACTATCCCGCACCATCGACCAACGAATTCATGTTCAATCTCGTCGTCGACGATCTCGACGCCATGCTGGCGCGCGCTAAAGAGCACGGCGTCGAGCCTGTGAAGACTTTTCCGGAAGAAGTGAATGGGCGCTTCGCCCACATCATGGACCCCGAGGTGCGCAAGATCGAACTGTGGCAGCCCAAGCCGATGCCGGGACACGGCTAGTCAGAGCGTTGCGCCACCAGTTTCACGACGTCGGCCATGATGCCGGTGATTTTGTAGTCCTTCGGCGTGTACACGCCCGCGACGCCCATTTGCTTGAGCGCGAGCGCGTCCGCCGGCGGGATGATGCCGCCCACAACAAGCGGAACGCCATCGAGCCCCTCGGCGCGCATCAGCGCCACGACGTCGCGCACGAGATCGAGATGCGAGCCGGAGAGAATGGAAAGTCCGATGGCGTGCGCCTGCTTCTCCTTTGCGGCCGCGACAATCTCTGCGGGCGTGAGGCGAATGCCCTCGTAGATCACGTTCATGCCCGCGGCGCGGCCGCGCGCTGCGATCTGCTCGGCGCCGTTGGAATGGCCGTCGAGACCGGGCTTGCCGACCAGGAAGGTGAGCTGGCGGCCAAGGTTTTCGCTGAGTGCGGCGACGTCGCGCTTCACTTGCTCGATGTCTTCGCCGCCAGTTTCGATCACCAGCGCAACGCCGGTGGGCCCGCGATATTCGCCATAGACCTTGCGCAGCGCCGCGGCCCATTCGCCGGTAGTGACGCCGGCTTTGGCGGCGGCGAGCGAGGCCGGCATGATGTTTGTGTCGGCGCGCGCATCGGCTTCGAGCTGTGCGAGCGCCGATTCAACGGCGCCGACGTCGCGCGCGTTGCGCCAAGCTTTGAGGCGCGCAATCTGTTCGGCTTCGACGGCGAGGTCGACGGTCTGAATGTTCTTTTCGCCGGTTTCGAGCGGGGAGGGCTCGGCTTCAGTGAAGCAATTGACGCCGACAACCTTCACCTCGCCGCGTTCGATGGCTTCGGTGCGGCGCCGGTTGCTCTCGACCAGCGCGGCTTTCATGTAATCCAGCGCGGCGGCGCCGCCGCCCATGCTCTCGATCCTGGCGAGTTCTGCGCGGGCGTCTTGAGTCAGCTCGTCGACCTTCGC
>CAZIOD010000079.1:0-12768 GCA_964540785.1 uncultured Terricaulis sp.
TCGTCGCCCAGATCGCGCTGCGCGGCAACGGCATCGTCATGGCCTGGCAAGGCACGGTGCACCCGTTCCGCTTCCGCCCGGCATGGCTGGAGATCATGCACAAGCCCTGGCCCGAGCAGCTCGCCCACCTCAAAGACCCCGCGTTCAAACAACGCATGATCACTGAGCCGAACCAGTTTCCGCAGAGCGATCTCATTGGTCTCATCATGGTCGTCGCCGGCGGCTGGACGCTGCAGTACGAGATGGGGCCGGATTTCAATTACGAGCCGACGCAAGCCGAGACTATCGCCGCGCGCGCGGCGGCGGGCGGCGTCACGCCGGAAGAGTATGCTTACGAGCTGCTGATGCGCGACGACGGCCGAGGCTTCATCTATTTCCCGATCCTCAACTACGCCGACGGCAATCTGAACTTCCTTCGCCCGCTGCAGGACGCGGACGACACGGTCAATTCGCTCTCCGACGGCGGCGCCCATTGCGGCACGATCTGCGACGCGGCCTCGCCCACCTTCATGCTGCAGCACTGGGTGCGCGATCGCGCCGGCGCGCGCATTTCATTGGAGCATGCCGTGAAGCGCCAGTGCCGCGACACGGCGCGGCTCTACGGTCTGGAAGACCGCGGCGTCCTCGCGCCCGGCTATCTCGCCGACATCAACGTGATCGATTTCGACACGCTGAAGCTCGGCAAGCCGTGGCTCGCGTTCGACCTTCCGGCAGGCGGCAGGCGCCTGCTGCAGAAAGCGGACGGCTATGTCTGCACGATCAAGTCGGGCGAAGTGACCTTCCGCAATGGCGATTATCTCGGCGTCCATCCCGGACGCCTCATCCGCGGACCGCAACGCGCGCCGGCGACGCTCGCGGCCGAGTGATCCTTTGGACGGCCGGCGTCTCGCCGGCATTTTGGTTCGTGTCGGCATTCGACACGCTCGGACTGACGCCGATGCGAGCTCTGGCCGGCTCAGGAGGCGTCGCGCTGCGCTGCTCGAAGCGCGCCGTCAGCCCTTGGCCTTCTTGCCGAACAACGTCGACATGCTGAGCTGATTGACGACGCCCGCCTTGAACAGACGCGAGGCGAGGAAGAGGACGACCGCGACCGCCAGCAGCATCAGTCCGCCCTGACCTGCGATCTCCACCCAATCGAGGCCTGCAGGCGCGCGGATCAGCAACAGAAAGGGCGTGAACAGCGGAATCCAGCTGGCGCTTTCGATGATGGGCGCGTTTGGATTGTCGAGCGCAGGCGTCACCAGCATCATCGGCACAGCCAGCACAAGCGCGACCGGCCCAAGCAGGGTTTGCGCTTCCTGGATCGACTCGCAGAGTGCGCCGAGCGCGAGGAAGATCGCCCCGTACATCAAATAGCCGGCGACGAAGCCGACGCCGAAAGCGACCAGCAGGCGCGGTTCGAGGAACGCGGCCGCGACCTGGCCGAACATCGACATAGACGCCCGTTCGGCCGCAACGCTCAGCAGCCCTCCCCCGAGCGCGCCCCAGAACAGGAAAAGCGTGGCGCTCACAGCGGCGACGCCGAGCAGCTTGCCGATAAGCAGCTCCAGCGGCGTTACGCTGGTCAGGATGGTGTCGAGGATCTTGTTGGACTTCTCCTCGATTACGCCCGTGAGCAACATGTTGGCGACCGAGAACACGACGCTCCAGAGGATGAAGGCGAGGGCGATCGCGGCGTAAAATGGCGCACGGTCGCGCAGCGTAACCTGTTCGCCGCTCGCGGTGGGGCGCGGGTCGAATTGGGCGACACGCGGCTCGAACGCATTCAATCGATCGGCTTCGCTGGGATCGAGCCCGCGCGCGGCGAGCGCCTCGCGCTGCATCGCAAGGCGCAACGCGCCGGCCGCCACATTGGATGGCTCCTCGTGACTGAGATTGACACTCCAGTATTCGATGACGGGCGCGCCGGCTTCGCGGCGAATGTTGAGCGCGCCATAGAGCGAACGTCCGTCGGCCAGCGTAAGCGCGCCGTCGAGATAGGGCCGCAAGTCCTCGATATTCGCGGCCGGCGGATCGGCCAGAATGTAACGCGGCGATGGCGACGGGAACGCGCCCAGCGCGCGCGGCGCCCGCTCGGCGACAACTGCACGGGCGGCCGCGATTGCGCCCTCGCGGTCGGACACGCCGTCGAAGGCGACCATCGTGTCCCGCGCGATCGCCGGCGCCGCCGCGTCGAGATAGGCGCGAATCTCCCGCCGGGCGTCGCGCCGCGCCATGCTGCGGAACGCGTCCTTGACCACTGCAGCGTCGTCCGGCCGCTCGGCGAGGACCGCCAGCACGCGCGGCGGCTCGGCGCGCGCAAGCAGCACCGGCGCAAAGAGCAGCGTCGCCATGATCAGCGGCGCCAGGATCAGGGAAATCCAAAACCCCCAGGCGCCGACATAGGCAAGATACTCGCGGCGAGCGACGAGAAGGATCGGTCTCATTCCGCCGCTCTCGCTGCAGTCTCGCCGATAAGCGCAACGAAAGCTTCGTGCAGGCTCGCGCGCGCTGGTTCGAACAGCGAAAGCGGCGCCCCCGCCTCAACGCAGGCCTGCAGCAATTGACGCGCCCCGTGGCCATTCTCGAGCCGCACGCGCCAACGCCGGTTGCCGTGTTCGCCCTGCTCTTCGCTCCATTGAAAGCCGCGCGGCGCGAGCACCGGTGCGATGTCGTAATCGCCGTCCGTCTCGATCACGGCGAGACTTGGCGCGAGAGCCAGCGCATCTCGCACCGTGCCTTCAAACGCGGCGCGGCCGCCGGCAATGAGCAGAATGCGGTCGCAGAGCCGCTCGGCGTGCTCCATCACGTGCGTGGAAAAGAGAATAGTGCGCCCCGCTGCAGCCTGGACGCGGATGGTGTCTTCGAGCACACGCTGGTTCACCGGATCGAGACCGGCGAACGGCTCGTCGAAAATGATCAGGTCCGGCTCGTGCGCGATCGCGGCGAGCACCTGCACCTTCTGCGCCATGCCTTTAGAGAGCGTCTTGATTTTCTTGCGTCTGACCTTGCCCAGCCCGTGATCGGTCAGCAGTTTGTCGGCGCGCTTGAACGCCTGGCCGGAGCGCACGCCCTTGAGCCGGGCCAGATAGGCGATCGCACCGCGTGCGCTCATCGCGCGGTAAAGGCCGCGCTCCTCAGGGAGGTAGCCGACGCGGCGAAGCGTCTCGCGCACGACCGGTCCGCCAAGCACGCGGATGTTTCCGCTCGTCGGCTTCAGCACGCCCACCAGCATGCGCAGCGTCGTCGACTTGCCCGCGCCGTTGGGCCCGAGCACGCCGTAGATCGACCCCTGCGGGACGGAAAAGCTCAAATCTTCGACGGCGGTGCGCGCCCCGTAGCGCTTGACCAGCCCCTCTGCTTCAAGCGCTGCGTTCATGGCGTCCTGAGCTTTACGGGCGTTTGGCGGGAGATCAAGCGTGCGCCGCCTGCCAGGCGTGAGCGGCGAGGCGAACGGTTAATGTCGCAACCTACTGGCCAGCGCAGCCGCGTGCGGTAAACTCAGCCCGGCGCGCCGCGGCTCGCACAAAATGGAGGGTACTTATGCGAGGCTTGTTCTTCGCCGCTGCGCTGCTTGGAGCGTCCGCGGCGCACGCTGAGCCGGCGACATACACGCTCGACCCCGCGCACACGCAGGTGTCTTTCGCGATCGAGCGCTTCGGCTTCAACAATGTGCTCGGCCGCTTCGATGACGTGTCGGGCGCGGTCGTGCTCGATGAGGCGAACCCGGCGAATTCCTCGGTTCGCGCGACAATCCGGACAGCGAGCGTGGATTCGGGCAACGATACGCGCGACGAGCACCTGCGTGAGCAGCGCTGGCTGAACGTCGCGCAATTCCCCACGATGGAGTTTCGTTCTACGCGGGTTGAGATCACAGGCGAACGCACAGCGCGCGTAACAGGCGACCTTACGCTGCTCGGCCAATCGCATCCGGTAACGCTCGACGTCACCCTGAACCAACTTGGCCCGTTGCCGAACAATCAGCGTCAGGCCGCCGGCTTCACGGCAACCGGCGCGTTGAACCGCTCAACGTGGGGTTCCACCCTGGCCGCGCAATTGATCGGCGATGAGGTCAGCATCCGCATCGAGGCCCTTGCGCTCGTGCAGCCGGCGGCACAGTGATGGCGTATTGGCTGGTCAAGAGCGAACCGGACACCTGGTCCTGGGACCGTCACGTCAAGAAAGGCGCAGACGACTGGACAGGCGTGCGCAATCATCAGGCCAAAGCGCACCTGAAACACATGAAGAAGGGCGACCGCGTCTTCTTCTATCATTCCGGCGACGGCAAAGAGGTTGTCGGGGTCAGCGAAGTTGTGAAGGAAGCCTATCCCGATCCGACGGCGAAAGAGGAAGGCTGGGTGTGCGTTGACCTGAAAGCGGTTGAGCCGTTGAAGACGCCGGTGAGCTTGGCGGCGATCAAGGCAGAGAAGAGCCTCACGGACATGGTGCTGGTGAAGAATTCGCGGCTGTCTGTGCAACCGGTCACCGCCGCGCAATGGAAGGCAATTCGCAAAATGGGCGGCCTCAAGTGACGCGCTATCTCGATCCGAAGCTGTTCAGCGATGCCGCCGTCCCGGCGGAAACCAGGAGCGCCAATGCGGCCATCGTCGCGGCCATGACCGGCATGCCCGAATGGTGGGACGTCGGCGTCGCCAAAGTACGCGCCGCCCGGGCCCGCGGCGAAGGCATCTTCCCGGCGGCCGCGAAGTCGGAGCGTGCGCGTTGGCTCGAAATCGACGGGCCTGCCGGCAAGATTCCGTTGCGCGTAATTGCACCGCAAACATCGCGCGGCGTCTATCTGCACATCCATGGCGGCGGGCACACCTTGGGCGCTGCGGATCAGCAGGACCGCCTGCTGGAGCGCTTCGCTGACGAGACGGGACTCACCGCGATCAGCGTCGAGTATCGACTGGCGCCCGAACATCCTTTCCCCGCAGGCCCCGACGACTGCGAAGCAGCGGCGCTGTGGGTGAGCGACAATCTCGCCGATTTCGGCGGCGCGGCGCTGGCGATCGGGGGCGAGAGCGCCGGCGCGCATCTCTCGGCGCTGACCATTTTGCGGCTACGCGACAAGCACGGGCGCATGCCTTTTCTCGCGGCCAATCTCGTCTTCGGCGCGTTCGATCTGGGCATGACGCCCAGCGCCCGCGCGTTCGGCAACGACGAGCGGCTGGTCTTGCGAACGCTGGATATCGAAAAGTTCGGCGAGGCCTTCCTGCCTGGCATGGGCGAGACCGAGAAGCGAGCTCCGCACATCTCGCCGCTCTACGCGGATCTGCGCGGTCTCTGCCCGGCGCTATTCACGATCGGCACGAAGGATGCGCTGCTGGACGACAGCCTGTTCATGCATGCGCGATGGGTGGCGGCCGGGAATGCCGGCGACCTCGACATCTATCCGGGCGCCTGTCACGGTTTCATCGCGTTCCCAACGCCGCAGACATCCGCCTCGCTCGCGCGCCAAACCGCATTCGTTAAAGCGGCCCTGCCCGGCTAAAGTCGGCCCGTCCTCAAGGCGCCTCCAGTTCAGCCAGCAATGTCTGCATCCCGTAGACTTCCGCCAGCGCGACGCGAATGATGGTGCTTGCCACCGTGACGCTGCGATTCAGCTCGATGTCGTAGAAATACTCACCGCCCAGCGAGTGAATATTGCCGTCGAACACGGCGCCGACGACACGCCCTTCACGATCCAGCAATGGGCTGCCCGAATTGCCGCCGATCACGTCCGTGGTCGTCGACAAATTGAAGATGGTTTGCGGATTGAGCCGCGCACGCGCATCGATCCAGCGCTGACTGAGCACGAAAGGCGGCGCGCCGGTTGCGCGTTCATAGAGACCTTCGACATGAGTAAACGGCGCAATCGCCCGGCCCCCAGGCTCCGTCCAGCCCAGCACCCGGCCGTATGAAATGCGCGGACTGAATGTGGCGTCGGGATATTGCGTTTGCCCAAAGGCGCGGAAACGCGCGCGGGCGATGCGTTCATGCGCACGGGCGACCGGCCCTTCGACTTGCTCGATGTACTGGCTGCGCACGGCGCGCGCCTGGTCGTCCCAGCTCCGTACGAACATGATCATGGGATCGTCGGACGCCGCGATCGCCTCGGCCCCGCCTTCCCACAATTGCATGCGATAAGCGCGATCGGCCAGCCGCGACTGCGACAGCCGCCGCGCCAGCGCTTCCGGACTTTCGTTGCCGAGGATCGCGCGCGCACTGGGATCGTCCACAGTGAGATGCTCGCGCAGCTTGGAAAGCCAGAAGCCGAGATGCAGCTCTTCGA
This sequence comes from uncultured Terricaulis sp., assembly GCA_964540785.1. Classification (GTDB taxonomy): domain Bacteria; phylum Pseudomonadota; class Alphaproteobacteria; order Caulobacterales; family Aquidulcibacteraceae; genus Vitreimonas. The sequence continues at coordinate 6,254 of CAZIOD010000079.1, forward strand.
AGCTTGGCGTGACCGGCCGGTCCGCGCTTAGGCCCTGCTCGATCAAGGCGAGACGGGCGTCGGCGTAGCGGGGCATCCGTTCGCCGTTGGGCTTTCTTTTTTCCGCCGCGCTGCGCACCAGATCGCGCGCCCAGCCGAACAGAAGCGAACGCTGCCCGGCGCCTGCCTCCAAATACTGATAGCGGTAGAACATCGCGTTATACAGATCGTACGCGCGCTCAATCTCGCCCCAGGCGTTCCCGACCTCGCGCGTCGCCGCGAGGTTGCGCTGTACGCGCGTACGCAGATCCTGCTCCCGCTCTGCCACGTGTGCGAATCCTTCCGCATCCGCCAGGGCCATGCGCCGGCCAGAGAGCGCTTTGAATGAGTTCTCCACGCCTTGCAGCGTGCTTGAAGCAATGCGCGCCTGATCGGCGTTCTGCGCCGAGTACGCGATGAGGCGTCCCCGCATTTCGGCTAGCGTAGTGAGCTGCCACGGCAGATTGAAGTCGCGCTGGAACGCCAGTTCGGCCGTGGTGCGCAGGCGCGACGTGCGGCCCGGATTGCCTGCGATCAACACGATCTCGTCTTGCGCCAACGGCTCAAAGCGCATCGAAAGATGGTTTGGCGTCGCGGCCGGCGCGCCGTTTTCGTAAAGCCGCAGGAACGAGAAGTCGACGCAGTACCGCGGGAAGTTGAAATTGTCCGGGTCGCCGCCGAATGCGGCCATGCCGTGCTCAGGGGCGAACACCAAGCGCACATCGTCGTAGCGCCTGTAGGTATAAAGCGAGTAGCGCCCGCCCTGGTACAACGTCACAACTTCGCAACGCTGCGCGCCCGATGTGCACGCGCCTTCAAGGCGGGCGATCTCGGCGTCGCGCACCTGCGCGAAGGCTTCTGCACTCGCGTTCGCGGTCGCCGCATCGATCTGCTGGGTCACATCGGAGAGGCCCGTCAGCACCTGCACCGACATGTTCGGGCAACGGCGCTCTTCCTCTCTCGCGCGCGCCATGAAGCCGTCACTGATGAAATTGGCGTCCGCCGTCGACAGCGCCGTCACGCAAGAGATGACGCAATGGTGGTTGGTGAGGACGAGCCCTTCGCCGCTGACATTGGACGCCGAGCAGCCGGGAAGGCGGGCCGTGCCGGCCATGATGCGGTCCAGCCACGCTTGATCCGGCGCCCAGCCCATTTCCGCGCGCATGCGCTCAGCGGGGAAGTTGTCGAACGTCCACATCCCCTCCTCGGCCCATGCCGGCGCGACGGCGCACGCAAGGACGCCTCCCGCAGCTGCAGCCGCAGCCGCGCGCAATGTTCCACGCATCAGGTATTCCCCCTCAGATTCACCGGGCACACAAAAGCGAATGGCGCCCCGCCAGGCAAGCGATTAGGGCTGCGCCTCCTCCGGCTGAACCGCGCCGAGCCCGAGCTCCGCCAACATCGCCGCTTTCACTTCGAGCGATATGCCTTCGGCATCCTCAACGAAATGCCGGACCGAATCCGCATCGGCGCCGGTAATGCGCACATAGGCGCGATCGTCGGCCTCGCCGGGACCGCCCTCGTCGGCGTGCACGACGATGTTCTGCCCTTTAGCGCCGATCGAGAGGGCGACGCGGCCGTTGTCGCCGCTCTCTTCCTCCGCATTGATCTGCATTTGAAAGCCGGGCAGACGCAACGACATCACCTCCGGCGGGGTCTCGCCCCTTGGCGGGGGCTCGCCGGCAAGGGCGAGGGCGCGATCGTTGTTCATCAGCGCCGAGGCGCCATCCGCAGCGCGAGCGCCGACGACGCGGCCGTCCGGTGTCGTGACGAGATAGGTCTGATCGAGGCTGCTCGCGCGCACTTCGAGCGTGTATCCGCCCGGCGCGCTTTCGCCGTTCTCATCGACTTCCGCCACGCACGCGGCGGCAAATACGGCCAAGCCCGCGACCAGAATACGCATCGGTTTGGTCCTCCCACACACATTTTCACTGCACGAAGCTTCCTTGCAAGCCTTTGGAACTTCCGCTGACAAGGTTTCGTTCAGGCTCCATGAGCACGCTCACCAACGATCTCGCCGAGGAATTTCCCGACAGGCCGAGCAGATCGAACAATTGACGCGGGAAAACGCGCGTTTCGCCGCCTTGCGCCAGCGCAACCGCGAACTCTGGCTGCGCATCCAGGACCTGCAAGGCAACCCCATTGACGCCAACCGGGATGAGCGCAAAGAGCTCGAAGTCGAACGTCTCGGCGTGCTCGACGAGATGTCCGCGCTGTTGCACCAGGCCGAGTAAGAACTGCCAGACTAATCGTCGCGACGCGCGCGGCGCGCTTCGCGTCGCTGCCGGTCGACGATCTCCCAACAGCTCTCGGCCCCCGTGCGGCGTTGCTCGTAGCAATTCTCGCGCGCTTCGTCGTCGTACGCCGACTCCAGATAACTGACGCAGCCCGACAGCATGAAGGCGGCCGCCGCCGCCAAAATGAGACGCCGCATGGTCTCTCCCCGATCGCCTCGCAGGCGCAGGAATGGCGCAGAATGGGGCGTTTAGAGGGCGGCTCGAAGCGCCGCTTCAGGGCAGCGCCCGAGGGGCCTCAACACATGGCCCGCTCAACGCCGCGGTTTTCGCGCTCACAATCGTGTTGCGCGCGGTCGTCATAGCCGCCCTGCATGGTCGAGGCGCAGGCGACCAGCATCAGAATGGCGGCGAGCGCGAGGGTTAGACGGCGCACCGGGCTTCTCCTCGGGCACGACGCTAGGAGCTGGCGCAGGCGTCGTCCAACCTCAGCGCGTCCGTTCGAAACGGATCACTTTCTCTTCACGGTCGACATAGGCGACGCGGTAACCCGCCCGCATCCAGGCGCGCGCGTGGGTGTGATGGTCCTGATTGTCGTTAGCCCAGAACGAGCGATGCTTGTAGGCGCTCTGTGGCAGCGTCTTGCCGATAATCTTTTCGATGTCCTCGAATGTGAGCATTTCCGGACGTCCGTTGCGCTTGTTGAGATGCCGATGCAGCGCCGCGTACTTGCGCATGTCCTTCCTCTCCCCGCGGATCGCCGCCAATTCGGATGCGCAGCGAACGGACGGCTAAGGCTGCTGATTTGTGGTTAATGCAATCTTTAAGGCCGGGACGACCCGGGGTGGTTCGGCTATGACCTCGGTCACGTCGCGCGCCGCCCGTTTCGGCTTGAACGCGCCGGAGCCGGGCCGCCGGGAGGCGAGCCCATGGGAACATTTTACCACACAGCACGTTGCGGGCCGACCGGGCCTGGCCGGATTTCAGGGAGGCGAAGGTGAGCGAACATCCTCATGGCGCAACCACCATCCGCGCGTCGAAAGGCAGCGGATCGAAGTGGCTAATTGGCGCAATCGCGGCGGCGGTTCTGCTCGGCGGGGGCTACGCGGCGTGGACGGTTTTCGGGCCGGCGCAGCAAGGCGCTGAGATGTCCCACGCCGATCCCTATGGCGAACAGACTTACGAGGACGCGCCGCTGCGCGCCGCACCGCTCGAACCGCAAGACTTGGCGCTCGCGGATCCAGCGATGGATGACCCCGTCGCGGCGCAGGCGTCGTCATCGCCCCGCCCGGCCGCGCGGCGCGCAACAGCACGCCCTGCGCCCGTACCGGAAGAGATCGTTGGCGTGACGCCCGCCAGCCTCACCCCCGACGCGGCGAGGGCCCAAGACGGCGAGGACATCGTGGTGCGCGCTGGGCAGCGTCCGGTCTGGGTGCGCCGGCCAAGCGAACGGCGCTTGAACGGGCTTTATCCTGTGCGCGCTCTCGAACGGGGACGCGAAGGCGAAGCACGCCTTGCGTGCACGGTGATGGACGGCGGCGCGCTGGACTGCGTGCGTGCAGAGGAGACGGGGCGCGAATTCGGCACGGCCGCGTTACGTGTAGCGCGGGCGTACCGGCACGCGCCAACGCGCGCGGATGGCGGCAGCGCAGTCGGCACGCCTGTCAATCTGCACGTCGTGTTCAGACTGGAAGACGACGAGCGGCGCCGGTTCGCCTCGCGCTGACACAGCGTGCGCGCGGCTAGCACGTCGGAGCAAATCCCTTGCCTAACGCAGGGCGGCGTCATTAATCTGAACCGGGAGTGTGGGGAGGGGTTGATGGCGCTCACTGACGCGCAACGGGAAGCGATTTATCGGCTCCGGCTGAGAAAGCCGAACGCCACGGGCTTGTTCAAGCACCTGGCGCAGCTGCAGCGCAACATGCGCGAAACCTCCGTCAGCGTGGTCGAGCAGGCTTCCGGACTTAACAGGCAGCTTTCGCTCGAGCTGATGCGCGAGATCGCCGAGACCGGCGTCGCCACTTTTCGCGGCGGGGGAGGCAGGGAAAGTTACCTCGCCTGGGCGAATGAGGTCGATATCCGCGAAGTCGGCAAAGACACAGACACCCCGCTTCGCTGATTCCCCGGATTAGGCCTACCGCCCGAACTTCTGGAATTTGCTGCGGGACGGGATGATCTCGGTGACGCCCACGCAGCGCATTCGCCTTCTGACCGTTCGGCGCACCTGTGGCTAGGGCAATGAAATCTTCGGCGCGAGTCCGCACCGCGTTGCTCCAGCGCGAAGGCTCTTGTCGCGCGACCACAGGGCGGCGCCGGGCGTGAGTGCGGTTGAGGCAAGCAAAGCCGCATCGACATAGCCAAGGCCGGTGTTGGCAAGCTTGTGACGCTCGATGAAGATCATTGCCTCCTCGTGCTGCGCTGACACGGCGGCGGGAAGATTATTCAGATAGCGCAACACCTCCGTGCGCTTTGCGACGCTGCCCAAGGCGATTTCGCCGATCACGACCGGGTGCGTCAGCACCTCGTTGCGCGTGAGCAGCGCGACAAGCTGCGGATCGGCGACGCGGAAATGGTCGATCCAGATCGAGGTGTCGACCAGGATCATGAGGCACACGCCCAATATGGACCGCCGGCGCCCTCGCCGGCCTGCGCCGGTGTTGGCCGGCGAGGGCGCCGGCGGTCCATATTATTGCGGCCGTCTGCGCGGCGGCGCTTTCGCTTTCGGATCGCTGCCGCCGAGGCGCGCGAGCCGGCGCGCGGACTCGCGCTCGATGAGGGCCCTGAGCGCTTCGCGCACGAGCGCGGTCTTCTCTTTGACCCCCGTGAGCGCTTCGGCTTCGGCGAGGAGGTCGTCATCGAGGGCGAGCGTGGTGCGCATGCACGGAATATGGCATCAAATGATGTTTATTTCAATGCCTAATGGTGCGGGACCGGAAGGCGTCTGAAGCGAGCCGTCCACCTCGTATCTTAGCCCAAGCCGAAACTCTCCAGAAAGCGCAGTTTCGGCGCACCGACCTTGTGGGCGGCATTCAACAAGTATCCGGACAGCTTCTGCGGGTCGACGACCGCCCGATCGAAGTTCGGAATACTTGGCACGCTCCACCGCCCAAACTTCTGAAACCTGATCCGGCTCGGGATGATCTCGCTAACGCGAGGCGGGCGGCTATTCAGCCGCCACGGGTCTCGCGTGCATCATGTCATTTGCGGCAACCGGCCGCACGGCATCGGCCGGCACAGATTCTTCTCGCAAGCTTTCGCCATCCAACGAAAACAGTTCAAGCATGAAGCCGGCTGGAGCGCTCTCACCGGGTCTGCGATGAATATGCACGACAACGCCCACGTCTCCTGCCACGAGACCCACCTCCGGCAGATCGCGTGTCACGACAGCCCTCTGATGTTCTACGATCTCACTCATGGCTTCACTCGCGGTCTCAATGTCACAAAACGCGGCGCGCTCGTTCCAGTGTCAATCTGCCAAACCGTCCGCACGCGGATCGAGCGGCCAGATGGCGAGGTCAACGCTCCATCGACATGATACTTCATACCATATGGTGTGGCTATCTCCGTCGCCTCGTGGGCGGCGCCGTGCGCCAGAAGGGCAGCCTCAACTTCATCGGGCCGCGCGATATCGAAGCCGATCGCCTGCAAGAGCTTAGACTTCGGTCCGCCATCCTCGTGATTCGGATCGAGCAGATAGGCGGCGAGCTTGGCCGGTTCGACGAAAGCTAAATGCGCATTCGGCAGTTTGGCCATGCCACGTCTAGCGCCCAAATTTCTGGAACTTGATCCGTGACGGAATGATTTCGGTCACGCCGAGGCGGCGCTTTTTATCTTCCTCGTAGCTGTCGAAATCGCCTTCGAACCATTCGACGTGTGAATCGCCTTCGAACGCGAGGATGTGCGTGGCCAAGCGGTTTAAAAACCAGCGGTCGTGGCTGATGACGACGGCGCAGCCGGCGAAGTCTTCCAGCGCCGCTTCCAGCGATTGCAGCGTTTCGACGTCGAGGTCGTTGGTCGGTTCGTCGAGCAGGAGCACGTTGGCGCCGGTGAGCAGCGTCTTGGCGAGGTGGACGCGGTTGCGTTCGCCGCCGGAGAGCAAGCCCACTTTTTTCTGCTGATCGCTGCCCTTGAAGTTGAAGCTCGAGACATAGGCGCGGCTCGGCACTTCGCGGCCGTTGATCGGCAGCATGTCGAGGCCGCCTGAAATTTCTTCCCAGATCGTCTTGTTGGGATCGAGCGCATCGCGCGATTGATCGACATAGC
>CAZIOD010000080.1:0-12618 GCA_964540785.1 uncultured Terricaulis sp.
CAATTCCCGCAGAACCCCAAGCGCATCGAGGCCGCAAAGCCGGCAACCGCGGCCGCGACCATCACGCAGCGCGTGCTGATGCTGCCGGGCGGCGACCCGCGCACGCGCCGCGCAGCGCTGCGCGCCGTCATGACTTCGGGCGACGTGAAGAACGGCATCATCTTCTGCAACCGCAAGACGGACGTGGATGTGGTCGCCCAATCGCTGAAGCGTCACGGCTTCAACGCTTCGCCCATTCACGGCGATCTCGAGCAGTCTTTGCGCATGAAGACACTGGACCGTTTCCGCTCCGGCGAGCTTCAGTTCCTCGTCGCCTCCGACGTTGCCGCGCGCGGGCTCGACATTCCCGATGTCAGCCACGTGTTCAATTACGAACCGCCGCGCAGTCCGGACGATTACGTCCATCGCATCGGCCGCACTGGCCGGGCCGGCCGTCAAGGCGCGTCGTTCACGCTGGTCGCGCCGAACGACAGAAAGAGCCTCGAAGCCATCGAGAAGCTGATCGGCAAAGCGATCGAGCCTGCGCAGATCGAGGGCGTTCCGGAAGCAGCGCTCGGCGATCCGCGCGACTCGGGCGGGCGTGGACGCCGCGCCGAAGAGCTGAAGCGCGAACACAGTCGCCGGCTCTCTGAGAAGAAGCAGAAATACATGAAGCGCGACCCGGAGCGGGGCGAAGCCTCCACCGAGCCGGTCCAGCGCGATGAGAAGCGCGCCCAACCGGCAAGCACGGCGCGTGCCCGCGATGAGCGCCGCGACCAGAAGCGCAGCGATGCGCCGCGTCGCGAGGCCAAGCCGCAAGCTGAGCGAGGCGGCCAAGTGCAGGGCTTCGGCGACAACGCGCCGGCGTTCTTGAAGCGGAAATGACCGCCGGGCGGCTAAGGTTTGAGCCGCGCCGCCACCTGCTTGCGAAACGTCTCGCCGTAGGGCGGACGCAGCATCGCCAGCAGTTCGCTGCCGATCTGGCGATAGACCGCTTTCTCGTGGCTGAACTCCAAGAAGCCGCGCTGGCCGTGATAGGCGCCCATGCCCGAAGGGCCGACCCCGCCGAACGGCAGATCGTGCATGCTGACGTGGAAAATCACGTCGTTGATCGTCACCCCGCCCGATGTCGTGCGTGACAGCAGCGCTTCGCTCTCGGCGCTGTCGTCGCCGAAATAATAGAGCGCGAGCGGGCGCGGGCGCGCATTGATCTCGGCGATGCTCTCGTCCAGCGTCGTGTAGCTGCGCACCGGCAGCACGGGGCCAAAAATCTCTTCCTGCATGACGTTCATCTCGTCGGTGGCGTTGAGAATGAGCGTCGGCGGGATTTTGCGGTGCTCCTGCTGGCTGAAGTCTTCGTTTGCCGGATTGATCTCCACCACTTCGGCGCCCTTGGCGCGCGCGTCGGCGATTAGCCCTTGCACGCGCTCATAGTGGCGCTGGTTGATGATCGAGGTGTAGTCGGCGTTGTCCTTGAGTGTGGGATACATGGCGGCGGTCGCCGTGCGCGCCGCGTTGACGAAGTCCGTCAGTGTTTCTTTCGGCGCCAACACATAATCCGGAGCGAGGCAGATCTGGCCGGCATTCATTGTCTTTCCGGCCATGATGCGAGCCGCCGACTTCGCCATGTCGGCGCTGCGTCCGATCACAACCGGGGATTTGCCGCCAAGCTCCAGCGTCACCGGCACAAGATTGTCGGCCGCCGCGCGCATGACGTGCCGGGCCACGTTGGTCGCGCCCGTGAAGATGAGATGGTCGAACGGCAGGCCGGCGAAAGCGGCGCCGACGTCTGGGCCGCCCAGGATCACGGCAATCTCGTCCTCATCGAAATAGAGATCGAGCGTCTGCGCCATCAGCGCAGAGGTGGCGGGAGTAAACTCCGAGGGCTTCAGCATGACGCGGTTGCCCGCCGCGAAGGCGCCGGCGATGGCGTCGAACGAAAGCTGGACCGGAAAATTCCATGGCGAGATGACGCCGACGACGCCCTTGGGCTGATAGCGCACTTCCGCGCGGGCCCCGAGCACGCCGAGCGCGGCTGGCGTCACCTTGCGGCGCTGCGGTTTCATCCATCGCTCGAGGCTGGCGCGCGCGTGCTTTAGCGGGGTGATCGCCCCGGCGATATCGGTCAGCAACGTCATGTCGCGCGAGCGGACGCCGAAATCCGCATTCATTGCGTCGACGAAATCGTCTTTGTGCGTCAGCAGGAGATCGATGCAACGCGTGAGCCGATCCTTGCGCAGCGCCGGGCTCGGCGGCCCTTTCCGCAGCTGCGCTGCCTTTTGCGCGTCCAGCGTCGCGCGCATGTACGACCTCGTTTCTTCTACGGAAGGATCGACTGGTCTGTTCATTGGCCGCTCCTGACCTTCACTCAGCTTACCGGCTTACGTCAACGTAAGCGCAATTACCAATTTTCACCCCGCTCGCGCATCGCATTTACCACTCGTCCATACCCTCGCGCGTAGCGTCCATGAATAGATTCACGGATCGATCTAGCGTGACCGACCAAGACGTTTTGCTACAGGGACCAGGCGGAACAGCGGTCGCCCAAGAAACGCTCGACCTCATGCGCCTACACGGCGTGTCGCCCAGCAGCGCCAATTACGAGGTCTGGCTCGGCTATCGCCTAGGACGCAGCGCTGAGCTGCGGGAAGCGGTTGATGCACGCATCGCCTCCGGGCAGGCGTTTACGCCCGACTTTAACGAGAAGCTGCACGAGCGGTTCTTTACCGGGCTGGGCGCCTCGGCGCAAATCGTACTGGCCGGCGAGCAAATCGCGCGCGATCTGAGCCAGGTTCTCAGCTTCCTGAAGGAGGCGGAGAGCAAGAGCGGGGATTATGGCCGCACGCTCGAAAGCGCAGCGACCGACCTCAATCGCGGCCTCGGCCCGGAGCAGATCAGGCAGATCGTCTCCAGCCTCGCGGCGGCGACGCTGGACATGGCCAATCATAACCAACAGCTGAATCAACAATTGCAGCGCTCTTCTCGGGAGATCGAGACGCTCCGGTCGAGCCTTGAGTCCGTGCGCCTGGAGTCCCTGACGGACAGTCTGACCGGCCTCGCCAATCGCCGCATGTTCGACGAAACCCTGCGGATGCGCATTGAGGAAGCGCGCGCACAACGCACTGAACTGTGTCTGCTCCTGTGTGACATCGATCATTTCAAGCGCTTCAACGACACTTGGGGCCACCATACCGGGGACCAGATTCTTCGCTTTCTCGCTAGCGCCATGCAGGCGCACGCGCGGCCGGACTTCCTGGTCGCGCGTTATGGAGGCGAAGAGTTTGCGATGCTGCTTCCGCGGGTTAGTCCGCGGGCTGCGGCGCAGACTGCTGAGGCGCTGCGAGCGGCAATCCAAACCAAGCGCCTGCGCCGGCGTTCAACCAACGAAGATCTGGGGCAGGTTACTGTTTCGATCGGCATCGCAAGGCTGCAGCCGGGCGATACGGCCCAAGGCTTCGTCGAACGAGCGGACGCCTGCCTCTACGCCTCCAAACGTAACGGCCGCAATCAGGTGACGACCGACGCCACCCCCGTCCTTTATGTGGCGTAGTTGACGCGCCGGCAGGCGTATCGCGTCCAATCTTCTCTGCTAAGCTCCAGCCTCCTGCGCGGAGACATGCATGTCGAAGGTGAAATACGAACAGGATGGCGCCGTTGCGATCGTGACCATGTCCGATCCGGCAACGCTCAACGCAATCGCGGTCGATATGACCGAAGAGCTGGTGCAAGCCTTCGACCGGGCGGTTGCTGAAGCGCGATGCGTCCTTCTCACGGGAGAGGGGCGCGCCTTCTCTTCCGGCGCCAATCTCGCAGGCGGCGCGCCGCCCGTGGATTCAGATGGCCAACCCGATCTCGGCGGACGCCTCGAACTCACCTTCAACCCGTTCGTGAGCATGCTGCGCGACCTGCCCATTCCGTATGTCACTGCCGTCAATGGCGCGGCCGCCGGCATCGGCTGTTCCTTCGCGCTCTTGGGCGATCTCATCGTTGCGTGCGAGAGCGCGTATTTCTTCCAGGCTTTCCGCCGCATTGGTCTCGTACCCGATGGCAGCGCCACCTATCACCTTCCACGCATGGTCGGACGCGTCCGCGCGATGGAGATGATGTTGCTTGGCGAACGCCTGCCCGCGAAGACAGCGCTGGAATGGGGATTGATCAATCGCTGCGTGCCGGATGACCAGCTCATGCCGACAGCCAGGGCGCTCGCAACGGAGTTGGCGCACGGTCCAACAAAAACGCTAGGCATGATCCGTCGCTTGGCGTGGGCCTCACTCGACCACACCTGGGAGGAACAGCTTCAGGCGGAGCGACAAGCGCAGCGCCAGGCGGGCCGCACCGAGGACTTCCGCGAAGGCGTCCAAGCTTTCTTCCAAAAACGGGCGCCCAACTTCAAAGGCGCTTAACTGCGTTCTGTTAGCCTCGCGGCATGCAAGAGCTGGCGTGGCTGGCAGAGATCATCCGCATCTGGCTGGACGGCGGCGGATGGGCCGATATCGAGGCGGCGCCGGGGTTCATGGCGCTTGTCGGCCTCGCGGCCTGGCTCGTGCCGTCCAGTCTGATCGTCATCGGCATAGGCGGCTGGACCGAGTGGCGCGACACGCCCCTTGCTGCATGGTTGGGCTTTGCCCAGCGCGATCCCAAAGAGCACTGGGCCGAGCAGGCCCGCGATCTCGACAAGGACGGGACGCCGGATTTCTAACGCTTCGCCGCCTTCCGCGTCGCTCTTTTCGAAGTCTTGGACGTCTTTATTTTTGCTTTCGCCCTCGACACAGCCAAGGCTTTGCGTCCCCACATCGTAGCCAGATCGGGATCGTCGAGCGCAGCGTCGGGCATGCGCCAGTAGCTCAGCTCCACATGCTCGCCTTTGCGAGGTCCGCTGTCTGGGATCCAGACAAACGGCCCACACCCTTCCGCACGCAACGCGGCTTTCAATGCATCGTCCGTTTTTATGTAAATGGTTTCATCGGCGAGCAGCGCAAACATCAGGCCCTCGGCGTAAACCCCGGCGCCGCCGAACATGCGCTTGATCAGAACCGGCCCCATCGGCGCGAACAGCTCCCGCACGAAGGCATGAAAACTGCTCTCCCCCATGCGCCTTAATTTTCCAGTTTGGCCGGCTCGATGGTGACGCTTTCGCCGCAACCGCATGCATCTGTCTGGTTCGGGTTGCGGAAAGTGAACTTGGAAGAAAGACGCCCTACTTCGTAGTCAATCTCCGAACCTAACAGGAACAGGACGGCGTCGGCCTGCACCAGGATGCGCACGCCTTTGTCCTCCACCACTTCATCGAACGCTTCCGGCGCTGCGGCATAGTGCATGGTGTATTCCATACCGGCGCAGCCGCCGTTGTTGACGCCGACGCGCAGGTAAGGTTTGTCGCCCTGAGACATGATCTCTTGGACGCGCGCCGCTGCTGCGTCGGTCAAAGTCACGATCTTCGGTCTTGGCCTTCGGCTCATCTCACAACATGTTCAGTTCGAGTTTGGCTTCGTCGCTCATACGGGCCGGCGTCCACGGCGGATCGAACACGAGATTTACGTTCACCGAGTTCACGCCTTCCACGCGCCGCGCCGCTGCTTCCACCCAGCCTGGCATCTCGCCGGCTACCGGACAGCCTGGCGCGGTCAAAGTCATCTCGATTTCGACGTGTCGGTCGTCGGAAATATCGACCTTATAGATGAGGCCGAGCTCGTAGATATCAACGGGGATCTCCGGGTCGTAAACCGTCTTGAACTGCGTCACCAGATCGTCGGTGATGCGGTCGAGTTCGGCCTTCGGTAAAGCGGTTTGCGGTGGAGAGACTGCGCCGTCCATTGATCCCTAACTCAGAAGTTTGCGGGCCTTATGCAAGGCCTCGACGAACACATCGACTTCTTCGAGCCGATTATAGCATGCAAAACTTGCCCGCGCCGTGGCGGTAACGCCGAGGCGCTGCATCAGCGGCTGCGCGCAGTGATGGCCGGCACGCACCGCCACGCCCTGGCGATCCAGGATCTGCGCGACGTCGTGCGGATGCGCGCCGTCGACAGAAAAAGCGACAATGGCGCCCTTGTCCGGCGCCTGGCCATGCAGCCGCACCCAGTTGAGAGCGCGCAGCGCATCCATGGCGTGGTCGCGCAGCCCCGCTTCGTGCGCTTCGATGGCGTCGCGATCCTGAGCCGTAAGCCAGTCGATGGCCGCCTTGAGCGCAATGGCTTCCAGGATTGGCGGTGTGCCGGCCTCGAAGCGGTGTGGAGGTTCGTTGTAGGTGATCCTCCCTTGCTCGACGATGTCGATCATCTCACCGCCGCCTTCGTACGGCGGGAGAGCGGCAAGGCGTTCGGGTTTACCGTAGAGCACACCGATACCTGTGGGGCCGTACAGCTTGTGGCCGGTGAACGCGTAATAATCGGCGCCGAGCGCCTGCACGTCGACCTTCGCGTGCACCACGCGCTGGCAACCATCGAGGAGCACCGGCACATTCTTGGCATGCGCCACTGCAATGGCTTCACTCGGCGCGCCGACGCCGAGGACGTTCGACATATGCGTTAAGGCGACAATTTTCGTGCGCGGGCCGATCAAGGCGTCGAGCGCGGCCGGATCGATGCGTCCGTCGTCGTCAATATCGAGCCACCTTAGCACGGCGCCCTTGCGTTCGCGAAGAAAATGCCACGGCACGATATTGGAGTGGTGTTCCATCACCGACAAGACGATCTCGTCGCCCGGCTGAATATCGAGGCCCGCAGCGACGATATTAATCGCCTGGGTGCCGCTCTTGGTGAAGACGATGCTCTGGGACGACGCTGCGTTGATGAAGCGCGCGACCGTGGCGCGCGAAGCCTCGAACGCTTCCGTCGTTTCGTTGGCCAGCGCATGCAAGCCCCGGTGGACGTTTGCATAGGCGCCGCGCATGGCGGCCGCCATCGCTTCGATCACGGCTTCGGGTTTCTGCGCGCTGGCGGCGTTGTCGAGATAGACCAAGGGGCGCCCATGCACCTGGCGCGATAGGATTGGAAACTGCGCTCGAACCGCCTCGACGTCGAAGGCCCGGTTGAACTCGCTTTTGTTCTGAAGCGCATTCACGGTTGCGCCTCCCTAAGCCAGGCGGCGATCCTACCCGTAAGCTCATCCCGGATCGCCGCATCCAGTCCTTCGGGAATCGCCTCAGCCAGAAACGCTTCGATCAACAGCGCGCGCGCCTCTGCTTCCGGTACGCCGCGTGACCTCATGTAAAAGAGCGCATGTTCGTCGAGTCCGCCGGCTGTGTTGCCGTGCGCGCACTGGACATCGTCGGCGTAGATCATCAGCTCGGGCTTGGCATAAATCTCGGCGCCGTCTTCCAGCAACATGCCGTGATGATACTGGCGCGCGTCTGTTTTCTGCGCAGCGCGTTCGACGGCGATCTTGCCCTGAAACACGCCGCGCCCGCCCTTGCGGGCGACGCCTTTGATGAGCTGACGTGTCTGTCCGTTCGGTACCTTGTGCTCGATGGTCGAGGTTAAATCGGCGTGGCGGCCTCGCCCGGCCATGTAGACGCCGTTCAGTTCGACGTCCGCGCCTTCGCCTTCCACTGTCACGTGCGTCTCGATGCGGGCGAGCTTGGCGCCCTCGGCGATGACAATCTGACGAAACCGCGCTTTTTCACGCAGATGGACGCGCGCAGATGAGACCGTCACGCCTTCGCCGGACTGGATCACCACGCGCGTCAGAGCGGCATTCGGCGCCAAGCGATACTCAGACGCCTGCGCCTCCAGCGCGCCGCCATTCAACCGCTCCAGCACGAGACGTGTTTCACCGGCCTCAAGCGCAAGCTGCTCTGTGCAAGGCGCCAGCCGCTCGATGATGTTACGGCCGTCCCGCAGCGTATATGGCGCATCGCCTACTGCGCTGCGCAGGTCGGAATACTTCCACGCCTCGACGCGCCGGTTGGGGAGTTCGGCCAGCGTCACGCCGCCCTCTGATACTTGTCGTAGCCCTCGCGCTCCAGTTCCAGCGCGAGTTCGGGGCCACCGCTGGCGGCGATGCGGCCGCGAGCGAGCACGTGCACGCGGTCAGGCTTGATGTAGTCGAGCAGACGCTGATAGTGCGTGATCACCAGCATCGCGCGGTCTGGCGCGCGCAGCGCATTCACACTTTCAGCAACGATGCGCAAGGCATCGATATCGAGACCGGAATCCGTTTCATCGAGGATAGCGAAACGCGGTTCGAGAACGGCCATCTGCAGCGCCTCGAAGCGTTTCTTCTCACCGCCGGAGAAACCGACATTGAGCGGCCGCTTGAGCATATCCGGCTCGATCTTCAGAGATTCGGCCTTCGACCGCAGCAGCTTCAGCAGCTCCGGGGCCGGCATCGGATCCATCCCGCGCGCCTTTCGCTGGGCGTTAATTGCGGCCTTGAGAAACGCGATCACCGAAAGCCCTGGAATTTCGACTGGGTATTGGAACGAGTGGAACAGGCCCTTTGCAGCCCGTTCCTCCGGCGCCAGCCCGAGAAGGCTTTCGCCGTTCAGCATAGCCGAGCCTTGTGTCACCTCGTAGCCCGGCCGTCCGCTCAAGGCATAAGCCAGCGTCGATTTTCCCGAACCGTTCGGGCCCATTAGGGCGTGCGTTTCCCCTGCAGGCACGTGCAGAGTCAGACCGTCGATGATTTCGACGTCGTTCACCGCCACATGCAAGTTTTTCACTTCAAACACGGCGGACTTCCTTCCTGTAGTCGGCGACGGTTCGGGCCTTGTCGCCCTTCGCGCTGGAGAGGCCGATGAATAAGCTCGCGCCGATGAGAGCAGCGACGCCGAACACGACAGCCCCTGCGATCAGCTGGCCCTGGGCGCCCATCCAGGCGAACGCAACTCCGCCCAGCACCAACAACGTCACGTAGGCGGCGACCGTCGCGTACCCCTTCCAATGCACCGGCGCCATCGCGTTGCGCGGGTTGCCGACCGGGAAACGGCGCGCAAACCAATACTCGCTCATGGGCACAGACCCGATGTCCATTGACCCGTCAGTTCCCCCCGGCGGCAAAGCGAACGGCGATAGGCATTGGTGGGAAACCAGCCCTCGGGTTCACGTCGGAATTCAATGCGCACGTGGCCTGCGGATACAGAATCGTCTGGAATATTGGAGCGCACCACGTCGGCGGTCGCCAGCTCGCCCGCTTCTCGCACGCTTAAGCTGACGGACGCCCCCTCTTGGTACGTTTCCGGAGAACTAATGAGGGGCCCAAGAGCCTGCTCGATTGTTGGCGCACCGATGACGCCGAGTTCGGTTGGCTCAATCGCCACGAACTCGCTCGCGGGCGCCTGCAGCAAAGCTGCGTCCACCGGCGGCAGAGGCGGCAGCTCCAAATCACTTTCGTCGACGGAGCTATCTTCAACTTGCGTTGGGCCCTCAGCTTCGCCCTCCTTCGGCGATGGCTGCCCGCACGCGGCGAGCGCGAACGCGGCCCCCGCCATGATCCAATGCCTGCGGCTGATCATCCGACGCTTCCTTCCAAACTCACTTCCAAGAGCTTCTGGGCTTCGACCGCGAATTCCATCGGCAGCTTCTGCAGCACTTCGCGGACAAAGCCATTCACCAACAGCGCCACCGCCTCTTCCTCAGGCACGCCTCGCGCGCGCAGGTAGAAAAGCTGATCGTCTGAAAGCTTTGTCGTGGTGGCTTCGTGTTCGAACTGCGCATCGGGCGTACGTGTTTCGACATACGGAATTGTGTGCGCCGCACACCGGTTGCCGATCAGCAAAGAGTCACACTGGGTGTAGTTGCGCGCGCCCTTCGCTTTGGCGTGCGCGGAGACGAGTCCACGATAGGCATTGGACGACTGCCCGGCGGAAATACCCTTGGAGATGATGCGCGAACGGGTGTTCTTGCCCAGATGTGTCATCTTCGTGCCGGTGTCCGCTTGCTGGCGCCCGTTGGTCACGGCGATGGAGTAGAATTCGCCGACGCTGTCGTCGCCGCGCAAAATGCAGCTCGGATATTTCCAGGTGATCGCGGAGCCGGTTTCGACCTGGGTCCAGCTGATTTTGGAGCGCTTGCCGCGGCAGTCGCCGCGTTTAGTGACGAAATTGTAGACGCCGCCCTTGCCCTCGGCGTCGCCCGGCCACCAGTTCTGGACCGTTGAGTATTTAATCTCCGCGTCGTCCAGCGCGACCAATTCCACCACGGCGGCATGGAGCTGGTTCTCGTCACGCATAGGCGCTGTGCAGCCTTCGAGATAGGAGACGTAGGCGCCCTTGTCGGCGATGATCAACGTGCGTTCGAACTGGCCGGTGCCCTCGGCGTTCATACGGAAATACGTCGAGAGCTCCATCGGGCAGCGCACGCCAGGCGGCACATAGACAAACGATCCGTCGGAGAAGACAGCGCTATTGAGCGTGGCGAAGAAGTTGTCGGTCGTCGGCACTACCGACCCCAGATAGCGCCGGACCAGTTCGGGGTGCTCGCGAATGGCCTCGCTCATGGAGCAGAAGATGACACCGGCTTTCGCCAGTTCCGCCTTGAACGTTGTCACAACCGAGACGCTGTCGAACACCGCGTCGACCGCCACTTTCGGCGCACCCTCGACGCCGAGCAGCACTTCAGCTTCCTTCAGCGGGATGCCGAGTTTCTTGTAGGTCTCAAGAATCTCGGGATCGACATCGTCCAGGCTCTTGTATTTGGCGCCGGTCTTGGGCGCTGCGTAGTAGCGCGCGCTCTGGTAGTCGATCGGCGGATAGTCAACGAGCGCCCAGGTCGGCTCGTCCATGGTCAGCCAGCGCTCAAAGGCGTCCAGACGCCATTGCAGCATCCATTCCGGCTCGCCCTTCTTCGCGGAAATGTAGCGTACGATGTCTGCGTTCAGTCCAGGCGGCGCCAGCTCCTGCTCAATGTCGGTGACAAAGCCGTGCTTGTACTTCTCCGCCTCAAGCGCGCGCGCCGCTTCGATCGTCACGGGATCGATGGTTTCCTTGACCGCGCTCATGCCGCCGCTCCCTGTTCGCGGCGAGCCATGATTTTGCGAAGCGCGAAAAGGACTTCATCGACGTCGCTGTCCTTGGACTCGTGCCCGAAACTCACCCGCAACGCACTCTTCGCCAGTTCGGGTGCGACTTGCATGGCGCCAAGCACGCGGCTTGCGCGCACTTTGCCCGACGAGCACGCGGCGCCGGAGCTTATGGCGACGCCTTCGAGGTCCATGGCGATGACAGCCGTCTCCGCTGCGATGCCCGGCAGCGCGAAGTTTGACGTGTTCGGCAAGCGTGGCGCGGCGAGCCCAAAAATCACGGCGTCCGCGGGCAGCCCAGCCTCGAAGCGATCGCGCAACGCAGCAAGGCGTGCGTACTCTGAATCGAGGTGGCGCAACGCCCATTCTGCAGCAACCGCAAAGCCGACGGCGGCCGGCATGTTTTCAGTGCCGGGACGGCGCCCGCGCTCCTGCCCGCCGCCGAAGCGCGTGATGCCGAACGGCGCTCCGGGCGCCAAGACGAGTGCGCCGGCGCCGGGCGGCCCGCCAATCTTGTAGCTGGAAACGACGAGGTAGCTTGCATCAAGGTCGGTTATGTCGACCGGAATGCGTCCGAACGCTTGCGCCGCATCAACCAACAAAAGCGCGCCATGCTCACGGCAAAGCGCCGCCACACGAGTTATCGGCTGGATGACGCCGCTCTCGTTGTTGGCGAATTGGATTGCGACGAGCGCCGGCGTCGGCGCCTTCGCCAGCATCGCGTCGAGAGTGGAGAGATCGATCACGCCATGAGCGTCGACCGGCGCGATGGCGTCGGTTCCGAGAGCACGTGTCGCATGTTCGAACAAAGCGTCGTGCTCGACCGCTGAAACGATCAGCGCGGCGGCGCCGGCGTTTGCCAGCGCAAGGTGCAGCGCTTCGGTCGCGCCGGAGGTCAGGATGACGTTATCCGCGCTTGCGCCCACAAACCCCGCAAGTTTCTCGCGAGAATCTTCGATCAGGGCGCGCGCTCGGCGCCCGATCGCGTGCACGCTGGATGGATTGCCGCCGACCGCCAGGGCGCGCGACATCGCGACCGCCGCTTCCGCACGTACTGGCGCACCGGCGTTATAATCGCAGTACACGAGTGCTTTTCTCATTGTCCCTATTCCGCGGCGATGCGGGCGCTGCCGCCATCGAACCGCTGCTCCAGGACGTCGGCGAGCGAAACCGAAGCCAGGAAGGAATGGATGCGGTCGCCCATTTCTTGCCAGAGCCCGTGGGCGATGCAGCGTCCAGCACGTCCAATGCAACTCTTGGTGGAGCCCTCTTCGCAGCGCGTCGCTTTGATGGGCTCGTTCACCGCCGCAATGATGTCTGCGACTGTCACGAGATCGGCTCTTCGTGCGAGCCGGTAGCCGCCCCCTGGGCCGCGGACACCAGAAACGAGCCCCGCGCGCCGCATGCGCGCAAACAATTGCTCCAAGTAGGAAAGCGAAATTTCCTGGCGCCGGGCGACTTCTTGAAGAGGGACCGCCCGGTCTGCGCCGCCGTGCAGCGCCAGATCGGCCATCGCCATGACCGCATACCGGCCCTTTGAAGTTAAACGCATACCTGTCCTTCCCGCGCCCTCGCACGCCCCCAATCTCTTGTGCTAGAAGCCGCCCCCTTCGGGGCTAGGTCTTTGCCGCCTTATCTAAGCCGAGAGCTAAGATACCCAAGTGTTTTGGTCAAGAATTA
>CAZIOD010000081.1:0-12518 GCA_964540785.1 uncultured Terricaulis sp.
AGTGGCCGCGATAGCGGTAGGTCTTCATCTCCGGCAGCATCGGGCCCTGGCCTGACCGCGCGTGTTCGACGGCGCGCTTGCCGGCTTCGCGAACGGCGATGACGTCCATGCCGTCGACTTCCTCCCCCGGAATGCCGAACGCTGCCCCGCGCTTATAGAGCTTGGTCTCTGCGCTGGAGCGCTGCACGCTTGTGCCCATGGCGTATTGATTGTTTTCGATGATGAACACGACCGGCAGCTTCCACAGCGCGGCCATGTTGAAGCTCTCGTAAACTTGGCCCTGGTTGGCCGCCCCGTCGCCGAAATATGTCAGACAAACCTTGCCGTCTTGGCGATACTTGTTGGCGAAGCCGATGCCGGCGCCCAGCGAGACTTGCGCGCCGACAATGCCGTGACCGCCGTAAAACGCCTTCTCAATGCTGAACATGTGCATCGAGCCGCCCTTGCCTTTGGAATAGCCGTCGCGTCGGCCCGTGAGTTCCGCCATCACCCCATTGGCGGTCATGCCAGCCGCCAGCATGTGGCCGTGATCGCGATAGGCGGTGATGACCTGATCGCCTTCTCTCAGCGTCGCCTGCATGCCGACCACCACCGCTTCCTGGCCGATATAGAGGTGGCAGAAGCCGCCGATGAGACCCATGCCGTACAGCTGGCCCGCGCGCTCTTCGAAGCGCCGGATGAGCAGCATGTCGCGGTAGTACTGAAGTAGTTCGTCCTTGCTCGCTTCGGCAGTGTGCGAACCGTTCGGTTTCCGGGCCGCTTGAGCCATATTCTCTGGTCTCCTCCGCCGCCACGTAACCCTTGAATGCGAAAGGTTGTCCACACGCGGGGGCGTGTCTCTCTTATGCGGGAATGAACGCGCTCGCCAGGGCGGTTTGCGAACGTGGAACGCGACTAGTCCAGCGCGAAAACCAATTCTTCGCTGTCGCCGGCCGCGAGCGTTATGCGGGCGCGTTCCTCAAGATAGTCGAGATCGAGCGTCTCTGGGCGCATGCGAGCGGCTCGGGCCTCAAGCCGGGCGCGCTCTTCAGTCAGGGTCGTCATGCGCGACTCAAGCATCCGCTCCTGCGCCTGCAAATCGACGTAGGCGACCAGCCCCTGACGCCCCGTCACGGCGTGCGTCCCCAGATAAAGAATTGCCGCGCCAAGTCCCAGGCTGAGCGCCATAGCCCCACGTTTCGCCATCGTACCGACCCCGATTCGCCGGCACGGTGAGTCGCGTTGGTTTAGGAATCGTAAAGACTCAAAAATATTCTTGTTTCGTTCTGGGTCACAAAAATCTCCTTTAATTCCGTGAGTTACGGCACGCGCACCAGATATAGCGCTTGTACTAAAGGATGATCCGCAGCGGGTAGCGGTTCGGGCTGTGCGATCGTACTGAGAAAATTTTGCCGAGCGGCAGACGAAGAAGAGCCGGCGCGGCCCTGGTCCGCGCCGGTGAGGTCATGGAAGGAGGAAGGTGCGCGTCAGGCGACGATGAGGGCGGCTTGCTGCAGAGTTGCAAAAGCTCCCGGCACAAGGGCGACCAGCGCGAGCATCAGGCAGCTGAAACGGATCAACATCGTGCGGGCTCCACTCACCGTCGCCATCGGCGACGTGAGAAAATCTAGTGTGAACCCTGCTTGCTCGCCGTGACGGCGGTCACCGGACGGCGCCGCGGCGCAACGTCTATTCCGCTTCCGCCCCGGTTCGGCTGAGGGCGAGCGAGAGGATGCGATTGAGCAAATCCGGATATTCCAGTCCGTCGTACAGAGCGGATTGCGCAAATTCCTCCGTGCTCGCGATCTCCGGATTGGGATTGGCTTCGATGAAGTAAGGAACACCGTCCGCCGTCAAACGAAAGTCGATGCGCATATACCCGTCGAGCTCAAGCACGCGGCAGATTCGTTTGGCTGTATCCCGCAAGCGCGTCTCGACGCTGGGCGACAGGCCCTCGGCCGGTCCCTGGATCACCCCGCGCCGCTCCTGATATTCGAGATTGTGCTTGGCGCGCTCGGTGGCGATCGGAAGCGAGCCAGGCGGCAGATTCTCGAATTCGAGCTCCCATATCGGCAGCACCCGGAGGCGTTCGTTGCCCAGTATGCCCACATAGATTTCGCGACCGTCGATATATTGTTCGGCGATGGCTGCAGTGAAAACCCGTTCGTGGATGAAACGCACCCGCTCGGCGAGCTGATCGTCATCATAGACCACGGACGCTTGCGAGATGCCGGTCGATGCGTCTTCGATCACGCTCTTTACGATTAAAGGAAAGCCGAGCTTAGCCGGACGGCGAACCTTGCGGCCCATCTGAAACGTCGCGAACGCCGGCACCGGAATCCGATGGTATTTCACCAGCTTCTTCGACAGATCCTTGCCCTGTGACAGCACATGGCCGCGCGGATTACATCCGGTGTACGGCACACGCAGCAATTCAAGAAAACCGGCAATGTTCTGTCCGTAGACTGTTTGGCCGTGAAACTCGACAAGCAGATTGAAGACGACGTCAGGCTTCCATTCCTCGACTGCGTCCTTGATCGGGCCGAGGTCGTACTGCACGCCTAGCGTCTTTACTTCGTGACCGCTCTTGCGCAGCGTGGAAACAACGTCGAACTCAGTCTTCCACTCAAACGCTTCTTTCTCACTGTAGCCTGCGCGCGAGTCCGGCGGCACGAGTTCGGGGTGACACAACACCAGGACGCGACATTTCCTCATACCGCAAACGATTGCCGCCGCGACGCGCTGTAAAGGGAGTACACCGCTTTGGTGCTGAGAAGCGCCGTCAATTCGAGGCGCACCCGCTCTTCGCCGCCGGGCGCGCGCAGCTTCAACACCCGGCACCGATCGATCATGTCGTCCAAAGCAGCGTCTAACGCCACTGGATACTCGCCGGTCCAACGCGCGACCGAACGTCTGATCGCGGTGCGGTTGCGCCGAATGACCGCCGTCGCTGAAGATGCGCCTTTATGGGCGGGGTCGTCAGAGAAGATGCGGCGCAACTCACGGTCGAAGATGCTGGGCATGTCGACAGCGTAGCGCTCTCGCTTGTCTTCGTAGTGCTCAGCCAGCGTCACGGACAGACGGCTGATCGGATCCACCTCAATGCGCGGTTTGGGCGCGGGCTTTGTCCCGGCAAGCTCTTTCATCAGCGCGTCGACATACTCCAGCTTCTTGAGCGCCGGCCAGCCCGCGTAGCGTTTGCGCCAATTCGAGCGGGGCGAGAGCCAGACTGCGAACGTTTCGGCAAAATCCTCGTCAGGATGACACTGCGCATACCAGCGGCGCAGGTGCAGCACGTAGCGCCGGCTGGTCGGATTGGGTCGGTAGTGATCGGGATACGGTGTTGTTGAATTGCCGAACAATTCGCGCCAGCGACGACGGCGATGAAGACCGTAGGCGCGCTGAATAACGTGACCGGCTTCGTGCCGCAGAATGCGCATGCATTCGCGCTTCGTGCCGCCCTCCACTTCCAGCACCATCTTGCGTTCGAGCCGCATGAGACGGGGATGAGCGAGGTAGAAAGGAAAAGCGATGCCAGGCGTGGCGTGCGGGCTGAACCACTCGTCCGACAGCCAATAGTGCGCACGCGCAACGATGCCCCGGCCCTCAAGCTCGCGATGCAGGTCGGCCATACGCTGCTCGAGCCATGTGCCGGCGATTTTCAGGCCCAGATCCTTCAGGCGAACCTGGAGCAACTCAGCGTCCTCCGCCTCGGCCCACCAAGGCTCGCCATTGGTTCTGCGACGGGTTCGGCGCGTGAGACTCATTCAGCAATGCTAGCCATGACGTTCAGAGCTGCGCAAATGTTCCGGTCAGACATTGATCGGGCAGATGCGTCGGGAGTTAATCGCCGGAAATGAAGATGGGGTTGAGGCACGCCGTACTTTTTCTCCTGACGGGTGGCTGGCGGCCCGCCGAGGGGTCGAGGCGGTCAGTGCTGCTCAGCCTCATCGTGCCCCTGGCCCTGGCGTGCGCTGCGCCCGAGCCACGCTCGCCAGCGCCGGGTCTTGTCGATGCGGCGCTCCACGTGCCTGGCCTCAACGTCGACATGCGTTACGCCGGCCCCAACAACTTCGTCGGGCGCCGGATTGCCGGGTACGACGCGCCAGTGTGTTTGCTGACGCCGGAGGCGGCGGCGGCGCTGGCGGCCGTCCAGCAAGCGCTTGCCGCTTCGGGCCGCGGACTAAAGGTCTATGATTGCTATCGACCGGTCCGGGCCGTCGCCGACTTTGCCGCATGGGCGCGCGATCTGGCCGACCAGGCTACGAAGCCGGAATTCTACCCCAACATCGACAAGGATCAGCTGTTCGCGCTCGGTTACATTGCCGAGCGCTCGAGCCATTCGCGTGGTTCGACCGTCGACGTGACGCTCGTCAATCTCGCGACCGGCGCGGAACTCGAAATGGGCACGCCCTACGATCTATTCGACCCAAGTTCGTGGCCAAGCGATACGAGCGTCTCCATCGCGGCGCAGGCGAACCGTAATGCGTTGCAGCAGGCGATGGTGGCGCAAGGCTTTCGACCGCTACGAGAAGAATGGTGGCACTTCACGCTAGAAGACGAGCCCCATCCGCAGACGTATTTCGACGTTCCGATCGCGCGGTGAATTCAGCGTCCAACGATCGTGGAGGCGCCGGCGTATTCGCCCTGATCGTCGAGCATCTCGGCGATGCGGATGAGCTGGTTGTACTTGGCCGTGCGGTCGGACCTCGCGAGTGAGCCGGTTTTGATCTGACCGCAGTTTGTGGCCACGGCCAGATCGGCAATGGTCGCATCCTCGGTCTCGCCGCTGCGGTGGCTCATGACGGCGCTATAGCCCGCACGTTGCGCCATGTCGACGACATCCAACGTCTCGGTCAGCGTGCCAATCTGGTTGACCTTGATTAGGATCGCGTTTGCAAGACCGCGTTCGAAGCCCAGTTCAAGACGGCGCATATTGGTGACGAAAAGATCGTCACCCACCAACTGGCAGCGGTCTCCGATCAATTCGGTGAGGATGCGCCAGCCGTCAAAATCGTCTTCCGCCATGCCGTCTTCGATCGAGACAATCGGGAAGCGCTCCACGAGGTCGGCAAGATACTTGGCGTGATCCTCGGGAGAGAGGGACTTGCCTTCCCCTTCAAGCGCGTATTTGCCAGCCTTGAAGTATTCGGTCGAAGCGCAATCGAGGGCGATGGCAACGTCTTCGCCCGGCGCATAGCCCGCCTTCTCGATGGACTGAAGGATGAAGCCAATGGCCTCGTCGGCGCTGGCGAGATTTGGGGCGAAGCCGCCTTCGTCGCCGACATTTGTGGCGTGGCCGGCGTCCTTCAATTGCTTCTTCAGCGTGTGGAACACTTCGGCGCCGCACCGCACCGCGTCGGCGAAGCCTTCGGCGCCGATCGGCATGATCATGAATTCCTGGATGTCGATGGGGTTATCCGCGTGAGCCCCGCCGTTGACGATGTTCATCATGGGGCATGGCAGAACGCGCGCTTGCACGCCGCCCACATAGCGAAAAAGGGGCTGGCCGGCGGAGACGGCCGCGGCCTTCGCCACGGCCAGCGACACGCCTAGTATGGCGTTTGCGCCTAGGCGCGCCTTGTTCTCCGTTCCATCGAGTTCGATCATCACGCGATCGATGCGACGCTGATCTTCAGCGTCCATGCCGATGACCGCGTTGGCGATCTCTCCGGTGACGGCTTCGACCGCATCGCGCACGCCTTTGCCGAGATAGCGGTCAGGTTCGCCGTCGCGTTTTTCCATCGCCTCGTGCGCGCCGGTCGAGGCGCCCGACGGCACGGCTGCGCGGCCCATCGCACCGTCCTCGAGGTAGACATCGACTTCCACCGTCGGATTGCCGCGGCTGTCGAGGATTTCTCTGCCAACGATATCGGCGATGCCGGTCATGGGACGCCTCATTGAATAAGATTGCGCCGCTTTGGAGCGCCAAGCGCGTCAAAAGACAAGAGCGGTCCCATGGCAGATATGCAAACGCGCCGGCCCAGAGCGCCGGCGCGAGCGAGCCAACTCGAGGAAACCTAGTCGTCCTTCGCCTTTAGGATCTGCTTGCCGCGATAGCGGCCGCTTTTAAGGTCGATATGGTGAGGGCGGCGCAGCTCGCCAGATTCTGCGTCTTCGACGTACGTGTTCTTCGCCAATTTGTCGTGAGCGCGGCGCATGCCGCGCCGTGAGGGCGATGTTTTTCGCTTCGGAACGGCCATGGCCGAAAATCTCCTGGACCCCGGGCGGGGAAGCGGGGCTGATAGTCGAAACGGGCCTTGGGGGCAAGCCGCAAGGGCCTCCGGGAACACCGGAGCGCGGCCCACGTTGGCCGCCAGGAGGCGCACAAATGACCATCCGCGAGACCCCCGAGCCCCCAGAGGACTTCCCCATCGACCGCGAGACGCTCGCCTTTATCGTTCTCAAGGCGCGTGCGTTCGATGCGCTCGTCGCCTCCGATGACCCCACCGACGCCTCCGATGCGGCGGACGATCGTTTTGTCGACGCCTTGGAAGACGAGCGGGACAATCCGGTCGGGCGTGAGCTTCGAGCCAAAATCGCCGGCCTAAACGAAGACGCCAAGGCAGCCCTCGTCGCGCTTACCTGGATCGGGCGCGGCGACTATGACGCCAGCGACTGGCGAGATGCTGTCAGCACCGCGCGCCAACGCGCCGATGGCTCCACCGCGCGTTATTTGTCCGGCATCCCCCTGTTGGGGGACCTCATCGCCGATGGCGCAGACGCGATCGGGATCAGTTTGAGCGGTGACGAGACGATCGGACTGCACGATCCGGACGTCGGCGCCCGCCGCGACGTCTGAGCGCAGGCGACTCCCCCTCACCGTCGTCGCCGGACCGAACCGGCAACGACGGCTATGGGGATCCCGCCGGTGGGCGACGGGGCGCGGAAACATGCGATGGCGCCGCTAATGCGAATCCGCCGCGTCTTTCCAAAATGGATTTCACTGCACGCGCGCGCGATGCACTAGAGTGAAACGACGAGCGCGCAAGCGCGCGCGACACTTAACGGCTGAATCAGGGCTCGCCGCGGACATCGCCGCCCAGCACTGTGGATGTGTCGCTCGCCCGGCCACCGCCGGCGACATTCACTGCGCCGCCCATGATCGCGGAAGCGTCGTACGATTGGCTTGCGAACGCCCTGATGTCACCGCCCATCGATGCAGACGCGTCGACGCTCTCGCATTGCATGTCGTTTGCCCGGACATAGCCGCCCATCGATGCGGAGACATCGTGGATGCGGCACACCCCGCCGATACGCACGACCCCGCCCATCGATGCGGAACTGGACACTTCGTTGCATTGCGCGCCAGTGACGCTTGCCGTTCCACCCATCGACGCTGACACATTGAAGGTATCGCACGCACCGCCGGCGATGTTTGCATCGAGCTGCACGCCGCGCGCGGCGGAGACGCTTTCAATGGCGGGCGCAGTAATGCGCACGTGCGCATCTAGACGGGGGCTGCGTCCGAACCATGGCCGGCGCGCGTCATCGATATAAAGCGTCCGACCGTCGACACGAGCGCGAATACGGTCCGCATCGGCGCCGGTCACCTCAACGGAAAAGCGGTCCGCGAGCGTGATCGTCACGTGGAGCTGATCTTCGGCGTCCACCGCGCGGAAGCCGGAGAGATCGCGTGTTTCGGCGGCGGCCGGGATGGTAAGCGCCGTGGTAAGCAACACGAGCGCGATCAAGCGTTTCATGACATCCTCCCGTACAGGCGCGGCCGCTCGGCCGTTGCCGCCGCTCTGGAGGGGTGGATGCGCCCTCTGCCCCGTTTGGATGCAGGCGCTAGGTAATGTTGCCCCGGGCAAAATCTCGGGACAGACCTCGGAGCATGTCGGGCGCATTCTGGCGATCGAAACCAATCGCCTCGGTATAATCCACGAGCGCGGCGTGTTCGCGCTCGTCAAAGCGCCCGTCGGCGACAAAAACCGCCAACAGGGATTTCAACAAGGCCACCTTTTGGTCGCGGGAGAAGATTTTTGCCCGCGCGGCGAGGTAGGCGACCAGCTCGTCCTTGGAGAGGTGCGCCTTGGCAAAGGCATCTTCCACAACTTGAGAGGTGTAGGTGGGACCGGCAAGTTCGCCGATTGCGCGCGCAATAGCGCGGCGCTCGTCGTCGTTGACCCGTCCGTCCACTTTGGCGGCGTTTACCAGCGCTTCGAGCGCATAATCGGTGAAGCTGGCGCCCACGGTACGCTCGGCCTTGCGGGCCCGCATCGAGCGAACCAAGGTGCGCAGCCCTAGCCAGGCAGCGACGAGCACGACAAGCAGGAATAGCGCCAAGGTCGCGCCGGCGGCGTCTTGCGAGAGCGGCTTGGCCGAATCCGCGATCGTTACGGTGGCGAACAACATGGCGCCGGAGACTCCCCCTCTGTTGCGGCGCGGAACCTTCCCACGCCGGGGCCGCGGCGTCCATCGGCTTGACCGGTAGGCCGAGCGCCATAGCTCAGCGTCAAGCGAGGGGCGCGAGAGAACGAGGCGCCAGTCATGAAGATACGCGATGTGATGACCCCGGACGTGCGGACAATCGCGCCGTCTGCGTCCATTCAAGAGGCCGCGAAGACAATGGCCGAAACCGATGTTGGCGTGCTGCCAGTAGCCGAGAGTGACCGGCTGGTCGGCATGATTACAGATCGCGACATTGCGGTTCGCGCCGTCGCCGCTGGCCGCGGGCCCGATACGAATGTGCGCGACACGATGAGTCCCGAGATCAAGTATTGCTTCGAAGACGACGACGTCGACGAGGTGTGCGAAAACATGTCCGACCAGCAGCTGCGCCGGCTGCCTGTGGTCGACCGCGAGAAGAACCTGGTAGGCATCGTCTCACTGGCGGATCTCGCGCGAGAGAGCGACAGCGACGCCACCGGCGAGGCGCTCGAAGGCATCACGCGCCCCGGCGGTCAGCACTCACAACGCCCGGTGCATTGAGGACACGCTCATGCGCTGTGACGTTTGCGGCAACGAGTACGACAAGACGTTTCAGGTCACGCGCGGCAGCCGCACAATGACGTTCGACGCCTTCGAGTGCGCCATTCACGCGATGGCGCCTCGTTGCGCGCATTGCGAATGCATCGTGATCGGCCACGGCGTCGAGAACGAGGAAGGCATCTTCTGCTGCGCCCACTGCGCCCGGCAGGAAGGCGAGCGCGGCCTGCAAGACCGCGCCTGACTCAGAGCGCCATTGCATTCACCGTGTTGCGCCGCCCGAGAAACGCCCCGTCGAACAGTTGACGCGCCGCATATTGTCCGCGGCGGTCGCCGCGCATGCGCCGCGCTTCAGAAAGACCCCAATAGGCGTAGGCGTCATTGGGGCTGTCGATCAGCGTGTAAAGAAACTCCATCTCCGCGACAGCCGGCTGATTGTTGAGCAGATACGCCGCGCCGAGCGTGCGGCGGATCGGATAATAGATGTAGGGCGGCTCGGTGTAGGGCACCCGCGCTTGCGACTCTGCGGCCGCGCGCAATTCTGCGATCGCAGCGGGGTAGTTTCGTTCGGCCATGTAGGCGCGCCCAAGCAGCACGCGGCGATAAATGCCGAGCACGTCCTGCGCCGGTACGCCGCCGCCGTTCAGGGCGCTGAAGTCGCCAGTCTGAATGAGATTTTGCAGCGCGTCGGCTTCGCTCCGCGCTTCCGCGATGCGGCCCAGCCGGATCAGCGCTTCGCCGCGCGCATAGCGCCAGGCGCCGGTGACATAGTCGACACCGGATGGAGGCTGGGCTGCGGCGAGAACGCTTTCCGGCGCCGCGAAGCGCGCGCGGGCGAACCATGGCGCGGCCTTCACCGGCTGCGCCAACACGACAGCGGCCGCCATTTCCATCGGCACCGCTTCGTCGAGCTTGTCGGCGTATTCGAGCGCGGTTCTCGCATCCCCGCCCATGGCTGCGCTCGTCAACACGAAATGGACGTTGTGCGGATAATAGCCGTAGCGATAAAGCGGCGAGGCGTCAGCGGTGGCGATGAAGCGCTCGTCCGCTTCAACCGCTTCGATGTTCGCGCGGATGGAATCCCGGAAGCGGCCGACGCGATAGTAGATGTGGCCAGGCATGTGCACGAGATGGCCGGCTTGCGGCGCGGTCTGTCCGAGCCGCTCGGCGGCCGCTTCGGCGCGCCACGGATCGGTCGAGGCTTCGGCCAAGTGGATGTAAAGGTGGATCGCGCCCGAATTTTCCGGAGCGCGTGCGAGCACGGTTTCTACGCGGCGGATCGCATCGCCGGCCCGGCCTTTCGGATCGCGTCCGTTCGCTTCCCAATAATCCCACGGCTGGGTGTCCATCGCCGCTTCCGCCGCGAGGATCTGAATCAGGTCATCCTCAGGAAAGCGATCGGCTGCCTGCGCCATGGCGTCGGCGAACGCGGCATCGAGCGAGGCGCGGCTCTCCGGCGCGGTGGCGACGTAACGGGTCTGGAT
Source organism: uncultured Terricaulis sp. (assembly GCA_964540785.1). Classification (GTDB taxonomy): domain Bacteria; phylum Pseudomonadota; class Alphaproteobacteria; order Caulobacterales; family Aquidulcibacteraceae; genus Vitreimonas. The sequence goes on from CAZIOD010000081.1 coordinate 10,395, forward strand.
CGCGTCGATATAGGCCTGTTCCAGTGGCGTTGCGCCGGCGCGCAATTCGCGGGCGCGAAGCGCGGCGGCGTAAGCCGGCGCGTAGTCGGAGGCGTCCATCGGCGCGTTGATGTTCGGCCCAAGCGCGAATGCCTCACCCCAGAAGCACATGGCGCAGTTGGGGTCGAGGCGCTGGGCGTGACGGAAGGCGCGGGTGGCTTCGGCGTGATTGAACGCGTGCAGATAGCGCACGCCCTGGTCGAAATATTCCTGCGCCATCGGCACGGATGTGCTCACGGCAAGATGCGCGTTGCCGAGACCGGCCACGAGCGGCGGCGGGGTGTTCATGTCACCGGGCAGCGTCTGCGCATAAGCCTCGGCCAGCGACAGCATGGAGGCGAGGCGCACTTGCCATGGCGATTGCTCCCCGCCCTGCGCGCAGAGCGCAGCGAACAACGTTCGCGCGCCGGTATCTGTGGGCATGGCGGCTGGCCCGCTCAGCGTCAACGCCAAGGCGGTTGCGGCTGCGCTCAAGAGCATTGTCTTGCGCATGTCAATGATCTCCCACAACAGGTGTGGCGAGAGACTAAACTGTGGGCGCTGCGGCGTAACCCGACTCTTGGTGCTGTAAGTCCGATTACACGACTATTTCGTCCATGCGCGGCGTTACGAACTGTCAACGCCGCCGACGAAGACGCAGCCTGCGTCGTGGAGCATGTCAGCGGGCGGCGCCGCCGCGATGAGGCGCGTGCGCTTTCTGCCGCTCGTGAGCAGCTTCACGCAGCGCTCGATGCAGCGCTCCGGTTCGGCGAGAACGTGGATGAGGCGGCGAGCGCGCGCTGCGAACCCTGCCCCACGCCTCAAGGCGACGCGCGAATGCCGGTAATAGCGCGAGCCTCTGATGCGCTTGACGCGGAAGCCGCGCGGCGCACCGCGTGGACGGCGAGGGATGCGCCGCGGCGGCGGCACGCGGGCGTCCGCCCACTCGAACACGATGATCTCCGTGTTGCGCTCGCAGAGACGAAGAATGCGGTGGAGCAGCTTGCTTCGCCGCGGCGCGCCGAGCCGCGCGATCACGCCGCCTAACCACACCAGCATGCGCAGCATCCAGGCGTCGAGCGCCTGGAGTTCTGCGGGGGTTGGGTCTTGAGCATCGGCGGTGATCATCCCGCCATTCTACGGCCGGTTCGGCGCTGTGGGATAAGAAGGGCGCCGTGTGTTGGAATTTCCGTGCGCAGCGCGGCGCTTACGCAAGCGCCGGTGGGGGATAAGTGTGCTGCGGAGGCGGCCGGCTTAATCCGCGCGGCGAAACCCGCCGCCGGAAGACAGATCGATGTTGCCGATGCCGGGATTGCCATAAGCGTGGACATCCGCCCCGCTCGACGCATCGACGTCGAGGCGTCCGGTGGCATAGACGCGCGCGTCCGCGCCGGAAGAGACGTCGACGCTGCCGTTCTCGCAGCGCAAGTCCTGGGCGTGGATATCGGCGCCGCTGGAGGCGTCGGCGCGGAAGACGCCGCAGCGGCCGCTGACGCGAAGATCGGCGCCGGAAGAGGCGTCCAGATCGATGCTGGGAGAGTCGACGCCGCTGACATTGAGATCGGCGCCGCTAGAGGCTGCGAGGCCCGCGACGCGGGGCATGGTCACGCGCACATCCGCACGCTGGGTTCCCCAAGACCAGCCGCGGCGGCGCTCCACGATGAGGGTGTCGCCGGAGACGCGCGTCACCACGCGATCGGCGCCGGGGCCGCTGACATCGACGCTGTAGCCAGGGCCGACCGTGACCGTCACGTCCGTGCCCGCGCTGGCGTTGACGCGAGTGAATCCGGAATGGTTGCGCGGCTCGGCGGCGGCCGACCCAGCAGCGGCGATGGCAAGCGCGCATCCGGCCAAAATCATACGCATGAGAACTCCCCTAGCCTGCCGCGGACGCACCTCGGGCGCCCCCTTCTGGCTGGGAGATGCCGGCCGGGGCGGGTTTGGATGCAGCTTAGTGTCCAATACTGACCCGCAAGGGCGCGGGAAGTCGACGTAGTCCAACAGGACGGCGCTCGTGAGCCGATCAGACCAGCCGGCTTTGCTCTACTGCCGCGCCGATGAAGCTGGCGAACAGCGGATGGGGCTCGAAGGGGCGCGATTTCAGTT
>CAZIOD010000082.1:0-12439 GCA_964540785.1 uncultured Terricaulis sp.
AGCAATGCGCCGACGATGATCGCCGCGCCAAACTCCCCGCCAAAGCGGAGCGCCAAGCCCGCGGCGCTCTGCGGAGGCGGGACGTTCGAGGCGCCTTCTCCCCGTGCCTCGGCGACGCGCCGGCGCAGGTTCGAAAGGGCGTCCTCCGGCGGGGGTCTGTCAGCCATTGAACGGTCGATGCGCCAAACGGGGGCGACTCGTCTGAGCCGTCCCGTCAAGCGCGCGGATTACTAGCAGGGAGCGGCCCCGGGTCAAGGAAAGCTGGGTGCGGCATTTGCTGTGTCCAATATGGACCGGCGGTCCATATTACTCCGCCGCCAGCGCCTGCGCCCGGCCCAGGTCTACCGAGACCAGCTGGCTCACACCTTGTTCCGGCATGGTCACGCCATAGAGCCGGTCCATGCGCGACATTGTCACCGGGTTATGGGTGATGACGATGAAGCGCGTTGTGGTCAGGCGCTTCATTTCCTCCAGGAGCCTGCAGAAGCGGTCGACATTGGCGTCGTCGAGCGGAGCGTCGACCTCATCGAGCACGCAGAGCGGGGCAGGGTTGGCCAGGAACACTGCGAAGATGAGCGCCGTCGCCGTCAGCGCCTGCTCGCCCCCCGAGAGGAGCGACAGGTGTGAGAGCCGCTTGCCTGGCGGCTGGGCGAAGATCTCAAGACCGGCTTCCAGCGGATCCTCGCTTTCCGTCAGCCGCAACGCCGCCTGTCCGCCCTCGAACAGCGTCGCGAAGAGCTGGGCAAAGTGTGCGTCCACTTCCTCGAACGCCCGCAACAGGCGCGCGCGCCCTTCGTTGTTCAACTTGGTGATGGCGCCGCGCAGCTTGGCGACGCCTTGGGCCACATCTTCCTTTTCCGCCTTAAGCGTTGCGATCCGCTCCTGTATTTCGGCCAGCTCTTCCTGCGCGCGCAGATTGACCGGGCCGGCCGCGTCGCGCTCGGCCTTCAGCCGCTCGAAGCGGCGCTCGATCTCCGGGATGGCGGCCGTTCCCAGCGCCCCGGAGATCAAATTGCCGGCTAACCCAGCCAACTCTTCAGCCGGTTTGCCCGTCTGCTCACGCGCGTGCGCGACCACGTCGTCGACCCGCGCCTGCGCCGCCTCGGCATGCGCCTCGGCTGCCGCGCGGCGTTCTCGCGCCGCCGCATGGGCCTGGTCCAGCGCACGCGCATGCTCAGCTGCGGCGCGCGCCGCGGCTTCGGCCTCGGCCACGCGGTCGCTTGCACGCGCGCGGCGTTCTTCGGCGCCCCCTGCTTCATCCATCAGCGATTCCAGGCGCGCTCGCGCATCGCCGGGCGCGGTCTTCGCGGCGTCGCGACGCTGTTCGATCTCATCGAGTTCGGCCGCGATTTGGGCCAGGCGGGCATCGGCGTTGGCGATGCGCGCGCGCCATTGGCTGCTGTCCTGCTCGATAGCTTTGCGCCGGGCATCGCGCTGGGTACGGTCGCGCACCAGACTCTGCGCCGTGGCGGCCGCTTCCGCCGCCGCTGCGCGCGCTGCGTCGGCCAATGCGCGCGCCTCGTCGAGGCTGGCGCCGCCCGCATCCTCCGGCGTCTCGGCGGCGACGCCTGCGGCCGTCTCGGCGCTCGCACGTGCTTCGGCAATTTCGCTGTCGAGCGCGCTTTGCTGATTTCGTAAATCCTCGCGGCGTTGGGTTATGCGCGCGAGTTCTGTCTCCAGTCGTTCGAGGTCGCGAGCCGCATCGGCTTCGGACGCCGCGCGCCTTGGCGCCTCGCCGCGCAGCTCGCGCGCTTTGCCGTCGAGCGCCTGACGCGCCGCCTTCGCCGCTTCCCAGGCTGTTTTCGCCTGCGCGAGGCGTTGTTCCGCCGCACCAAGTTCGGCGCGCGCGGCGGCGAGCCGGTTCTTGTGTTCAAGCCGCGCTGCCGCCGGTTGGGGCGCATCGGCGCGGCGCACGAAGCCGTCCCAGCGCCACAAATCGCCCTCCTTCGAAACCAGCCGCGCCCCGGGTGTCAGCTGCTTCGCCAACGCCGGCCCGTCCCTCGCCTCGACGATGCCGATCAGCGCAAGACGCGCTGCGAGCGCGGCAGGCGCTTTCACGAAACGCGCCAGCGATTGCGCCGAAGCGGGCAAGCGCGGCGAGGGCATTTCAGCGCCCCCCCAGTGCGTCGGCGCCTCCGCGTGCGTGGAGGCTTCGATGTCTTCGCCGAGCGCAGCGGAGAGCGCGCGCTCATAGCCCGGTTCGACGTCGATCGACGCCAGCACGGGGGGATATTTCGCACTGTCCGGCGGCGCCAGCTTTTCAATCGCGCGCACTTCCGCTTCGAGCTGCTGCAGCGCCTTTTCCGCCGCGCGATAGGGCGTCCAAGCCGCTTCGTCGGCGGCCTCCGCTCGCTTCAGCGCCGCCTCGGCGTCCTGCAAGCTGGTGCGCAATTGCGAGCTTTGCGTGTGCGCCGCATGTGCTCGCCGGCGTGCGTCGGCGACAAGGTCTTCAAGATCGTTCGCTGCGGGGAGGGTTTTAGTTTGCGCATCGAGCGCATTTTTCTGCCCTTCGAGCCGCTGCAGCCGTGCGCGAGCCGCCTGCGCCGCATCGCTTAGGGCTTTTGCGCGCGCGCGCTGCGCCGCCGCACCCGCAGCCATGGCCTCCAGCTGCGCTTCGGCTTTCGCGCGCCGCGCCGATGCTTCGCGCGCCGCATCCTGCGCCGCCTTCAACGCCGCCTCCGCTGCTTCGCCGTCGCCAGGACCGAGTGCGCGTTCTTCCTCCGACAATCTGGCAAGCGCATCGCCAGCGTCCCGCTTCAACGCCTGGAGACGTTCGGCTTCTTCCTCCGCGCGCCGGGCGTCGGCGTCGTAGCGCTCGATCGCCGCTTCCGCTTCCGCCAGATCGCGCTCCAACCCAACGCGCACGCCTTCGAGCCGGCGCAGCACGGCGGCGGCGACCAGCTCCTCCTCGCGTAACGGCCCCAGCGCTTCGCGAGCCGCTTCCGCGCCGCGTTCTGCCGCGCTCGCTTCGCTCGCCGCGTGCGCCGCCGCGCGTTCGGCTTCGCGGAGCAGCGTCTGTGCTTCGGCCTGCCGTTCGCGCGCCTCGGTCCAGCGGCGGTGCAGCAGCAGCGCTTCGGTTTCGCGCAGCGTTTGCGCCAGTCCGCGATAGCGCTCGGCTTGGCGCGCCTGTTTCTTCAGACTTTGTCCTTGCGCTTCGATCTCAGTCAGCACCTCGTCGAGACGAGCGAGATTGGTCTCCGCGGCCTTGAGCTTCAGATCGGCCTCGTGCCGGCGCGCGTGCAGGCCCGCGATGCCGGCGGCGTCCTCAAGGATGCGGCGCCGGTTTTGCGGCTTGGCGGCGATGAGTTCGCTGATCTGTCCCTGGCGCACCAGGGCAGGTGAATTGGCGCCGGTGGCCGCATCGGCGAACAAGAGCTGCACGTCCTTGGCGCGCACTTCTTTGCCGTTGATGCGATAGGTCGAGCCCAGCCCGCGGCGAATGCGCCGCGTGACTTCCAGCACGTCCTCGGCGTGGAATGGCGCCGGCGCGCGGCCCAGCGCTTCGGAAAGCATCAGCGTGACTTCAGCGTGCTCGCGCGCCGGCCGGCCGGCGCTGCCCGAGAAAATCACGTCGTCCATGTCGCTTGCACGCATGGACTTGGCGCTGGTGGCGCCCATCACCCAGCGCACGGCTTCCAAAAGATTGGATTTGCCGCAGCCGTTCGGGCCAACGACGCCGGTCAGCCCTTGTTCGATCGGCGCACGCGCCGGATCGACGAAGCTCTTGAAGCCAAGGAGACGCAGCTCTGTGATCTGCACGCGGCCGCGCGCCTTTCCTGGTTAAGCGCCCGCTGCTTCGAGCGCACGCGACAAGTTCTCGTATGTCGGCGCTTGCTCGAACTTCGTGCCGTTGATGATGAAAGTAGGCGTGCCGGTGACGTTGTCCGCACTCTCCACGATGCGCCGCACGCGTTCGGCGCCGCCTTCGTCGCTGATGCATTCCAGCACTTGTTGCTCGGACAAGCCCGCCGCCCCTCCGATCTCGATCAGTTTGGCGCGAACGCCTTCGAGGGTGCCGCTGGCGAACATGGTCTGCTGCTGGCGGAAGAGCTCGCCCACGCGGGTGAAATACTGTTCCGGGCTCGCGCCGCCGCAACGGGCGAGCTGGAAGCCGGCCACCGCAATCGCAGCCGGCGGGGTCGGAAACTCACGGAATACGAAGCGCACGCGCCCCGTATCGACAAAAGTGCTCTTGAGTTCGGGCCAGATCGTCTCGTGAAACTCGGCGCAATGCGGGCAGGTGGTGGAGGCGTACTCGACCAGCGTCACCGGCGCATTGGCGTTGCCCAACACCATGTCGTCCGCCGTGACTGCGCCGCCGCCCGCGCTGTCGCACGCGCCTAGCGAGGCCCCCAGCGCCAGCGCGCTCGCACCCATTATCAATCCGCGACGCCCGATGGCGAACATGAGCCACACCTCCGTTGAACAGCCGGGGAGGCTTAGAGATTTTCGGCGCGGCTGGAAACCTCAGCCCTGCGCGACGGCGCGTCCCAGCCGCAACAGCGCCGATTTGAGGCCCGCGTCGCTGACGGGGTCAAGCGCCTGCGCCAAGGCGGTTTCTTCGGCCGCCGTGAGCGGCTTCTTGAGGGGGCGGACGTTGGCGGTCGGCCGCGCCGCGGCCGATCGCTGTGTGATCCGGACGCTCTTCACCTTGGCCCCGGCCACCTTCAGCCGCTCCATCAGCAGCGGAACCTGTTGCTGCAAGAACGGGGCGAGGGCCCCCGGACAAGAGAGGGTCAATATCCCGCCGGCCAGTTTTTCTGGGGTGGCGCGCGCGAAGCTTTCCCCGGCCACATCAGCCCAGCGACGCTTCAATTCGTTGAGGCCCATGCCGGTCTCTTTGAGGATCGGCTTCAAGAGGGCCGTCACGGCTTTGCCCGCGCCCGGCGGGGGTGCGATCGTCCCTCGTCCGCGTCTTCGCGCGAGGGCTTGCGCGGCGCGCGTTTCTGCTTTCGGATCGGCGCTCGTCGCCGCCGCAGGCCGGAATCGGTCACGAAGCGCAGACATGGGGGCGGAAGCGAATCGTAAAGCCATGAACAAAGCGTAAAGACACACCATGCCGACGCTTGCCCGGCGCCACGTGACGGCTGTGAATAACGCTGCCGCGACTCGGGAAAACCTCCGCAAATCATTGCTCTCCTGGTACGACTGCAAAGCCCGGGTTTTGCCTTGGCGCGCCCAGGGCGCGCGCGCTGAGCCGTACCGGGTGTGGCTCAGCGAAGTGATGCTGCAGCAGACCACGGTCGCGGCCGTCATCCCGTACTTCACGCATTTCCTCGAACGCTGGCCCACGGTGCAGGCCCTTGCCGCCGCCCGGCGCGAGGACGTGCTCGGCGCGTGGGCCGGGCTCGGCTACTATGCTCGCGCCCGCAACCTGCATGCCGCCGCGCAGCGCCTAGCCTCCGAGGGCTTTCCGACCACCGAGGCCGCGTGGCGCGCATTACCCGGCGTGGGCCCCTACACGGCCGCCGCCATCGCTGCGATCGCCTGCAATGAGCCGGCGAATGTCGTGGACGGCAATGTCGAGCGCGTCATGGCGCGCCTCTACGCAGTGGAAGCGCCGTTGCCCGAGACAAAGGGTGCGCTGCGCGACCTCGCTGGCGCGCTTGTGACGGCCGATCGTCCGGGTGACTGGGCGCAAGCACTCATGGATCTTGGGGCCACCGTTTGCACGCCAAAGGCGCCCAAGTGCGGCGTCTGCCCCTGGATGCAATTTTGCGCCGCACACGCAACGGGCGCGCCACATACCTATCCTCGGCGTACAGCAAGAGCCGAGCGACCGAGACGCTATGGCGCCGTTTTTCGCCTGCAGCGCGACGGCGTCTTCTGGCTGGTGCGCCGCCCTGATACCGGCCTGCTCGGCGGCATGGCGGCGCTCCCCAGCACCGACTGGCGCGCCAGGAAGTGGAGCCGCCGCGAAGCGCTCGCGGCGGCGCCCGCCAAAGCCGCTTGGAAGAAGATCGGCAAAGTCGAACACGTCTTCACGCACTTTGTACTGACTCTGGATGTATACGGGGCCGAGGCGATGCCGAAAGGTGCGGGCTGGTGGGGCGCGGCCGACGTGCTGCCGAGCGTATTCCGGAAGGCCGCGCTAGGGCGAAACTGAAGCAGGGTCGTCCTCCTCGCCCGCCTCTTCGCGCTCGATGGCGGCCTTCTCCGGGTCGAGTTGCGCGCCCACACCGAGGTCCTTGCGGGACTCATGTTCGACCGCGGAGGAGAGACGCTGATAAATGCCGAGCACGGCGACAAGCACCGCGACAGCGATGAGCAGTAAGGAGGGATAGATCAGCGCTTCGACGCGCTCGCGCCCGGCCTCGAACAGGAACACCAGCGAATGCAGGCTGGCGGCGATGATGATGATCATCATGAACTTGGTGAGCGTGCGCCGAACTTCGCCTGTCGTTTCCATCTCACGGTCGCGATTCAGCTCTTCCTGCAGGAGGAACTTGCCAACGTCGGAGACGGCGAGGGCGATGATGACGAGCCCCACCGCGTGAAGCATGGCCGACAGCACCATTTGCTGGCCGCTCGCGGCGGTGTAGATGCTCCAGCCGGCGTAGCCGATGAAGCCGAACGCCAGCCCCATCATCGCCAGCGTCACGACGACGTAGAGGAGCCTCGAAACCAACTGGAAAACAGCTGTCACTTGGCGGTAACAAGGCGCGCCATGCGGCGGTTCCGAGCGGGGTTGAAATGAGCGAAACTTTCGAAGGCGGCTGCGCGTGCGGCGCGGTGCGCTATCGGCTAAAGCTGCGGCCGATGTTCACACACTGTTGCCACTGCCTCGATTGCCAGAAGCAGACCGGCGGCGCTTTCGCGATCAACGCGCTCATCGAGACGAGCGGCATCGAATTGCTCTCCGGCGAGCCGCACAAAGTCGAAATGCCGAGCCCAAGCGGTCGCGGACACGACATCTATCGTTGCCCGAAATGCGAGGTGGCCGTGTGGAGCGATTATGGGCGGCGCCCGTATCTGCGCTTCGTGCGCGTGGCTACGCTCGACCGGCCGCACGCCGTCGAACCTGACGTGCACATCTTTACCCGTTCAAAGGCGCCCTGGGTTCGCCTGCCCGAAAACGCGCGCGCCTTCGAGATATTCTATGACATGAAGCAGGAATGGCCGGCCGAAGCGCAGGCGCGCCGCAAGGCGGCGTCGGACGGTGTGAGGTGACATGAACGATCGCACCGGAGCGCTCATTGGATCGGCCGCGTTCTTCATTGTCGCGCCGGGCGCCGTCGCCGGGATCGTCCCGTGGCTCATTACCAACTGGCGCTTCGGCGATGACACGAGTTTTGGGATCGGCGCTGCAGGTGTCGCGCTGATCTTGATCGGTCTCGCCATCGTCGTCGAATGCTTCGTGCGCTTTGCCTTGCATGGGCGCGGCACCCCTGCGCCGATCGCAGCGCCGAAAGAACTTGTCGTCAGTGGCTTCTACGCGCACGTGCGCAATCCGATGTACCTCGCGGTGCTGCTGATTATTTTCGGCCAGTCGCTGCTCTTCGCCAACGCCGCGCTGATCGCCTACGGCGTCACGATCTGGTTCGCGTGCCTGATGTTCGTGCTGTATTACGAGGAGCCGCGTCTCACACGCGATTTTCCCGAGCTTTATCCCGCCTACGCCAGGCACGTGCCGCGCTGGATTCCGCGTCTGAAGCCCTGGCGCGCGCCGCCGCAAGAGGCGCGCGATGCAGCCGAAGATTAGAACAAAAGCGCCTAGCCGCCAGGCACTTTGGCGTCAGAGTCGCCGAGTACGCCCCGCACATAGAAGATCACCACGAACACGCTGATCACCACTACGAGCGGGGTGGCGAATAAGGCGCCAAGCGGACCGAGCACCAGGCCCGCCCCGATCACGGCAAACAGCGTCAGCGCCGGCGGCAGCGAGACCGCGCGCTGCTGCACCAGCGGATAGACGAGGTTGGCCTCCACCTGTGAGGCGATGATGTAGAGCAACGCCGCCCAAAGCGCCGTCTCCGGGCCGACCGTAAACGCGATCAGAATGCCGGGCGCGGCGGCCAGGATGGGTCCGATCAGCGGCACGAACTGCGCCAGACCCGCAAGCAGCCCGAGCGCCAAAGGCGCCGGAACGCCCAGCAGCCACAGCCCGATGGTGACGATTGTGCCCAGGAACAGCATCGAGACCAACGTGCCGAGCAGCCATTTGCGCAGCGCCACGGCGCTTGCGCTCATCGCCTCGCGCAGCTTGCCGCGTCCGCGCTTCGGGCTGAGCGCAAGCGCGCCGTCCCGATAGGTGTCCGAATCGATCGTGAGAAAGGCAGCGGCGATGATGACGATCATCAGTTCGAGCGTCGCACCCGCCGCCGACATCGTGAACGAGCCGAGGCGCGAGGCGAAGGCGCCGATCTGGCTGGCGCCGCCATTGGAGATGGCGCCCTCGATCTCTCGCATCAGCGAGCGCCCGTATTCGTTCTCGGAGAGTCTCGTGCGCATCTGTTCCCAGGCCGCAGGGAAGCTTTCGAACAATTGCGCTACCTGCGCCGAAATTTGCGCGCCGAGCATCCAGACCGCTCCCACGATCACGCCGAGCACGATCAGAGCGGACGCGGCCAGCGAGGTTTTGCGCCCGAGCGGCGTGTGGTCTTCGATCGCATCGGCCAGCCCACGCAGGCCAACAGCGATCAGGACTGCGCCGAACACCAGCAGCAACACATGCCGCAGAGCGAATACGAGCAGCACCAGGATCGCGGCGACGGCGACGATCCCAACTTTGCCTGCAAAACTGTCGCTGCGGGTCACCGCGCCATCGGCCATGCAGCGGGAACGGACGGCGCGGGCGCTCCGTTCCAGCCGGGCCAAAAGCTAAGGACGCGAGGGGGAGCGGCCTCGCGTCCTTGCTTGGGTCGATCGCAGCGTAGGGCTCTTACGCGACGATCAAGGTCGCCTGGTTCAACGTGGCCAGCGCGCCAGGAAGGAGAAGCGCCGCGGCCAGGGCCAGGGTTGCGATTTTGTGTTTCCAGGTCATGTCCCACTCACCGTGTGCATTCGTTCGATGAGGAGAAGCTAGCGAAAGGTCCGCCGCTCCGCTGTGACAAGAGTCACGCGACGGCGGGCGCAACTTATCGGGAACGAGTAACGTCGTGCTTCGCGGTCCGCGCTATGGTCCAGATCATAAACGCCACGCCGACAATCCACACCGCCGCGACCGCGATCCTCGCGTCGACGCCGAGGGGCTCCGGACCTTGGCTCGTGATGACGGTAGTCGCGAACACGCAGAGCACGAATGCGAGCACGATTTTTATCACCATGCATCACAGGTAAAGCAGACCGGCGGCGAGGGAAGCCTCCGGCTGAAAGCCCTGTGCGCTCGCTCAAGTCGCGCGAGCCTCGTCGATCACGGCTTGGAGTTTGTCGCGTGAGACGAGCTTGATGCCGGAGCGGCCCATCGCGATCCAGCCTTCGTCGACCCATTCGTGCAGCTTGCGATTGACCTTTTCGCGGCTCGCGCCGATGCGGCGTGCAATCTCGGTCTGCGTCAATGTAATCGAGGCGCCGTCGCCTGCCTCTTCCAGCAGGCGCTGCGCAAGCCGTCCGCCCAGGTCCAAGGTGTGCGCATCTTCAAGCGCGGAGTCTGCGTGACGCAGACGCCGGCTCAATTCAGCCAGCAACTTCAACAATGCTTGCGGCTCGCTCTCCAGCGCAGCAAGCGCCTGGTCGCGATGGATGCGCAGGAAGCGCGAGCGGCGGATGGCGCAGATGTCGGCCGAGCGCGCGCCGCCGTCCAGCACCGCCATTTCGCCGATCACAGCGTAGGGTTTCAGCGCTGCGAGGCGCACGTCCTTGCCGGCCTCGGTCGATGTCCGCACTTCCACTTCGCCTTCGAGCAGCACGTAGAGCGCATCGCCCTTGTCGCCTTTGGCGAACAACAGATTGCCGGGTTCGACCGTGCAGGGCTGGCCCTGGCGCGCCAGCCGGGCGCGCGTGGCGTCGCTGAGTGCGGCCATCAGCTCCGCCCTCGCCAGAGCCGCCTCAGCGGCGCTCAACGCGTCCTTGGTGTCGGCCATGGCCGGGAATGTCGTCGCGCCCACGGGCGGCGTCAATTGGAGACGCGGGGTGGGGCTTTGCCAATCGTTCAGTTCCCTTGCTCGACAGACCGCCTGGGCCTCAGCACTCCACCACGTTGACCGCCAGCCCGCCTTTGCTGGTCTCCTTGTACTTGGACGACATGTCCAACCCGGTCTGTCGCATCGTCTCGATCACTTGATCGAGCGAGACTTTGCTGGGCGTGTCGGAGTGCAGGGCCAGGCGCGCGGCGTTGACGGCTTTGACCGCGCCCACCGCATTGCGCTCGATACATGGAATTTGCACCAGCCCCGCCACCGGATCGCAGGTCAGGCCCAGATTATGCTCCATGCCGATCTCTGCGGCGTTGGCGATCTGTTGGGGCGTGCCGCCCCAGACCGCGGCGAGTCCCGCCGCCGCCATCGAGCAGGCCACGCCGACCTCGCCCTGGCAGCCCATTTCCGCGCCTGAGATCGAGGCGCGCTGCTTGTAGAGAAGGCCGATCCCGCCAGCGGTCAGCAGAAAGCGCCGCGAGTCGCGGACCGGGCTTTCGCTACTGGCGCAATAATGGCGCAGGATTGCGGGCAGAATGCCCGCCGCCCCGTTGGTCGGCGCCGTCACCACCTTGCCGCCGGCGGCGTTCTCTTCGTTCACCGCCATCGCATAGACGTTGAGCCAATCGAACAGGCGTTCTGCTTCATTGGCGTTCGGCGTGGCCTGCAGCTTCTTCCAGATCGCCGGCGCGCGGCGCGCCACTTTGAGAATGCCGGGAAGAATGCCCTCGCGCGTCAGACCCCGCTCGATACAGCTGGCCATCACCGAGGCCACGCGATCCAGCCGCGCATCCGTCTCCGCGCGCGGACGCATCGCGTCCTCGTTTGCGGTCACGATGTCTTCGATGCTCTTGCCTTCGCGCGTGCAATACTCGAGCAGTTCTGAGGCGTAGGCGAACGGGAAGGGGACGGTTCGCCCGGTGACGATGCGATCCTTCGGCGCGGGCGTGCGCAATTGTTTCTCGGTAGCGATGAAACCGCCCCCGGTCGAATAATAGGTCTGCTCGAACAGGAGCGCGCCCGCGTCGTCGAACGCGCCGAGCTTCATCCCGTTGGGATGCAATTCCGGCATCACGTCGTACGCGAACACGATGTCGCGTTCGGGATCGAACCCGATCTCTTGCTTTCCAAGCAGCGCGAGCCGCTTCTCCGCCGCCACGCGCATCTCGACCGCTTCGGCTTCGTCCGGATCGAGCGTCTCCGGCTCCAGCCCGCACAGGCCGAGCACCACAGCCTTCGGCGTTGCGTGTCCTTTGCCCGTCAGCGCCAGCGAGCCTTGCAGCTCCACGGTAACCTTCGCCACGCGCTCCAGTGCGCCCTGAGCGCGAATGTCCTCCAGGAAGCGCCGCCCAATGCGGATCGGCCCCAGCGTGTGCGAGCTGGAGGGGCCGATGCCGATGCGGAAGAGGTCAAGGACCGAGAGCATGTTGTGGCGAGTGTTCCTACGCTATATCTGCCTTAATTCCATTACGCGGCGCACCGATTGCGCTCCAGGAGGCTGCTTTGAAGGCGCTGGTGAAACGTGAGGCCGCCCCGGGCCTCTGGCTTGAAGATGTGCCCGAGCCGAAGGGCGGCCCGAACGATGTGAAAATCCGCGTCAAGCGCACCGCCATCTGCGGCACCGACGTGCACATCTACAAATGGGATGAGTGGGCGCAGAAAACCATCCCGGTTCCCATGGTGGTCGGCCACGAATTCGTCGGCGAGATCGTCGAGGTCGGCGACAATGTGAACGACTACAAGCCCGGCATGATCGTCTCGGGCGAGGGCCACATCGTCTGCGGCCGCTGCCGCAATTGCATGGCCGGCCGTCGCCACCTCTGCCCGTACACGAGCGGCGTCGGCGTCAACCGTCCCGGCGCCTTCGCCGAATACATCGTCATCCCCAACGCCAATGTCTGGCACCACGCTGACGGCATCGATCTCGACATCGCCGCCATCTTCGATCCCTACGGCAACGCCACGCACACCGCGCTGCAATGGGACATGGTCGGCGAAGACGTGCTCATCACCGGCGCCGGACCCATCGGCGCCATGACCGCCGCCATCGCGCGCCATTGCGGCGCCCGCCACGTCGTCATCACCGACATCAACGATTATCGCCTCGACCTCGCCAAAAAGCTCGGCGCCACGCGCACGGTCAACGTCTCGAAAGAAACGCTCGGCGACGTGCAAAAAGAACTCGGCATGAGCGAGGGCTTCGACGTCGGGCTCGAAATGTCCGGCGCGCCGGGCGCGCTCTCGGACATGATCGACAACATGTCCCACGGCGCCAAGATTTCGATGCTCGGCATTCCGTCCGGTGAGATGAAGATCGACTGGAACAAGGTCGTCTTCAACATGCTGACGATCAAAGGCATCTACGG
>CAZIOD010000083.1:0-12241 GCA_964540785.1 uncultured Terricaulis sp.
CCTTGCGGCCAAGGCTCGCGCTGCGCTGGTTAACGCTTCATCAACCATCTGCGCAGGGGTCCGCCTCCCCATGCGCCCGGGGTCTAAGTATTGCTCAAGGCCTGGGAGTAAAGCGCTCTGCTCACCCCCACGGCCCGGGGCGGCGCTGGCCCCAGGGCCCGGCGGCGGTGGCCGAAGCGGCGGTGTGGCCGACCAGTTTCATCAGCTGCGCGATCCGGTTTTGGGTGCTGGGGTGCGTGGAGAAGAGATTGTCCGCGCCCCGTCCGGCCAGCGGGTTGATGATGAAGAGGTGCGCCATGGCCGGGTTGCGCTCGGCCGGTTCGTTGATGCGCTGGCGCGCGAAGCCCTCGATCTTGCGCAATGCGCGCGCGAGCGCCTCAGGATCGCCGCCGATTTCGGCGCCGAGGCGATCGGCCTCGTATTCGCGCGCACGGCTGATCGCCATCTGCACCAGCGCGGCGGCGATCGGCGCGAGGATCATAATGAGCAGGCCGCCGATCGGATTGCGGTTGCCGCCGAAAAAGAAAGCGAAGTTCGCCAGCATGCCGATGGCGCCTGCGATGGTGGCGGTGACGGTCATCGTGAGCGTGTCGCGGCTCTTCACGTGCGCCAGTTCGTGCGCCATCACGCCGCGAATCTCTTCGCGGGAGAGCAGTCCGAGCAAGCCGCTGGTTGCGGCGACGGCCGCGTGCTCGGGATCGCGTCCGGTGGCGAAGGCGTTCGGCTGAGGATTGTCGATGATGTAGACTTTCGGCGCGGGCATGCCGGCGCGCTGGGCCATGGAGAGCGTGTCGTGAACGTAGGCTTGCACCCGCGGGTCGGGGTGGCGCGCATCGACGGGCTGGGCGCGGAAGTGCGACAGCACCATCTTGTCGGCATTCCAGTAGGCGAAGAGATTCATCGCCGCGGCGACGCAGAGCGCGATCAGCATGCCGCCCGCGCCGCCGACCATGTAGCCGATGGAGCCGAATAGAGCCGTCATTGCGGCCAGCAAAACGTAGGTCTTGAGGTGATTCATTGCTCTCGCTTCGCCTATCGCGTGTGATATCGCGTGCGCCGAAGCGAGGTTCAATATGGACACAGATGAAACGACTGAGCGAAAATTGACGCCGCAGGCCCGCCCCGCTCTGGCCGAGGCGGCCGAGCGCCGCGCGCAAGCAGCCGAGCGTGTGCCGTCGGAACACGGCGGCCCGCAAGGACCCGAGCCGACACGCTACGGCGACTGGGAACGCAACGGCATCGCCGTCGACTTCTAAAGCTTAATGCGCCCGGTGCGCCCCCCGCTGGAGAAGCGGCTTCACGCGAGAGCGCGGCTGCGCAAGACTGCGCGGCTACGTCTTTCGAGGGAAGTGCATGCGCGCGCTCGGATTCATTGCGGCCCTGGCGCTGGCGACGGCGCCGGTGCTTATGACGCCGAGCGTCGCGCACGCGGACGGCATAGAGCGTCCGCGCCAGCGCCCGCGTCCGCCGCCACGTCGTCCAGCGCCGCCGTCGCCGGCGCCGGAGATCGTCATTGATGCACCGGATACGGTGACCCTATCGGACTCTTTCTTTGCGGGCGGCGGCGGTGTCGGCGCCGATGTCGGCGTGGGATCTTATTCCAGCAGCACGGTCGTCATCCGCGGCGGGTCGGCGCACGCCTCGGCATTTGCATTTGCTTCAGCGCGCGCCAGCGCAGGCGTCGGCGCCCGCTTTGGCGGCAGGCGCGGCGGTCATGGACGCGGCCACGGTTGCGGCTGCCGCTAGCGTAACCAAACCACAACATTCGTGGGCGCAAGCATTTGCCGCTTCCGGTGAATGGGCGTACAGGCGCGCGCCGGGAGAGGGCCCGCGGCCCGTAAGGGGATAACCATCATGGCGCAGGCCCCGGCCGACGCGCCCCAACCCAGCCCTTCCGAGGCCGTCGCTGCAGGCGGCGCCGCTGCGCACGATCGCCGCGGCGGTTTCTGGATCTTGATGCTGGGTTCGATCGGTGTGGTTTATGGCGACATCGGCACCAGCCCGCTTTACGCGCTGCGCGAGTGCTTGCGTGTCGTCACCGGTGATTATGTGCGCGCGCCGGAAAGAGCCGAGGTGATCGGCGTCGTTTCGCTAATCTTCTGGGCTTTGATCATCGTGGTGACGATCAAGTCTGTCTTTTTATTGCTGCGCTTCGACAACAAGGGAGAGGGGGGCACGCTCTCGCTGATGGCGTTGGTGCGGCGCGCATTTGCAAAGCCAACGGCGTTGTTACTGGCGATCGGCATGCTGGGCGCGGCGTTGTTCTATGCCGACGCAATGATCACGCCGGCGATTTCGGTGATTTCGGCGGTTGAAGGTTTGCGCGCCGTTCCGGGTGTTGGCGCGTACCTCAATCCATGGATATTGGTGATCAGCATCGTCATTCTGATTGCCCTGTTCTTCGTGCAAAGCCGCGGTACGGCGCGCATTGGCGCGCTGTTCGGGCCGATCATGCTCGTCTGGTTTCTCACCATGGCGGGTTTGGGGCTCTATCACATCCGCGACGACCTCGGCGTGCTGGAAGCACTCTCGCCGTGGCCGGCGATCGGTTTCATGAGCTCGCATCTGGGGCTTGGCTTTGTCGTCCTGGGAGCGGTGTTTCTGGCGGTCACAGGCGCAGAAGCGCTCTATGCCGACATGGGCCATTTCGGGCGAAAGCCTATTAGTCGCGCATGGATCTTCGTCGTATTGCCATGTCTGACGCTCAATTATCTCGGTCAAGGCGCATTGGCCCTCGCCAACCCCGAACGCGCCACGATTGAACACCTGTTCTTCATGATGCCGCCGGATTGGCTGAAGCTGCCTGTTGTGCTGCTCGCGACCATGGCGACAGTGATTGCGAGCCAGGCGGTGATCACCGGCGCCTATTCGATCACGCAGCAGGCGATCCAACTCGGCATTTTCCCGCGCATGGAAATTCAACGCACGTCCGAGACGCAGGCCGGGCAGATTTACATGCCGCAAGTGACGTGGATGATGCTGGCCGGGGTGCTAATCCTCGCGCTCGGCTTCGGTTCGTCGAGCCGGCTCGCCTCGGCCTACGGCATAGCTGTTTCCGGCGAGATGATCGTCTCGACGATTCTGATGTTCCTGGCGATCTGGAAACTTTGGAAGCGGCCGCTGTGGCTGGCCGCGCTGATCTGCATTCCCTTCGTGCTGATCGAAATCACCTTCTTCTCATCGAACATGCTGAAGGTATGGACCGGAGGCTTTGTGCCACTCTTGCTTGCCGCAGGGCTCATCGTGATCATGTGGACCTGGGTGCGCGGGACACGCATTCTGAGCGAAGTCGTGCGCCGGGATGAGCCGCTGACTAAGCTTTTCGAAACGCTGTCACATCACCAGCCGCACCGCGTGCGGGGCACGGCCATCTTTCTAACCGGCGATCCCGACACCGCGCCGGCCGCGCTGATGCACAACCTGAAGCACAATCAAGTGCTGCACGAGAAGATCATCATCCTCACGGTGAGAACCCTGCCTACGCCTCGCGCGCCTGAGAACGAACGGCTCAAAGTCGAAGACTACATGCCAGACGTCAAACGCGTGACCCTGGGCTTCGGCTTTATGGAGACGCCCAATGTCGTCAAAGCGCTGACCGAGGCGCGTAAGCACGGGCTGAAGTTCGACATCATGAAAACCAGTTTTTTCCTGTCGCGCCGCACCATCGTGCCGAGCGAGAAAAGCGGCATGCCATTGTGGCAAGACCATCTCTTCATCTTCCTCGCCCGCAACGCGACCAACGCCACGGACTTCTTCCATATCCCGAGCGGACGCGCGGTCGAATTAGGCAACCAGGTGATGGTCTGAGCGTGCGCGCCTGCGCGACCGGTGTTAGGGTGGCCGCCTTGGGGAGGAGCCCATGAATAACTGGACTCGGATTTTAATCGCGCTTTTGATCGGCGCGGCTGTCGGCGCGGCCGCGGGCTTGGCCGCCAACATGCTGGACTTGCCCATCGCCGCCGCCGGCGGCGTTGCGGGCGGCGTTTCGGCCGGACTGATCGTAACGCTGCTGCGCCCAAAAAAGGACGCCTGAGCGCTGCGCGTGCGGGCGCCGGGATAGTGGCGTTGCTTCGAATGACCCCTTAACATTCTCACCGGAGAGGGGCATGGCGAACAAGGCGCACTCGCTGCAGGTCAGGGCCGCGCTCGAACACGAGCGCGAAGGGCGCGCGCGCGAGGCGATCAAGGCGCTCGACGCGGCCGCTGCGGCGGGCGACGCTACAGCGCAATTGCTGCTGGCCCAGCGCCTGATCTGGGACCCGCGGACGCGTCCGCTTGCCCTGTCTCTCGTGCAGAAATCAGCAGACCAGAATAACGCGGACGCGCTGCACTTTTCAGCGGTATTGGCCGCCGCAGGCGTCAGTGCGGCGCCGGATTGGCGCAAGGCGATGCGATTATTGCGCAAGGCGGGCGAGCGTGGAAGTTTGCGCGCGAAGCGCCAGCGCGCCGCGATCGGACCAAGCTTCGATATCGAGCGATGGCTGCAAACGCCCGCTGTCGAGATGCAGTTCGAGCAGCCGCGCATCGGCTTTATTCGCCAATTCCTGCCGGCGCCCATGTGCGCGTGGCTGATTGAAGCGGCCCGGCCGCAGCTCAAGCCGTCGCTGGTCACGATGGGCAGCACTGGAAATTCCGAGCTGGCCGACGTGCGCACCAACAAGGGCGTGTTTGTAGGGCTGCTCAACACGGACATCGTATTGCTGCTGGTGCAAGCGCGCATCGCGACGATCCTCAATGTCGCAGCGACGCAGTTCGAAAATCTCAACATTCTGCACTATGAGGTCGGCCAGGAGTTCAAGCCGCACTACGACGCGTCCGAACCGGACAAGCCGGGCTATGACGAGGAACGGCGCCGGCTGGGCCAAAGGATCGCGACCTTCCTGGTGTATCTCAACGACGATTTCGAGGGCGGTGAGACGGACTTTCCGTTGCTCAAGTGGCGCTTCAAGGGCGGCGCCGGCGATGCGCTGTTTTTTTGGAACGTGGACGCCGCCGGCGCCTTCGAGCGGCAATTGCACCACGCTGGTTTGCCGCCCACGCGAGGAGAGAAATGGCTGTTTTCGCAATGGGTGCGTGAGAAGCATGTCTCACCCATTCGCGCGCCCGGCGTGCGTTAGGTGTAGAGAAAATCGGCTGGAAGGCCCATGCGCCGGCAGGCCTGGGACGGCGGCGCGCTCTCCAGGACGATGCGATCGGACGCGGCGCCGAGGGCGCGTAGCGCCATGACGCCGCCCGGGCGGAGGCCGTAGCTCGCGTCGAGTCCAAGCACGTCGCGCGCCCAAGGCGGGGTGAGCTCGACCGCGGCGCGCACCATGAGACGCCGCAGTGCGCGCGAGGGCAGGATCGGCGCGTTGCGCACGATTTCGAGGAAGTCGAAGACGATGTCCGACCGCTCCAGTTTGGGGCGCATGGCGGCGAACAGGTGCCTCATCTGCGCTGCGGATTGCGGCGCGCCGTGCGCGCCATAAAGAGCTGCGGCGGGCGCTCCCTCGGCATAGAGGCGGTCCATGTCCGCAGACGAAAGCGGGCGCACGAAGCGGCGATAGGCTTCAAAGAAGCCGTAACTGGCGGTCGCCTGCACCCAGTTTAGCAAGACTTCGTCGTTCGCCCGGTACGGCGCGCCGTCGGGGGTCACGCCTTCGATACGCGCATGCGCGCGCACGACGCCGGCGATCATGGCGCGCGCTTGCTCGGCCGGTGCGTAGATGGTGACCATCGCCGCCAGCCCGGTACGCTTCATGCGCGCGACCGGATCGGTGCGGAACGTGGTGTGCTCCCAGACGCCGGTGCGCACGCGCGGCTCGGCAAGCTCCAGAATGACCGCGGCAATGCCGCCAATGGTCAATGCAACAGGGTTCTTCATCACTCGCCAGGACACCGATTTCGGTGCGAACAAGGCAGGAGCGCCTGCAGGTTGGGCGAAGTCGATGTTGAACCCCGGCCCCTCGAAATAGGAGCGCGCAGCCTGTTCAAGACGCGCGTGCAGCGGTTCAGGCAAACGGGCCATGACCGGTTATATGGCGCGAGAGTGCGACCCACCACGGTCGCGCCGCAGCCGCCGGCGCCCGCGCGTTTCTCTTTGCGGCGTGCGGCAATCGCTCTACCATACCCAGAGGAGGCGGCGCATGTCGGGGGTGACGAGCCCGCAGCTTTTGCTCGCGCAACAATATGAGCGCGAAGGCCGCCGCGCGGAGGCGCTTGCGCTGTTCCGGACGGCTGCCCAATCCGGAGACGCGCAGGCGCAATTTTCGCTTGGCGTGCGCCAGCTCGGCGGCACGGTCGAGGATCGCCGGCTCGGCCTGCAATCGATCGAACGGGCAGTGGCGCAGGATCATCCCGAGGCCCTGCATCTTTGGGCGGTGATGGCGGCCGCAGGCTTCGCGCAACGCCAGGATTGGGGCCGCGCGCTCAGCTTGCTCGCGCGCGCCGCCGAACGGGGCCATTCGCGGGCGCGGGCGCAGATGACGCTGCTTGGCGCGCCCGGGAGCTTCGATCTCAGGCGATGGCTCTCTCCGCCTGCTCCGACGATGAAGTTCGGCTCGCCCCGCATTGGCGCGATGGAGAGCTTTCTCCCGCCGGCGATGTGCGATTGGCTTGTGAAGGTGGCGCGCCCGAGCTTGAAGCACGCCCTCATTCTCGACCCGCAGACCGGGGCGCGCGCGCAATCGGGCCGCCGGACCAATAGCGGCGCCTATCTCGGGCTGCTTCAATCCGACGTTGTGATCAGGCTGGTGAAGGCGCGCATCGCCGAAGCTCTGGATCGCCCGGTCCGTCAGCAGGAGGATTCCAATGTCCTGCACTACGCGCCCGGCGAGATGTTCGCCGAGCACTACGATTTTCAGGATCCCGCCGAGCCTGGGCACGCCCGCGAGCTGGCGGCTGTCGGCCAGCGCATCGCCACCTTCCTTATTTATCTGAACGACGAATATGAAGGCGGTGAGACGGCGTTCCCGCTGCTCAATTGGAGACACAAGGGCAAGGCCGGCGACGCGCTGTTCTTCTGGAACGTGTCGCCGGAAGGTGCGGTCGAACGACAACTCCTGCATGCCGGACTTGCCCCGACGCGCGGAGAAAAGTGGGTGTTCTCGCAATGGGTCCGGGACCGGCCTATCGAAGGGGCGGAATTGCCGGCGATAGGATAACGAGCCAAGCATGACCAAGAGCGGCGTGAAGAAAGTGGTGCTCGCCTATTCCGGCGGGCTCGATACCTCGATCATTCTCAAATGGCTCGAGCAAACCTACGGCTGCGAGATCGTGACCTTCACGGCCGACCTCGGGCAGGGGGAAGAGCTGGCGCCGGCGCGCGAGAAGGCGCTGGCGATGGGCGTGAAGCCCGACAACATCTTCATCGACGACCTGCGCGAAGAGTTCGTGCGCGATTTCGTCTGGCCGATGTTCCGCGCCAACACGCTCTATGAGGGCCAGTACCTGCTCGGCACCTCGATCGCGCGGCCGCTGATCGCCAAGCGCCAGATCGAGATCGCCAATCTGGTCGGCGCGGATGCGGTGTGTCACGGCGCGACGGGCAAGGGCAACGATCAGGTCCGGTTCGAGGTCAGTTATTACGCGCTGAAGCCGGATGTGAAGGTGATCGCGCCGTGGCGCGAATGGGACTTCGACGGGCGGCCCGCCCTCTTGGATTATGCGCGTCATCACAACATCCCGATCGCCAAAGGCAAGGAGCAGGAAGCGCCGTTTTCGATCGACGCAAATTTGCTGCACACGTCGAGCGAGGGGCTGGTGCTGGAAGATCCGGACGTTGAAGCGCCGGACATCGTCACCAAGCGGGCGGACCGGCGCACGATCACGCCGGAAGAAGCGCCCGATCAAGCCGAGGTGGCGACGCTTGCGTTCGAGCGCGGCGATCTCGTCGCCATCAACGGCAAGGCGATGAAGGCGCACGAGTTGCTGGCGGAGTTGAACCGGCTTGGCGCCAAGCACGGCATTGGCGGGCTCGATCTGGTCGAGAACCGCTATGTCGGCATGAAGTCGCGCGGCTATTACGAAACGCCGGGCGGCACGGTGCTGTGGCACGGCCATCGCGCGATTGAATCGATCACCCTTGATCGCGGCGCCATGCACCTCAAAGACGAGCTGATGCCGCGTTACGCCGCACTCATCTATAATGGCTTCTGGTGGACGCCTGAGCGGCTCATGCTGCAGGCGGCGATCGACGCCTCGCAGGAAAGCGTGACTGGGGAGGTGAAGCTGAAGCTCTATAAGGGCGGCGTGCGCGCCGTCGGCCGCTCCAGCCCGTATTCGCTCTATTCCAAGAAGCTCGTCGGGTTCGACGAGGCGGGCGGTTACAATCAGGCGGACGCCGAAGGCTTCATCAAGCTCAACGCGCTCAGGCTGCGCATACTGGCGGAACGCGACCGGAAGCGCGGCAAGAACTAGCGCAGAGCCGCGATGAGCGCGACCGACAGCAGCAAGACGAATGCAAGGCCGAGTGCGCCTTTGACGATCGTCAGCGGCCGGCGGCGCAAAGTGCGCATGAACTCAGCGCGTTCGGAGGCGCTACGCCGCTGCGCGCGTTCACGCGCCGTCCGGCCATCGCTATCGCGCCAACCCGCCATTTCGGCAGTTTAATCGCGGAGAGGCAGGCGCGCAAACACGGCGTCGCGCGCCTAGTCGGGCCATCAAGCACGACAATATGTTGTTGTGTCATACAAACTCGACCAAGGGCGGCGCGCGCGCGACGAACGCATGCTGCTGCAGCCAAAGCGCAATCAGCCGAACACAATTAGAGCGTATCCATCGTCGCGTGCTCTGCGGAATGTTGGAGGTCCAATATGCATCGCCTGACAGTGAGCGTGTTTGTATCTGCGCTTGTGTTCATCCTTCCCGCGCGCGCCGATGCGCAGGAGCAACAAGAGGCTGTTGTCAGCCTCCGCGACATCGACACCGCGACGGAGGGCGGCGCGGACCGGGCGCTTCACCGCATTCGCCGTGCGGCGCAGGATGTGTGCGACGCAAGCCCGGCGCTTCGTGCGTTCGACGACCGCATCGCAGCGCGCACGTGCGTGCGCGAAGCGATGACGCGCGCCGTGGACGATCTCGGCGATCCGATAGTGGCGGCGAGGTTCAACGGCCGGCGGCTCTATGCGCGCAGGGGCGAGCGATCGTAGTTGATGACAGCGCGCGCCCGCCGTTGTGGCGGGCGCGATGCGTCAATTCCAATAGCGTTCGGCCTTGTAGTAATCATAGACCTGGTCGCGATAGGCGAGCCCGTCGTTCTTGGTGAGTTCGTTTATGGTGTCGGCCGGAGCAGCTTTCAGCTCGTCTTCGTTGTAGGGCACGACATAGGCGTCTTCGTTGGGATCGTAGTCCAGCGTCGCCCAGGGCAGCGGGTGATATTTCTCACCGGCGCCCAGGACGCCGCCGAAACCGATTACGGCGAACATGATGTTGTTCGACAGTTTGTCGAGCACGATGTCTTCGATCTTGCCGATCTTGTCTCCGGCGCGGGTTTTCACCGGCGTGCCAAGCACTTTCTTGGCGCGAATGGCGGTCGAGTGTCCCGAAGGCGTGGGCATGCGCAGCTCCTTTCATGTCTGGGAGCCCGATCAACCTTCATCGATGCGCGGAGTTCCGCTCAGAGCACAAGCCCGTAGAGCACAGCCCCGTAATGGCCGGCCGCGCCGAGAATGACGCAGGCGTGCCAGAGCGCACGGCGGAACGGAATGGCGTGGTTGAGATAGAGCAGCACGCCGCCGGAATAGGTGGCGCCGGCGACGGTCAGCATGATGATCGCGAGCGGGGGCAGCGTCGGCACGGCCGGGCCGAGCACCAACACCGCAAGCCAGCCGAAGCAGAGATAGATCACGCACCAGGCGCGGTCAGAGAGGTTCGGATAAAGCACCTTGCCCGCCGCTCCGGCGAACGCAGCAAGCCAGATCGCGACCGTGACGCCGATTGCGAATTCCGGCGGCAGCAGCTGCACCGTGAAGGGGGTGTAGGATCCGGCGATCATGAGGAAGATCGCGGCCTCATCGATGCGTCGCAAGATGCGGCGGTGCGGGTTGGGTTTGGAAAAATTGTAAACGGCCGACGCGGCGAGCATCGCCATCAGGCACATGGCGTAAATCGCGCTGGCCGTGGCCATGGGCACGCCGCGGTTAACCAGCGCGACCGCCACCAACAAACCTCCGCCAACCAGCGCGGCGATAATCCCGATCGCGTGCACGATGCCGTCCGCCGCATGCTCTACCTTGTTGGGGTAGTGTTCGGCGAGCTCGTGCTCATCTGGGGCCAGGAGATCCGTTAGCGACATACCCGTTGCGTCTTCTTGGTTCCTACGTTCTGCGGAAGTGACGCTTCACTGCCGAATATAGTTCCTCCGTCTTAACGTCAGATGATGGAAAGCGTGTTTTGGGCGCCGCACAAGCTCGTGATCGTGCGGCGCGCACGCAACGTAAACGCTGCGCGCGATGCGGGTTTTCGCTGCTGGCGCGATTTTCGCTTGGCCGATGGTCATGCGACAGCGCCGTCCCAATCCCGCCGCACTTCGCGCCGAGGCCCGCTTGCTGAGCGTGGCCGGCTTCATTCTGCTCGGCATCGGCTTTCCGGTGACTCTGCTGCTGGTCGCGCGCGCGCTCTCGCTCGATGGTGTGTCGCCGCTGCTCCCGGCGGCGATCGGGGCGCCGCCGCTGATACTCGGCTACATCGCTTGTCACTTCGCCTCGCAACGCCTGGTTAAGGCTAAGACGCTGGAAAGGCGCTGACGCGGGGCGAACGTTCGCGCGTCGGCGCGCGGACGGGATGTTGTGCCGTTTGAACGGATTAGCGCCGCATTGGCAGCCCTCACGCCTAGTTGCTAGCGGCGGCACAGTATTGACTTGGTAATAGGTCCACCCGCAGCCTTTAGAAGCGCGAGAAACTTCACGCGTTTGTTGCGGTTCTATTTGGCGGAGGACCGAGTACTTATGAATGCGGATGAGCTAACACTGCGCCTGGAAGGCTGGCGATTAGCCACGGCTGAGGTGCTGTACTATATGCCCGACCATCCGGCGCTGCTGCAGAGTTTCGTGTGGCAGACGCTCGACCTCGCCCCGCGCTATCCGCGCATCCACAGATTTCTCGATTTCTGGCGACGTGAGATCGACGCGGTGATCCATTCCGTGCAGCTGGCCACCGGCGAGACGCTCGCCCCGCCCAAGACGAACCGCGCCGACCTCTTGCTGCATCACTGAAATGCGATTGGCCGCTTCGGGATCGGCCCTACATAGTTTGGATGCGGGGACGAACCGGGAGAGGAAACCTCGGATGCGAACGCTTATGATTGCGGCGGTCGCGGGGCTGTTAACCGCCTGCGCCACCGCCACCCCTTACCAGCCGGCGGTAAGCGACCGCTACGGCTTCGAAGATCAGCGCATAGAGAATAACCGGATGCGGATTACCTTCCGCGGTAATTCGGTGACCGACCGCGAGACGGTCGAAACCTATCTTCTCTACCGCGCCGCCGAGCTCACGCTGCAGAACGGGTACGACTATTTTATCGTCGCCAATCGCGACACCGAGGAGCACTCACGCTTTCAGGCCACCGGCCCCTCCCGCTCGCGCTTTGCTTTTGACTATTGGTACTTCTCGCCGCGCCGGGGTTGGAGCCCGTGGTACGATCCTTTCTGGGACGAGCCGGCGAGCTACCGCGAAGTGACGCGCTACGAGGCAGTCGCCGAGATCGCCATGTTCAACGGCCAGAAGCCGGCCAACGACGCGAGCGCCTTCGATGCGCGCGAAGTGCAGGCCAATCTGCAAGGACGCATAGTCCGCCCGCCGGCGAACTAGCGGGATCGCGCCCCGCGCCCCGAGCCGTCCCGTGGCGGGCTCGCCTTTGCCGGCCAGCTCGGTTAGAGGTGTCGCCCCGCCTTAGGCGGGCCGCACCCGTAGCTCAGCTGGATAGAGCGCTGCCCTCCGAAGGCAGAGGTCACAGGTTCGAATCCTGTCGGGTGCGCCAGCGGCGCATCTGTACGGCCCGGAGACATGGGTGACCGAACGTACCTAAGACATAGGTGACAACCTCGGGCCGAAACCGGCTGCCGAATCCGTGTGGCAAGGTGGTCTCCGCAAAAGCTGGATGGGCGGTCGCAGGACCGCAAACGTAACAACCCATGAATTGCACCAGACCGGCGCTCGGCCTTACGCCGACCGAGCTGCTGCAAACCATCTACGACCGCACGCGCTGCGGGCCGCACGCCATTTGCCGCGCCTGCATGTGCCGAGATTCACCAGCTTGCTGCGG
>CAZIOD010000084.1:0-12095 GCA_964540785.1 uncultured Terricaulis sp.
ACCAGTTGCGGGCGCTCGGGGCCAAATTTGGGCGCTTAGGAGACCGCGCCGCTAACGATCTGCGAGTGTGCGTTGCGGTTCACACTCCAGGCTTCCTCGTTCGAGCGCGCATCGAGCGGACGCTCCTTACCGTAAGACACTGTCTCGATGCGGCCGGCGTCGACGCCGAGCGAAACAAGATAATCGCGTGCCGCCGCCGCACGACGCGCGCCCAGCGCGAGGTTATATTCACGGGTGCCGCGCTCGTCGCAATTGCCCGCCACGAGCAGGCGCACGTTCGGGTATTGGCGCAGCCAGGCCGCCTGCCGCTCAAGCACCGAGCGGGCTTCCGGCGTCAGGTCAAAACGATCGTAGCCGAAGAAGACGCGGTCGCCGACGGAGACGCGGAAATCTTCCACCGAGCCGGGCGTGGGGCCGCGCGGCGCTTCGGTTTGCGGCGGCGGCGTTTCGGCCGGCGTCGGCGCCGGTTCGCCACGGCTGGCGCAGGCGCCGAGCGCGGCCAGTGCGGACAAAGCGATCAGAAATTTACGCATGAGACTTGGGCTCCCCTATCTGCGGCAATTCAGGCGACGGATATCCCCCTCCGGCTGAATGCAAGACTTACCGACTGAGTTCCTATCCGACAATCGTGTTCCCTTCACGGCAGCAACGGCGACCAGGCCGGGTCAGAAGCCTCGGTTTGCGTGGGAATCTGGCGCAGATTCCGCCCGGTAAGGTCAACAGACCATAACCGCGGACCCTGTCCTCGCGCTTCGCGGAAGAACATGATGACGCGCCCATTCGGCGACCAAGTTGGCGCTTCGTCCAGATAGCTTTCGGTTAAGATGCGTTCACCAGAGCCGTCCGGACGCATCACACCGATGGCGAATTGTCCCCCGCGCTGGCGCGTAAAGGCGATCAAATCGCCGCGCGGTGACCAGACTGGCGTTGAATACCGTCCATCCCCGAAGCTGATGCGGCGCTGGCCCGAGCCGTCTGCGTTCATCACATACAATTGGGGAGAACCGCCGCGGTCGGAGTTGAAGACGATTCGCTGGCCGTCCGGGGCGTACGAGGGCGATGTGTCGATCGCGGGATGGTTGGTCAGCCGCCGGCGCGCCCGCGATCCCAGATCCATGGTGAAGATTTCGGAATTACCGTTCATGTCCAGGGTAAAGACGATGCCGCTTCCGTTCGGCGAAAAGCGCGGCGCGAACGTCATGCCCGGAAAATCGCCGAGCACTTCGCGCCGATTGGTCTCCAGATTGTAGAGGAATACGCGCGGCGCGCCGGTCTCGAAGCTCATATAGGTGATGAGCTGCGTCGACGGCGAAAAACGCGGCGTTAGCACCAAAGAATCCGCGCCGGTCAGGAAGAACGGGTTGGCGCCGTCCTGATCCATGATCATCAGCCGCTTCACGCGGCGCGTGCGCGGCCCGGTTTCGGAGACGAACACGATGCGCGTGTCGAAATAGCCGGACTCGCCGGTGAGCTGTTCGTAAATCTTGTCGGAAATCTTGTGCGCGATGCGTCGCCAATTGTCAGGCGTCGTCGTGTAGGTGAAGCCAGTCAGCTGCTGCTCGGCGAACACGTCATAGAGGCGAAAGTCGATGCGGATGCGCCCGTCCGGCTGCGGCGTCACTTGGCCGACGACCAGGGCCTGCGCGTTGATGACGCGCCAGTCGGCGAAACGCGGCGGCACTTCCATGGCCGTGATGCGCTCGATGAACGCGCTGGGCTCGACCGGACGGAACAGCCCGGAGCGATCGAGGTTCGCGCGAATGACCCCGGCGACGTCGCGCCCGACCTGCTGGGCTGCAGCGTTGGCGCCGAGAAAATCCACCACCGCGATCGGCATCGGGTTGAGGTGGCCCTCGGTGATGTCGACGCGAAGCTGGGCGGCGGCCGGACCGATCACGCTGCTCGCCAGCAATGTGCCTAGGAATGTGCGTCGGATCAGAGACATTTCAAACTTCCTCTAAGGCTCAATTGCTCGTGGGCCTGAACGTGTACACCTGGGTGCGCCAGATCTCGTAATGCTCACCCACAACCGGATCGTCCGGCAATGGGTAAGGATCGCAGGCGCGCACCGCGCGTACGGCGGCGTCGACCGCAGTGCGCATCGGCGCATCGAACGTATAATTGCGCGGGCTCGTTACCTGCGGCTGGCCTCGCAGCGTGCCGTTCCGGTTAATCTCGAACTCAACTACGACCACGAGGCGGTCAGGATCGGGCAAATCGATGGGCATGCGCCAGCAGCGGCGCATATGCGCGCGAATGAGCGCGCGGGCGCGATCCTCGATGGCCACCACTTCGTCGGTGCCGAGGCCTGCGCCCTGCTGATCGCGGTCTGCGCGCTCGCCTTCCTGGCGCCGCCGCCCCGGCTGGCGCTGCTTGTCGAGCATGCCGGCCACCGCATCGAGGCTGAAATCGTCGTTGCGCGGACGCTGCTGCTGCGGCGTCGGGCTTGGCGCGGGCGCCTCTTCGGCCTCCTGCGGCTCCTGCTCTTCCGGGGAGACTTCGTCTTCCGGCACGTCCACAGCCAAGGCGCGCACGTTCGACTCCGGCGCAACCGCAACGATCTCCACCGGCACTACCGAGCCGCTCGCCGGCGCCATCACGGTGCGCGCTTCCCAGGCAAGGTAAGTCATCATCACTGCGCCGACATGGCCGACAATCGAGACGATTACGCCGGGGCGCATGTCATTCGCTCGAGGCCGCGGGCTGGCGCTGGCCTTCCCGTGTGTCGGTGACGAGCTGAATCCGCGTGAATCCGCCCGAGCTGACGCGGGCCAGCACATCGGCCATCACGCCGTAATTCACGTTGGCGTCGCCGCGAATGTAGATGGCGCGGTCGTAGCCCTCGCGCGAAATCGCGCGCAGGCGCGGCAACAGTTCGTCCACCGAGACTTGCGTTTCCTGCAGGAACACCGTGCCGTCCTGCAGGATGGTGATGGAGAGCGGTTCTGTTTCGGCCGCAGATTGCTTCGCTTCGGTGCGCGGAAGCTCAATCGGAATGGAGACGGTAAGCAGCGGCGCGGTCACCATGAACACGATCAGCAGCACCAACATCACGTCCACAAACGGCGTGACGTTGATTTCGCTGAGACGGGAGCGCCGCGCCGATCTGCGTCCGCGGCGCCCTCCGTTGCGCGAGGGGCCAAGACCCGCCATCAGCCGCGCTCGCCCAAACGCCGCGACAGCCGTGCTGCAACTTCATCGCTGAAGGTGTCGAGCCGGTCGCCGAAGCGATCGAGATCGCCGGTGAACTTGTTGTAGAAAATGACCGCCGGAATGGCGGCCACGAGACCCAACGCCGTCGCAAACAACGCTTCGGCGATGCCCGGCGCAACGACCGCGAGATTGGTCTGCTGTTGCTGGGCGATATTGGTGAAGGCGTTCATGATGCCCCATACCGTGCCGAACAGGCCGATGAACGGGGCCGAGGCGCCGACTGTGGCGAGCACGCCGAGGCTGCGCGACGCGCGCTGCATCTCCCGGGAGATCTGCGCCTGCATCAAACGATCCACGCGCTCGAGCATGAGCTGCGCAGACTCACCGCCAGCGCCCGCGCGCCGCGCTTCGCGCCATTCGCGCGCCGCAGCGGCGTACACCCGGCTCAAAGCATCGCGCGGACGATCGCCGCGATCTTCCAGTTCGTCGAGCGAGCGGCCTGACCAGAACTCGCGCTCGAACTTGCGCGCTTGCGATTCCAGATCGCCGAATTGCAGCCACTTATCCACCGCGACGGCCCACGTCCAAATCGAGGCCACCGCGAGGATCAGCATCACGCCCTTGACGACGGGATCGGCCTGCAAAAACAGGCTGAGGATTGTGATCTGTTCTGCGCCGGATTCCATGCTCGCTCCCGCATCCGCGGCTCTTGCGGATTAGCCGCGCCCCTAGTGCCCGGATTCGAAGTTTGCCCCACCGCGTGGATCAACCGCAGAGCGAACTTCGAATCCATAAGGGCACTCGGAAAATCAACAGCTCTCAGTGCGGCTTATGAACCTGCAATTCGCTCCGAGCCCTCCATTACGACGAGGCGAATTTCAGGTTCGCCGCACTGACCGGGTTTAGAGCCGGATGAGTTTGTCAAAAGCTGGACGCGGAGGGCTCTAGAAATGGTTTAAGCCGCTCTAAAAGCATGGGCGGCGGTCTTCTCGGCTTTCCCGTGAGCGAAATGCAGCATACCTGCAGCTCGGCGCGGACCAGCACGTCCGGGCCCCGCTTTAGCGCCTGGGCGATGAAAATGCGCGGGCCGCTGATCGTTTCGAACGCGGTTTCCACGACGAGCGCGTCGTCGATCCGCGCCGCCTTGAGAAAGTCGAGAGTCATGCGGTTGACCGCAAAGCCGATGGGCTCGGGTCCTTCCAGCAAGGCGCTGTGGTGAACGCCGGCCAGGCGCAGGAAATCGCTGCGGCCGCGCTCGAAAAAGCGCAGATAATTGGCGTGGTAGACGAGGCCGGTGAAATCGGTGTCTTCGTAGTACACGCGCACGGCCAATTTGTGCACGCGCCCATCGAAACGCCCGGCGCTGGGGACGTCACTCATTCCGCTGCGATACACCATCGCCGGCTCTCGCCCAAGCCAGCATCGCCCCCGCGCCGGCGCCCGCGTTCAGCAGGCCGCGCGCAATTTTGAGCGCGGCGTGGTGCAGCTGGCGCAGCGGCCGTTCGGCGATACGCGCGGCGATGAGGTTAGCGCTCAGCGTCAGCGCGAACAGCACAAGGAAGAAAAGCGCATTGTCGGGTTCGAACCGGGGCGCAACCAGACGATCGACAAACACGTTGCCGACATGCAGGAAGACCGAATTGACGATCAGCAGATTGAGCGAATGGGCCCCCCAGGATTCCAGCTTGCTCGCGACGACGCCGCCGAGCCGCGCAAGGACGATAGAAGCGCCCAACGCTCCTGCAACGCCCAGAAGCGCGGTCAACGCGAACAACGGCGCGTTGCCAATCTGCCCATGGATCATCGCGACGCCAAAATGGCCGTCGAGCCAATCCACGCCACACTGCGCGACTGCGTCCCAGCGGCAGCCCTGGTTAAGGCGAAAGGTGAGCGCGGCGCCGATGAGGCCCACCGCGAGCACGGCGTAAGGTGCGAAGGCGCGCGCGCGCAGGGCATGATAATGACCGCGCGCGTAGTGGCCGAGCATAAAGAACGCGAAACCGGCGCCGAGCGCCTTCAGCTGATAGAAACTGCGCCAGTCGTTATCGATCGCCGCCATCGACAGCACGAGCAGCGCCAGCGCAAGCGCACCCGCGGCAAGCCGGTTTAACCGCGCCGCCAGCGCAGCGATCACACGCACCAGAGCAAGCGCAACAATGAACCAGAGCGGCGACAGCGAATAATAATCTCCGATAAAAATCATCTGGCTGAGACCGGCCGCAAATCCCGAAAAAGTCAGCGTGTGACCACCGAGTTGGGCAGCCAGTCCGAACGCGCCGACGGCCAGGCGGACCAGGTCATAGGCAACGCTGGCCATTAGCGCGATCAGAATGAGCGTAAGCGATTGCCTCAATGTGTGGGCAAGAGACTTTTCCTCGCGCCAGCCCAAGCCGGACAGAAAGAAGAAGAGCGCCATCGTGAACGAGGCGCCGAACTTCCATTGCAGGAACGCTGTTTCGCTGAAATTTTCGCCTGCGGTGAGAACCCACGGCGCGAGCGCGTGCCCGTAGATTACAGCCACGATCGCCAGTCCGCGCCCGATCTCGAGCGGATCGAGGAGCACTCGTTTCGACACGCCGGCAATTCCCCCAGTCACGCAATCACGCAAGCACGTTCCGCGCCGCGGACAAAACCGGCGCACGCAAGGCGCGAAAGCGAGCGCAGCGGCGACGTCACGCGGTGTTTTCGTTAATCCGGCGCCAACATCGATGCGAGCGCCGCCGCGCGTACGCGAATCTCAGGCACGGCCGTGGATTCCCAGAACGTGCCCTGCGTGACAGGGCCCAGCGCATAGAGATTTGGCTGCGTGGCGCCCGATGCCGCGACGGCCCGCCCATCGACGTCGACGTCTAGGCCGAGCCCGCTCGGATGCGCGCGCACCAGGCCGTCGTTGAACAATTGCTGCAGCAAGGGATCTGCCGACGCCGCCAACTCCATCGAGGCGCCTGTGCAGTTTACTACGCCGGCGACATCAAAGCGGTGGCGCACCAGGCTGCCGCGTTGGCGATGATGCAGGTGAATTGTGCGCCCCTTGCGCTCGGCGGCCGCCACTTCCCCCGCCCACACGCGCAAGCGGCCTTCGGCTTGAAGCGCGGCAATTTGGGCGGCGATGTCCGGGGCCATGCGATGGCGATGGGCGTCCCACCACGGCCGCACATGGCGCAGGAAGCGCCGCTGCGACTCGCTCGGCAGACGCTGCCATAATTCCGGGGTCCGCGCGCGGAGACGGTCGAGCACGTGCTGCCAAGGCTCGCCGCGACCGGCCGCAGCTTCGACCTCCTTGCGGAATGCAAACAAGGCCGCGCTAAGTGGAAGCGGCAGGTCCATCGCGTGCGGCGCGGGCGCGGCGGCGCTCTCCAAGTGCGCGCGCGGCAGCTGCCCGCGGCGGGACAACGCGTGGATCGCCCCTTTGCGCCGCAGCCGCACAAGCGTCAAAGCGACATCGACGCTGGTCAGACCCGCGCCGAGCAGAAGCACGTCCCCGCTCGGGATGCGCTTCAGCGCTTTGCTGTCCCAGGGATCGATGAGCGGCACGTCGGCGCTCTTGAAGAAAGGGGGCGGCGTCGGCGGCGGGTTGCCCAGCGCCAGGACGACAGCGTCGGCGCGCAGAACGCGCCCGTCTTCCAGGGTGAGGCGCCAGCCCTGCCCCTCCGGGCTACAAGCGGTCACGGCGCCGCGTATGCGCGCAAGCTTGGGTCCGAACCAGCGGCTAGAACGGTGCAAAACGTTCTCGATATAGCGCCCGTACTGCATCCGCGGCGCAAAGCGGGTGGGAGAGGCAAAGCGCGCCCCCTGCCGCGCGCACCAGCGCACAAAATGGTCGGGCTGGTCGGAAAAAGCGCTGAGATTGGCGGCGCGCACATTGAGAAGGTGAGCCGGATCGTTTGTGCCGTAGGCGAGGCCCGGGCCGAACCTGCGGCGCCGCTCAATGAGCAGGATGTCCGGGGCCGCCCGGCCGCGGCCGGCCAAGTGGGCGGCTAGCACCGCGCCGCTGAAGCCGGCGCCGATTATGGCGACCCGTCCGCGCGTCACAGCCTATCCCGGGTCCGTTTCATGGGGGTCTTTGTCCACTGTCGGCGGGTCCGGCGCTACCGCCCATGCTTGGCGCTTGCACAACGCTTTGCCTGCTCACCCGGCGGCGCCTGTCATCAACCCGTAGTTGAGTTGCATGAACGGACCGCCGATCGTCGCTTCTTGACGTCGGCCTCGCTGTCGGGCGCCATCCACGGCGCATCGGCGGTCCGCGGAACGCATTCAGTTGCGGCCCAGCTCCGCTGTGCGACGCGCGCGATTCTCTGTCGTGGGCGCGCGCGGGTGCGGCAGTCTGTACGCACACGATGGCGTGAGACAGCGGCTGCACAGCGACATGACGGGGTTGCAATCTTAGCTGCGCTCTGTTTGTTTTTGCGTCCATGAAAAAGCTGCTGCTGGCTTCGGCCTTCTTCGCCACGCTCGTCGGCTCTGCATCGGCATACACGGCGTATCTCAAGCCCGACGAATTTCTGCCGGACGACCGCGCGATCTCACTGCAGGCCGCGTATGCGACAACGTTCTTCACGCCGACGCTCGCGGTTGGCGCCGAGTTCGCCGTGATCGAGCCCGATGGCGGCGACGGCTTCTTCAGCCAGATCGAAGTGACCGAGAACGCTACGCGTTTGAATGCGACGCTCTATGAAGAAGGCACCTATCGCTTCACCACAGACGAACGTCTGGGCCGCGTGGTGAACATGGTGGGCGTTGACGGCGCCTGGCGCGAATTGCAGCCCGGCGAAACGCCGCCGCCGGAGGCGCTGACCACCACGCTGCAGACCGTCACTGTCGCCGACGTCTATGTGACGCTCGGCGCGCCCAATCGCACGGCGGTCGATCGCAGCATCGGACGCCTTGCGCTCCGCCCGATCACCCATCCCAATCAGGTGGTGGCCAGCCAGGGCTTTCAGGTGAACGCCACCTTCGACGGCGTCCCGTTCGCCAATGCTGCGCTTGTGCTTTACCGGGCCGGCGAACCGGAGGCCGACCTCGACCGCTACGTCACCACCGATGCAAGCGGCAACGCGACGCTGACGCTGGAAGGGCCGGGTCAGTACATTCTGGTGGCGCGCCATCGCGCCGATGCGCCGGCGGGTGCAGAAGCCGAGGTGCAAAGCTACACCACCTCGCTCGTGTTCGAGGCGCACGCGACCTTGCCGCCGGTGGTGCAGCTGCAAACCGCACGCGAGGACCGGCCCAATCGCCGGCGGAACCGTATCCGCCGCTGAGTTCCTGCCGCGCGTTCGGAACAGGCCCAAATTCGCCACGTTGAGGCAGAGCCGAGGTCCGGCGCTTCAACAGGAGCGAATGCACATGAAACGCTATTTTCTGATCGCTGCGAGCGCGCTGGCGCTGGCGGCGTGCGGACAGCAGGCGACGACGCAGTCCGCCGATACGTCCCAGACCGAACAGCAGACGCAACAGGCGGCTATGAGCGCGGCCGATTTCGTGCAAACCGTCGCCGCCTCCGATGCGTTTGAGATCCAGTCCTCCGAGCTCGCGGCCGAGCGCGCGGCGCGTCAGGAGGTGAAGGATCTGGCCGCCATGATGGTGACGGCGCACCGCCAGACGACGCAGGAGCTGACCCAGCTCACCGCCACCAACAATCTCTCCGCCCCCACGCCGCAATTGAACGCCACCCAGCAAGCCAGCCTCGACAATCTGCGCGCCCAGAGCGGCGAGGCCTTCGATGACGCCTATCTCGACGCCCAGGTTGCCGCGCACGAGAACGCCGTGCGCACTTTCGAGGAGTACGCCGCCAACGGCGAATCCGGCCCGCTGCGCCAGTGGGCGCAATCGACGCTGCCGAACCTGCGCAACCATCTGCAGCAGACCCAGGCGCTGGAAAACGCCACCTGAGGGTGCTCTGCTGGCCAGGCGGGCGGCGAGGCCCGCTCTGGCTTGCAGGGAAAACCATGCGCTTTTGGCCGACCATGATTGCAGCAGCGGCGCTGGCGGGGGCGAGTGCGGCGTCGGCCCAATCGCCGCTGGACTGCTCGCTCGCGCCGCAAAGCGTGTGCGCCGATCCTGAGCTGCAGGCGCTTGAGAGCGAGCGCGCGGCGCTGGCCGCGCAGCTTAGCGCCCACGATCCCCAGCATCCCGCGCTGGCCGGCGAGCAGACCTGGCTCGACAGCGTGCGCGCCTGCGGGGAGGACATCGCCTGCTATCGCACGGCCTATCTCAATCACAACAAGGGCCTTAGCGCGGCCCTCCCCGCCGCGCCGGGCGACGCGGCGCTGAGCGAGCCGCCGCTGGAGGCGCCCGAAGACGCCCCGACCGTGGAAGAGCAAACCGCCGCGCTCGATGACGTGCAGGGCGAGCGTTTGCGCGAGGCCGCAAAAGAGGCGCGCCCCAGCCCGCCGCGCGCGGAGGGCCAAGTCTATGTGCCGCAAGGCCTGCCCGGCTGGGGCTTCTTCGTCGCCATTGGGGTGACGTTTGCGCTGTTCTGGCAGCTCCTGCAGGCGCGGGCGCGCGTGCGCCGCGAGGTGCGCGCCGCCGAAGCGCGCTTGCGCTGAAGCTTAGCTCACCACGGCGCGGTCGGTGACGCGCCGCCAGTCGGTCCCGTCGGAGAAGGCCAGCACGGCGCCGCCGGTTTCATCGCTCACATAGATGATCTGCCCCGCCGCGGCGCTGGCGCTCGGGACCGTCGCCACGGTGTAGCTCTTCGGCTGCACCGGCCCGCCGGCGATGAGGCGCTGGTCCGCGCCGATGCGCAGCGCCTCCACCGTGGCGGCGGCCCCGACCGGGGTGGTGCGCAGGACGATATAGGCGCCCTGCGCCGCATCGCTCCAGGTTTCGGCGGCGTAGAAGCCGATATTGGCGCGCGTGCCGGAGGAAAAGCCCGAGGCGCCGTAGCCGCGGCCGCCGAAAATCATCAGCGCATCGCCGGCCTGCACCGCTTCGGGCTCGCCTTCGAGCCCGCGCGCGCGCCGCCCATGCAGCCCGCCGCTGGCGGCGCCGCTGCTGTACGAGTCGAGCAGGATCGAGGCCGCGCCGCCGAAGCCGGAAAGGTGCACCATGCCGGCCGGGCTGTCCGTGCCGAGCCCGATCCAGCCGGTGGACGCATCGATGTGCGTCAGCAGCCCCAGGAGCGGGGTCCAGCCCGCGCCGTCATAGCGCAGAAAGCGCCCCTCCGCCTTGTCGAACGCCAGCCAGCCTTCGTGCGGGGCCAGCTCCTCCCAGGCGCCGTCGCGCCAATAGGCCAGCGCGCCCTCGGTCATCGCCCCCCAATGCGTGCCGGTCTTGCCGGCCGGCAGCACATAGAGCGCGCCATCTGCGGGCGCGCCGGGCTCGGCGGCGAGGCTTGCGCTTTCGACGCTGATCTGCACCAGCGCATCGAGCCGGATAAGGCTCTCATTCACTGTGACGTGCTTTTGCGCCTGGCCGGCGGCGAGAAACGGGAGCGCAAGGCGCGATGAGGTGGACATGAAGGGCTCCGCTGACGACAAAGCCCAAGCCTAGCCCCGCCCGCCCCCCGTAGGATTGGCGGGGGATGGAGGGGGGATGGAGGCGCTTGCTGTCGCCCGGCCGCGTCAGGGTTTTCACCCCCGCTTCATGTTGTCTAAGCTTGCAGTCGACCATTTGGAGATGGAGCGCGTGCTCGAGAGAATAGGCCAACCCAACTACGAGTCGCTTTCCAGTCCGAGTTGGGATGCGCTCGCACTTGTTGATCTCATACTTGCGACCAATCAAGCGCCAACCGTTGCAGAGGTCGGCGCCGGCATTGGCGCGACGACATTGGAACTCGGAAAGAAGCTGCAAGGCCGAGGGGCGCTATACATCTTCGATTACACCCACTCTCTCAACGAACTGGTCTCGGATTTGGCGGAGCGCGGTATTACGAATGTCCGCCCGTTCGGGAGCAGCCGCACGCTTTACGATAGTTACACATGGCAGTTGTTGAAGCTTGCGAAGCATCATCGTGCCGAGAATGGTATATTCGACTTAGCCTATCTCGATGGCGCCCACAGCTTCGTCCATGACGTCGGCGCTACGGCACTTCTAAAGAAGTTGATGAAGCCAGGCGGCTATCTGCTATTCGACGACTACACGTGGACGTTCGAAAATTCGCCCACGATGAATCCTCGGAGCATGCCTAAAGTTCGAGAATGGTACTCCGAAGAACAACTGCACACACCGCACATCAAACTCATTTGTGAGGTGCTGATGGACGATCCGAGCTACGAACGCGTCAGCAATCCGCGAGTGTCAGAGCGTCGCGCGCTGTACCGCCGCCTTCGCTAACGAGTCGCAACATGTTGTTTTTCGCCCTTGTTTTTCACCATGATCTTCCGGCTCCTGAGTCGATCTCGGAGTCGGAATCGCGAGCGTTATCCGCACTGGTTCCAATTGAGCAGAGTGAGGTCGCTTATTATCGGCTGACTCCTCGCCTAAGCGTGATTGGTATCACTCGCGCTGGTGCTGACGCGCGGAACCACGTACATGTGGGAGCTAACGGCGAACTAGTTCTTCTCGACGGATGGATCTGTCGCAACGATCGAATGCTCACTCCTTTGGAAGCATTGGCGGCGCTGAACGACGAATGCTTGTCCCACCCCCTTGGTGAGTATTGCATGATCCGCTGCAGTGCTGACGGCAGCGGAGTTGCGTATCGGAACATGAGCGGCTTGCACCCGCTGTATGTCGCGCGTGGAGGGGGCAAGACCATTCTCGCCAACAGGGCG
This sequence comes from uncultured Terricaulis sp., assembly GCA_964540785.1. Taxonomy (GTDB): domain Bacteria; phylum Pseudomonadota; class Alphaproteobacteria; order Caulobacterales; family Aquidulcibacteraceae; genus Vitreimonas. The sequence goes on from CAZIOD010000084.1 coordinate 11,868, forward strand.
TCTATCGCGTCGAAGCTGGTATTTGGCCGAGTCGAATATGACTTTAACAACAACTTTTGGAAATCGCTTGTTGGCTCTCACTTTCCACTCACGGGGGAGACTGCATTCAAAGGCGTTGATACGCTGTCCGCGGACCATTTAGTCAAGTTCAACGCTAGTGGTGAGCTGAAAGTATCGTGCCGGTCTTCACCTCGTTGTGAGGATGCCCGCCTTCGGCAAGCGCACAGA
>CAZIOD010000085.1:0-9117 GCA_964540785.1 uncultured Terricaulis sp.
GGCGAAGTGCTGGTCGAGATCAAGGCCACCGGCATCTGCCACACCGACGCCTACACGCTCGACGGCCTCGACAGCGAAGGCATTTTTCCGAGCATTCTGGGTCACGAAGGCGCGGGTATCGTGCGCGACGTCGGCGTGGGCGTCACCAGCGTTGCGCCGGGCGATCACGTCATCCCGCTCTACACGCCCGAATGCCGCCAGTGCAAAAGCTGCCTCTCGCGCAAGACCAATCTCTGCACCGCCATCCGGGCCACGCAAGGCAAGGGCCTCATGCCCGACGGCACCTCGCGCTTTTCCTACAAAGGCCAGCCGATCGCGCACTATATGGGCTGCTCCACCTTCTCGAACTTCACTGTGCTGCCGGAGATCGCGGTGGCGAAGATCCGTACCGACGCCCCGTTCGACAAGGCCTGCTATATCGGCTGCGGCGTCACCACCGGCGTCGGCGCCGTCGTCAACACCGCGAAGGTCGAACCGGGCGCCAATGTCATCGTCTTTGGCCTGGGCGGCATCGGCCTCAATGTCATCCAAGGCGCCAAGCTTGTCGGCGCCAGTATGATCGTCGGCGTCGACATCAATCCCGCGCGCGAAGAATGGGGCCGTCGCTTCGGCGCCACGCACTTCGTCAATCCGAACGAGGTCAAAGACGATCTCGTCGCGCACCTCGTCGAACTCACCGGCGGCGGCGCTGATTACACGTTCGACTGCACCGGCAACACGGCTGTGATGCGCACCGCGCTCGAAGCCTGCCACCGCGGCTGGGGCGAAAGCATCATCATCGGCGTCGCCGAAGCCGGCAAGGAAATCGCCACGCGCCCGTTCCAGCTCGTTACCGGCCGCGTCTGGAAAGGCACCGCCTTCGGCGGCGCCCGCGGCCGCACCGACGTGCCTAGAATCGTCGACTGGTACATGGACGGCAAAATCGAAATCGACCCGATGATCACCCATACGATGCCGCTCGAGCGCATCAACGATGCGTTCGACCTGATGCATCGGGGCGAGAGCATCAGGAGCGTGGTTGTGTATTGAAAGCGTCCCTCGTTAGGAGCGCGCCACTCCGTGGCGCATGCGCGGCGGAGCCGCGCGCTCCCTCTTGGATAGGTTGGAGTCATGAGCAACTGGAAACTCCCCTGGTCCGCCTCCTGCCTCTGCGGCCAAGTGAAGATGCTCATCGGCGCGCCGCCGCTCGTCGCCGCCGCCTGTCATTGCAAAGGCTGCCAGAAGCTCACCAGCGGGCCGTATTCATTGACGCTGATGATCCCGCCCGGCGGCTTCCAAGTCATTGAAGGGGACCCCGTCATCGGCGCGCTGCATAAGCCCGAGGCCCAGCACCATTATTGCCCGCACTGCAAGAGTTGGCTCTTCACGACATCGCCCATGCTCGAAGGCGTCACCAATTTCCGGCCGACCATGCTCGATGATGCAAGCTGGGTGCAGCCCTATGTCGAATCCAATGTGACGCAGAAGCTTCCCAGCGTCGTCACCGGCGCCAAACATAGCTTCGATGGCTTTCCGCCGCCCGAGCGCTATGAAGAGCTGATGGCTGGCTATGCGCGCGAGGGCGTGCGGCCGGGCTAAATTCCCATCATCGTCAGCACGATCGCTGCGATCAGCACGGGCATGATGAAAGCAGTGAGGGCAGAAGCGACGATGCGCGCTGTCTTCAGCACACGGTGGCCCTTGATGGGCTTGTCCTCGCGCGGCGCCAGCGCGAACTTGCAAAGAAACGCGAAGACGCCGCCCACCGCCGCCACTGCTGCGCCTGCAACAGCCCCCGCCATCAGCGCCGCAATCGCCGACAGGAAGGCCAGCAGCCCCAACAAGCCGTGCCCGGAATTCATCACCTGCTTGACCAGGCGCTCGGCGCGGCCGCCGTCGAGCGTCTTGTAGCTCACCGGCGAGAGCACGAACGAGAAGAGGGCGATCCAGCCGAGCGAGGCGCCGGCAAGAACGATGGCGGAGGCTTGAGCTATGGCTTGCATGAGCGCTGCCTAGCATGAGTCGGGCGCGAAAGTTGGATCGGGGCCGAACAGAGCGGAACGAAGTCCGGGTTAGTTGCTTCATGAGCGCATGACGCCCGAGCAGACAGATGCGCTCATCATAGGCGGCGGCCCAGCAGGGCTGCTGGCGGCAGTCTACCTCGCGCGCTTTCGCCGCCGGGTCGTGGTGCTGGACAGCGGCGAAAGCCGGGCGGCGTCAATCCCCCGCACCCGCAACGCGCCAGGCTTTCCGGATGGCATCGAAGGCCCAGCCTTACTGGAGCGCTTGCAGCGTCAGGCGGAAGAATACGGCGCCGCTCACGTGCGTGCGCGCGCCGAACGCGTGGGCCGCCGGGAGGAGGGCGGGTTTCTGGTCGAGAGCGGCGACGAACGTTTCGAAGCGCGCACGCTGTTGTTGGCGACCGGCGTTGCGAATATTGAACCGCCGCTAGAAGACCATGACGACGCCGTCCGGAAAGGGCTGTTGCGCTATTGCCCGATCTGCGATGCGCATGAAGTCATCGGCAAACGCATCGCCGTCATTGGCAACAGCGCCCGCAGCGCCGGCGAAGCGGACTTCCTGCGCACGTATTCCGAAGATGTCAGCATCGTTGCTGCGAACGAGGAGGCGGCTGGAGTACTGGCCGCGGCCGGCTGCGCGCCCAGCGGCGTCGCTGCACGCATTGACGCCCGGGGAGACGGCGTCTCCATCGCTTTGGCGGACGGGCGTTCGGAGCGCTTCGATACGATGTATTCCTGCCTGGGCGTACGCCCGCACACGAGCCTCGCCCAGTCGCTGGGCGTCAGGCTGACCCAGGAACAGACCATAGATACCGACAAGCGCCAGCACACCAATGTAAAGGGCGTTTTCGCAGCGGGAGACGTCGTTTATGCGCTCGACCAGATCGCCGTCGCCTTCGGCCATGCGGCGGTCGCCGCCACCGCGATGCACAACGCCCTGCGCGCAGAGGGGTCGTAACCGTTCGTTCATATTGAACGCCACGTTACATTAATCGCCGGCTGGCAATGTCCGCCTGGGGAGAGACCATGCTCGCTCGGCATTGGCGCCGCATTGATGTGCGTATGCGCGCAGGCATGCGACGCCTGCGCGCGTCAATTGACCGAATGTCGCTGCGCAATCGTGTTTTCGTGCTGTGCTGGGCGTCGATCGGCGTCGCCTGCGCGGTGGCCGGCGCGCTTACAATCCTATCGCAGGGCGCGGCGTTGGATCAGCGCCGCATTCGCGATCTCGGCTGGGCGCACGACACCGCGAGCACGCTGGAAAAGGATTTCACCTCGCTCACGCGCGACATGTACCGGATGGCGGCGAGCCCAACGCCCGCGCACCTCGAAGAGGCTCGCGGCAATCTCGAAGAATTTCGCACGATCTACGACTACGCACGGCCGGTGCTGCGCCAGCCGCAATACCAGGATGTACAGAACGTCATCGAAGACGGCATTGCCGAATTCGAGCTCCTCCTAGGAGAGCAGGAAGCCGGCGCAGGCTACGGCAACGTCTATGCCGATCGCATTTCCATCCTTGACGATGAGATCGACGCCGCCATTGAGCGGGTCCGCGACGGCACCGCCGCCGACCAGCAGGCGCTGTTCGCGCGGCTGGACGCGCAGCGCCATTTGGATCTTGTCACCACGGTGATCGCCGTCAGCGTTGCCGCGGCGCTGATGCTGATGCTCTCGATGCTTGTGGGCGGCAGCATTCGTCGCTCGGTCTCGACCGTGCAGCGCGCGCTGGGTGCGTTGGCCCAAGGCAAGCGGAGCGTGGACGCCCCCGGCGAGAAGCGGCAGGACGAATTCGGCGAACTGGGACGGGCCGTGCGCGCCTTCCGTGAAGCACTGGTTGAAGGCGATCGGCTGCGCGCCGAGGCGGTGCGTACCGCCGCCGAGGAGCGCGATCTTGCGAACCGATTGTCGCTGGCAATGACGGACCTCGAGCGCGAGCGCACCCACCTGGAGGATCGCGTGCTGGAGCGCACGCGTGACTTGGAGGAGGCGCGGCGCGCGGCTGAGCAAGCGAACGCAGCCAAGACGCGCTTCATCGCCAATATGAGCCACGAGCTGCGCACGCCGCTCAATGCCGTCATCGGCTACAGCGAGATCATGCGCGAAGGGGCCGAGGCGGCTGGCCGCGCCGACGATGTCGCCGACCACGAACGCGTACTGCGCGCCGCCCGCCATCTCCTGCGGATGATCAACGAAATCCTCGACCTCTCCAAGATCGAGGCCGGCCGCATCGAGGTCGCGTGTGAAGCCTATAGTGTCGGCGAGCTGGTTCTGGGCGCGGTCGACGCCATGCGCCCGCAGGCGGAGGCGAACGGCAATACGATTGCCGTCGAAATTATCCGCGAGGGCCTGGGTGAAACCCGCACCGATACGCTCAAGCTGCATCAATGCCTGGTCAATCTGTTGGCCAATGCGGCGAAGTTCACCAGCCGTGGCCTGATCTCCGTACGCGCGCGGCGCGTTGGCGAAAACATGACATTCGAAGTGCGCGACACCGGCATTGGCATTGCTCCGGACAAACTCGACGTCCTGTTTCAGCCGTTCGTTCAGGGCGACGGCTCCTCGACGCGCAGTTTCGACGGCACCGGTCTGGGCCTCGCCATTACGCGAAACTTCGCGCAGCTGCTGGGAGGCGATGTTTCCGTTGAAAGCAGCCCCGGGCGCGGATCGACCTTCCGTCTCGTGGTGTCAGCCGAGTTGTGCGCCGCCCCAGAGCGGTCCACTTCAGCGTTCGAACTCATGTTGCGCGCTTAAGCCGTTCGCTGCGTTCAAGCGGATGACGCCAGTCGGCCGGTTTGCTATTGAGGGTCCGGCCAAGCGGGGTTCGACATGATGTACGCGGCAATTACGGGCTGGGGCAAATGCATGCCGCCGGCGATTCTGACCAACGCGGATCTTTCCACGTTCCTTGACACCAGCGACGAATGGATCGTGTCGCGGACCGGCATGAAGGAACGGCGCATCTCGCATGTGACCGCAACCGAGATGGCCGTTGTGGCAGCCAAGCGCGCGATGGCCTGCGCCGGGATCGAAGGGAAGGACATCGATCTCATTGTCTATGGCAGTTGCTCGAACGACGAACAGGTGCCCAATTCCGCGAGCGGCGTGCAGGCTGCGCTGGGCGCTGCACGCGCCGCTTCGATCGATCTCAACACCGCTTGCACGAGCTTTCTCTATAGTCTCACCGCGGCGACCTCGATGATCCGCACCGGCGTCGCCAAGACCGCTTTGGTGATTGGCGTCGAGATCATTTCTCCGTTCATGGACTGGGAGAACCGCAACGTCGCCGTGCTGTTCGGCGATGGCTGCGCCGCCGTGGTACTGCAGGCGAGCGAGAAGCGCGAGGGCGTGATCGGCGAGCAGCTCGGATGTCTCGCCGATGCGCGGCAGACCTTGCGTGTCCGCGGTATGGGCACGCTCTACACCAATCGCGGCGTCACCTCGGGCGACACGGAGTGGGATTTCGACGGTCAAGAAATCTTCAAGCGCGCAGTGCAGGGCATGGTCGCGGCCAGCCAGGCGGTGATGAAGAAGTGCAATGTCACGCCGGACGATGTCGATCTCGTCGTGCCCCACCAGGCCAACCAGCGCATCATCGATGCGGTCGTGTCGCGCAGCGGCATTCCGGCGGACAAGGTGATGCTGACGGTTGAGCGCTACGGCAATATGAGCGCGGCGACGGTGCCGGTCGCTTTGGCCGAGGCGCTGGAGGAGGGGCGGGTCAAGCCCGGCGCGCTCGTGCTCTTGCCGGCCTTTGGGGCGGGGCTCACGGTCTGCGCGCATTTGGTGCGCTGGGGCGATCGCGTGACGCCGCTCGGCGAGAGCGACGCCGATCTGCCGCCGGTAAGACAAAGCGCGCTGGAGCTGGTGCAGGACATTCGCCGTCGCAAGACCAAGCAGGGCTCGCACGAAGGCCTGCACGGGCTGGATTTCATCGAAGCGATGTAACCTGGAGCGGGGTTGTAAGTTATTCGCGCAGCTTGGCCATCATGACGCTGTCGCGAATGCCGAGATGGGTTTTCCAATTGCCGCGCAGCAATCCTTCGCGCTGGAAGCCCGCCCGCAGGAAAAGCGAAATCGAGGCGTTGTTGTCCGGATCGATATCGACAGCGACGCGGTGCAGACCGAGTTCGCTGAAGCCGTGGTCGACAACGAGCTCCACAGCTTTCGACGCAAGACCGCGCCCGGTGGCCTCACGCCGCATGAGGACGCCGATCTCGCCGACCCCTTCGCGCTGCACGAAAAGAGCGATACGCCCCAGCGCCTCGCCGCCGCTCTCGGTGATAGCCCAGACGTGCGCGCCTTTCGCCGCCAGCGTTTCTTCAATGTAGCGAGCTGTCTCTGTGACGCTCATATGCGCTGGGCTTGACCAATATCGATGGGTTTCTGGATCGCCATGCGCTGCGAACAGCGCCTCCGCATCGGCGACTTGAAGAGGGCGCAGCACCACGCCGGGAGCGGTGAGTTGAGGTAGAAGCGGCATGAAAATCCTGTTGCGCTATGCGTATGTCGGCGCGCCGGCACGCGCGATCCTAGCGGCGAAGGCGTCGTAACGAAATGGGCTGGTCGCGCTACTTCACCATCCGGCGCCATAATGATAGGCATGGCGCGAGAAGGATAGAATATGTTTCGCTCTACGATAGCGTTTGTGGCCGCCTGCTGGCTTCTTGCGCCGTTCACGGCGAATGCGCAGACGATATCGTTCGTGGCTTTTGGCGACAGCGGCTATATCCCCGCGTATGAGAGGTTCGAGGAGGACGATACGCCGTTCCGCACGCCTGGCGCCTATCTCGCAGCGCAGGCAGAAGATTGGCTGGAGCATTATCCAAGCCTCGAAGGCTTTACGCCAACGCCGATGACGTTCGAAAGCGCGCTTGGCTCCTATATCGAGGCCAGCGGCCTCTATCCGGTCGCGTGGGCGATGCGGGAAGTATGTTCGAGCGGCTGCGATTTCGCCGCCATGCTGGGCGACAACATCTATCCCGATGGCGCAACACTCGGGGCGGACGGCATCGATGACGCGCGCCGGTTCGAAGACATGCTGGATCGACCGTTCGGAGAACTCGGCGCCGGCGTCGAGAATTTCACGATCTACGCGATGATGGGCAATCACGATTGGCACATCTCCCGGCGCGCGACCGAGGCGCAACTGCGCTACCTGCAGCAGCACCCGAATTTCACGATGCCCGGATATTTCTACAGTGCTGTACCGGCCGGGCTGGAAGGCCAAGTCGAGATTTTCGTTATCGACACAGAAATGTTGCTGGCCAGCACCACGGTGCATGAGGACAATCTGGCGCCCGACGGGAGCGAAGTGCGGACCGGCGAGGTCGAGGTCTGGCCGGCCTATGTGCGGCCGCGCGGCGCCGAACGGAACATGGTGGCGTGGCTGGAGCGTGCATTGCGCGAGTCGACCGCGCGCTGGCGCATCGTTATGGGCCATCACGCGCTCTGGTCGGGCGGCGGTTCGAAGTTCGAAAAGGCGCATGCGCTTCGCGCGCTGCTGTTGCCGGCGATCTGCCGCTACGCGGACGCCTATATCAGCGGCGACGACCACGTGCTGGAAGTCTACACCGATGATTGCCGGCTGGTGGAGGGATCGCCGGAGGCGCCGCTACCGCTGATCGTCTCAGGCGCCGCCTCGAAGTATCGCCAGCTGCACCAGGCTTTCATGCAGCGGCAAAGCGAGCGCTATCCGCAGCTGACCAATCTCTGGTCACGCGGGCAGGTGTGGGGCTTTGCCCATGTCCAGATCGAAGGCGACGATATGACGGTGCGCATGATTTCGACGCCGGCCGACATGTCGGGGCGGCCGGTCGAAGAGGCGCGTTTCACCTTCGCGCGCCGTCGCACGCAATAGGGTTACGCACCGACCTTGGCGCGTTCGCTCGCGCGCTGCTTCACGCTTTCGCTGCGCAGCTGGCCGCACGCAGCAAGGATGTCGCGGCCGCGCGGAGTGCGGATGGGCGAGGAATAACCCGCCCGATTAAGGACCTCTGCGAACGCCTCGATCGTCGCCCAGTCGGAGCATTCGTAGCGCGTGCCGGGCCAGGGATTGAAGGGAATGAGGTTGATCTTGGCCGGAATGCCGGCGAGCAGCTTCACCAGCGCTTTCGCTTCCGGCAGCGAGTCGTTGACGCCCTTCAGCATGACGTATTCGAACGTCACGCGCTTGGCGTTGCCGAGCGAGGGGTAGGCGCGGATCGCGGCGAAGAGGTCGTCGAGATTGTATTTCTTGTTCAGCGGCACGAGCTGATTGCGCAGCTCGTCATGGGTGGCGTGCAGCGAGATCGCCAGCATGGCGCCGGTGCGCTCGCCCAATTCCACAATCTTGGGCGCGACCCCGGCAGTCGACACCGTAATGCGCCGGCGGCCGATCGAAATGCCGTCGCCATCGGAAATAACATCGATGGCGGCGGCGACGTTGTCGAGATTGTAGAGCGGCTCACCCATGCCCATGAAGACGATGTTGGTGAGCTGGCGCTCGCCGTCATTAAGCGGGCGCTCCGCCGTCGGCCATTCGCTCAGCGCGTCGCGCGCGATCATCACCTGCGCGACGATCTCGGCAGCAGTTAAATTACGCACGAGCTTCTGCGTGCCGGTATGGCAGAACGTGCAATTGAGCGTGCAGCCCACTTGAGAGCTGACGCACAATGCGCCGGCCCGGCCGACGCCCGGAATGAACACCGCTTCGCCTTCGACACCCGGTGCAAACCGGATCAGCCACTTGCGTGTGCCGTCCGTGCTGATTTGCTGCGTCACGATCTCGGGCCGCGCGAGCGTGTAGTGCTCGGCCAGCGTGGCGCGCAGCTCCTTGGCGACGTTAGTCATCGCCGCGAACTCGGTCACGCCGTAATGGTAGATCCAGCGCCAGAGCTGCTCGGCTCGCATGCGCGCCTTCTTCGGCTCGACGCCTATGACGACGAGCTTGTCGGCCAGCTCTTGGCGCGTCAGGCCCACCAGAGATGGAAGCGCTTGGGTCACGCGGCGGGTTATGGGGAACCTTCGCAGGCGCCGCAATCCCCAACTCCGCGAGCGTGCAGTGCAGCAGCGCTTGCCGGGCCGCTTTTTGCAGTTAGGCTCCGCCATCCAACGGGGAGGGAACCATGCAAGACTA
>CAZIOD010000085.1:9217-12082 GCA_964540785.1 uncultured Terricaulis sp.
GAGGAAGCTGGCAAGGGGTCAACAGCGTTTCTTCGGCGCTTCTGTCATCTCCGGCGGCGGGCCGCCGGGCATGATCGGGCGGGCGGGATAGCCGCCGTGGGCGAGCAGGCGGTCGTACATGACGAGCGCGCCGGCAAGCCCGACATTGATGCAGAACTTGGTCGGGATCTTCACCACGTGCTGGCAGCGCGCCAGCATCTCCGGCGACAGCGAACCCCGCTCGCGTCCGAGCACATAGGCCGCCGCCTGCGGATGCTGGAAGCGCGGCAGCTCGACCGCATCGTCGGTGAGCTCCACGCCGACAAGCGCGCAGCCTTTGGGCAGCCTCAGCTCTTCCACGCTGTCCCAGGGATAATAGGGCATGTGATCGAAACTGCGGGAGGTGTCGCTGGCGTAGGCCTCGCGCACCTTCGGGTGCGCATTCACGGTGAAGAAGAAGCTCGCGCCGAAGGCATGGGCCGTGCGCATCAGCGCACCGAGATTCATCGGCTTGGAGATGTCTTCCGCGCCAATACCGAAATAGCCGCGCATCACCAGATATCGAACCACCAGTCGCTGCGGCGGCGCCGACAGTCTTCATAAGGCCCACCATAGACGCCAGTCAGCGTCGCGCGCCCACCACTCTCGGCATAGGTGACAGCGCCGTTGGAATATTGCCCGTCGGCGCCGGCGACCGGATCGAGCCGGTGCGTTTGGCCGGCGGCAAATATTTCGATTCCATTCGATACGTCGCGCAGGCTGAACTCCTTTCCGGCAGTGCAGCGCCAATTGAGTCGCTCGCCCTCGCGGAGCTCGCCGGCGCTTTGACACGCGCCCAAGGCGATCAATGACGCCGCCATAATGAATCGCTTCATGCCCCACCTCATTTGCGATCAGCCGCGGCGGCAGTTCGTGTACGGCCCGCCGTGGGCGCCGTTGAGCGTCGCGCGCCCCTGGTGCTCCCAATACTCGACTGTTCCGTTGGAGTAGCGCGCCCCGGATCCCGATACTGCAATTGGCAAATTGTAGACTTGGCCGCCCGCGAACACTTCGGCGGCGTCATTGGCGAAGCGCACCGAGAACGCGGCGCCCCCGTCGCAACGCCAGTCCGCCCGCGGACCGCTTGGCGCTGTTGCGCACGAGACGAGCAGCGCAAGCGTGGCGAAAATCAGAAACTTTTTCATCGGATCACCTGAATGTTTTCACTTCCCGCAGCCCCGCAGATGACGCGATTCCCCGCTTCATGCCTTGCGTATTGAAAGGCGTGGCGATGGCGCCGTCGGCGTCCACCGCGATCAAGCCGCCGCGGCCGCCGAGCCGTTCAACCGCGCCGATCACGCCCGCCGCAGCTTCCGTCAGGTTTTGGCTGGCATAACCGATGCGCGCGGAGACGTCAGCGGCGGCGTTGACGCGGATGAAGTATTCCCCGACCCCTGTGCACGACACGGCGGCGCGTTCATCGGCCCAGCAGCCCGCCCCGACAAGCGGCGTATCTCCGACGCGCCCGTGCATCTTGCCCCGCACGCCAGCCGTGGAGGTCGCGGCCGCCAACCGTCCATTCGTGTCGCGCGCAACAGCGCCGATTGTGCCCATGTTCGCATGCGCCGATGCGACAAGGCCGCTGGCGGCTGGGGTGTAATAGCTGGCCGGATCGTCAACGCGCTCAAACCCGTGCGCAGCCGCGAAGGCGGCCGCGCCGTCGCCTGCGAGCAGGATGTGCGGCGTCTGTTCCATCACGCCGCACGCCACGCGCACTGGAGAGACGTAGCCGACCAAGGCGGCCACGGCGCCGGCTCGGCGCGTTGCGCCATCCATCACGGAGGCGTCCAGTTCGACAATGCCCGCCGTGTTCGGCACGGCGCCCTTGCCGGCAAGATGCAGCCCGCAAGCCTCAAGCTCCTCGGCCATCACGGTCACGACGTCGAGCGCGCTTTGCCCGCGCGCCAGCATCGCCGCGCCGCGGTCGATCAATTCGGCCATGTGGGCTTCTTCGCGCTCATAGACGCGTTCGGCGATCGCGCCAGCGCCGCCATGCAATGCCAGGGCCCAGGTCATGCGTTCGTTTGGCTCACATCAGTTTTTCCGGTGCGGCGTCCCTTGCCGAACAAGTAGCCTTCGCGCCAGCCGACAAACAAGGCAACGAGAGTCGCGGTAGGGACGAATGCATCCAGTTGATCGGTGACATCGAAAAGTTCCCAGATGTTGACGGCGCCGGCCGGTCCCCACATGGCCAAGAGCACAATTGTGCCTACGCCATCCGTCACCGTGCCGAAGATCGGAAGTCGCCCCAAGGTAAAGTCAAACAGGTCGATCACGATCGAAAAGGCAAGCCGCAGGTAATAGCCGCGCCGGGTCATCCAGGTTTCCGTTGCTACCGCATCAGCATTGGCCAACATTAGCGCTCATCGGTGCGGAGAACATTATGAAAGCGCTGCTCAGCATGCGGCCGGGGCCGCCGGAAACCCTGGAATACGCCGACGCGCCCGATCCGGTCGCCGGAGAAGGCGAGGTCGTGATCGTGGTGAAAGCCGCCGGGGTCAACTATCCCGACGTCTTGATCATTGAGGACAAATACCAGTTCAAGCCGGAGCGCCCGTTCGCGCCCGGCGGGGAAATTGCCGGCGTTGTGGAAAGCGTCGGTCCCGGCGTGACGCAGCTGAAGCCTGGCCAGCGGGTCATCGGCTCGCTTGGGTGGGGCGGATTTGCCGAGAAGGTCAAAACCCAGGCGCAACGCGTCCTGCCGATCCCCGATCAAATGCCCTTCGACGAAGCGAGCGCTTTCATCCTCACTTATGGCACTTCGTATTATGCCCTGAAGGATCGCGGGGCGCTGAAGGCGGGGGAGGTCGTGCTGATCCTCGGCGCCGCTGGCGGGGTCGGCGTCGC
>CAZIOD010000086.1:0-10184 GCA_964540785.1 uncultured Terricaulis sp.
TGAAGAAGCTGGAAAGCGCCGGCTTTGAGGCCGAAGCGATCCACGGCAACAAGAGTCAGGGCCAGCGCATCCGCGCGCTCGAGGCGTTCAAGAAAGGCCACGCGCGCCTGCTCGTCGCGACCGAAGTCGCGGCGCGCGGCATCGACGTCGACGACATCACGCACGTCATCAATTTCGACCTGCCGAACGTGCCGGAACAATACGTCCACCGCATCGGCCGCACGGCGCGCGCGGGCGCCCGCGGCATCGCCATCTCCTTCTGCGCGCCTGACGAGCGCGCGTATCTGCGTGACATCGAAAAGCTGACCAAGCAGGCCGTGCCGGTGATGGAGACGGACCTCTCCTTGCGGGCGCCGAAGGCGGACGAGCGCGCACAGCGCCCGAAACGCCCAGCCGGCCGTGCGGCTCATCCCGCGCGCAAGCGCACGCAGAAGACGCATCACGCGCCGGAAACGCATGGCAAAGCGCACGCCAAGCAAGGCCATGCGCCCAGCCGGTCGCGCGACAGCGGCGACCGCCGCGACCGCAAGGGCAACGCGGTGTGGTCCAACAGCGGCGCGCCCGCGAAGTATCGCAAGCAGCGCAAGCCCGCGCGGGTCTAAGATGGAGCGCCGGCGCCTCGCCGGCGTACACAGGCGCTAGCGGCAGGGGGGCCGGCGGTCCATATTGCGCGGCCCATGCGTAAGGATATGAGCAAAGTCATCGTGGAGCGGCCGCGCATCGGCCGTTCCGTGGCGGGCAAGCGGCCCGGCCGCACGCGCGCGCTGGTCGATGACGACGGCGAACCGATCCGCGCGATCAAGACTGCGCGCGAACCCGAAGGGCGCGCGCAGAAGAACAAATCGCTGAACGAAACGCTCAATCCGCTGAAGCGCTATCTCGCCGCCAATGTCGGGCGGCCCTGGGACAAGGTTTATTCTGAGATCAGCGAACATTTGAAGCCGACCTCGACCGTGCAGCAGCACGTGCGCGATCACCTCGAAGATTTCGTGGCCGTGCGGACGCGGATGAAGGCAGGTCAGGTGATGGTGACCCCGCGCTACGGCGGCGAACGGCCGCTGACCGAGCATTACAGCCTCTACTACGTCCATCCGCGCACCGGGCTTTTGCGCAAGAACGAAAGCGCCGGCAGCTGGAACGCCCGCCACCGCGCCGCGCGCGCCAAGGCCGCTGCTGAATTGGTGAAGCGCATGCGCATTGTCGACGCCAAGACACAGCTGCATCTGCTGAGCGACGGCGCGTGGTGGGAGGTGAAGCTGGCCAAGATCGGCGCCGAGGCGGCCTATGTCGACGTCGTTCACCGCGCCAAGCTTTCCAAGCTGCCGCTGGAAAAGTTGTACGATCGTCACGGCGTCTATGCGCGCGACAAGCGCCAGCTTTCGAAAGCGGAGATCAAGCAGCTGAAATTACGCGGAATATGAGAACGCCGCCGCACCCTGGGCGCGGCGGCGTGTTACTCAGGTCGCGGTCAGATCAGCCCGTGAAGGCGCTGATATAGACCTCAACGCGGCGGTTGCGCGCCCGGCCGTCGTCGGTGGCGTTCGAGGCGATAGGCCGGCTCTCGCCGAATCCGCGTACGAATACGCGCTCGCGGATCACACCGCCATTGATCAGCACCGAAGCGACGTTCATGGCGCGCCGTTCCGACAGGTCCTGGTTGTAGGCGTCGGGGCCGACGGAATCGGCGTGGCCGTACACGTCGACCGTGGTCTGCTCGTATTCGCGCAGCACGCCCCCGACATCGCGCAGCGTGGGCACGAACTGGCCCTTCACGGCGTCCCTGTCGAAGTCGAATGTCAGGTCAGCGGGGAAGTTGAGCAGGATTTGCTGTTCGTTGACGCGCGTAACCCCAACGCCGGTGCCGGCCAAGCGTTCACGCAAGTTCTGATACGTGCGGTCCATGTAATTGCCGATGGCTGCGCCTGCGAGCGCGCCGACGCCCGCGCCGATCAGCGCGTTGCGCCGGTCATCGCCGCCGGCGAGCGTGCCGGCCGCCGCGCCGGCGATGGCGCCGACGATCGCGCCCGTGCCGGTGCGGTTTGTGGTGCGTTCGCCGGTGACTGGATCGACATTGGTGCAGCCGGCGATCAAGACAGCGGCCAAGGCGATCATGAATTTGCGGATCATGAGAACCCTCCATCTCAGGGCGCTCAGACCGAGGCCCCATCCTGTGCGCAAAATGGTACCGCGCGCCTGAGCGGGCAATGAACGGTCCACTTTATTGACCGGGAGATCCCGTCGCACTGTATCGGCTGAGCCGCCCGAATTGTTCCATGAGCACCATGTCCACAAGGGGCGCGGCCTGGTCGAGGTTGAGGCCAGGATCGCCCGAGACGCGATAGCTCATGGCGAGCGTCGCGCCGTTGGCGTGCGGCGCCACGGTAAAGGTCAGCACGGCCGTGACGGCCATCTCCTGGAGCGGGCCGAGCGGGGCGTCGAAGCGCAGGGTGCGCACCTCATCGCGCTGCGACACGAGCAACACGCGGCCATGTTGGACGGAATTGCCGCCGTCCCAACGCTCGCACCAGCAGCCGCCTGCGCGGAGGTCGACCTGCATATGGCCGGCGTCCCCGGAATAGGTGTGCGCATCGCTCCACCAACGGCCGAGCTGGCCCAGCGCACGCCAAGTCTGCTCGGGCGAGGCCGTTAGTTCAGCTTCGGCCTGGAGCAGGAAGCCGCCCGGCGAAGCGGCGGCGACCTCGGCCTGGGCCGGCGCGACGACCGCGAGGGCCGCGATCGCCAGGGCCGCAAAGATGGAGCGCATTGATTTTCCTTTCGGAGACGCCGGGAGGGAAAGCGCTCTTGAACGATCAGTCAAGTCTTTTGAATGCGCGTTCAAATCGCACATTAACTGAGTTTCAGCAGCGCGGCCTCACACTCCCGGCGCTTTGACCAACGCCGCCGCCACCGCTCAGGCCGCCGAGCCGCACATGAACGCCCGGGGCATGCGTGGGCTGACGGCGGTGGCGCGGCTGCGGGTCACCAATTGCTGGATACGGCTTGGCGCTTGCGCGGTGGCGGCCGTGGTGGCTGGCTCGCTGGTCGGGACGGCCTGGCCGCTGGTGTGGTTTTTGGGCCTTGTGCCGGTTCTGCTGATCGATCGCGCGATTTATGTGCGGGTGCTCCGGCGTCTGCAGCAGAAGCTGGCGCCGCAGCGCGTGCACACGCTCGCCGTGTGGACCTTCGTGCAAAGCGCCTACGGCAACGTGCTGGCGATCCTGCTTTGGTTTGCGCCTTATGTCCCGGGTGAGACGCTGGCGGTGATGTATCTCTGCGGCGGCGTGGCGAACGGCGCTGCATCGCTGCGAGCGGTCCCTCCGCTCGCGCTGGCGGGCATGGCGCCAAGTTTTGCGATGATGCTTGGTTTGCCCGTTGCGGAATTCGTGCTGGGCGGCAGCGCCAATACGCTGGAACTTGCCCCGCTTGTCGGAGCGCTGTTGCTGTTTGGCTTCGGCGCCAACCTCTGGCGCGATCTGCTTGCCTCGGACACCGCCCAAGCCGAAGCGGAAGCGGCGGTGTTGCGCGAGCGGCAGGCCGCGGCGGCGGCGGCTGCGGCAAAGACCGACGTGATCCGGCGCATGAATAGCGAATTGCGCACGCCGATGACGGCGCTGATCGGAGCCGCCGAGCATTTGAAGCGCGCAGCGACAACGCCGCAGGCGCGCGCGCATATCGCGACTTTGGCGCAGGCCGGCGAAGTGCTGAAGCTCGTGCTCGACGATCTTTCCGACCTCGACCGGCTGGAGAACGGCCAATTGCCGATCGAGCCCAAGCCCGCCGATCCGCGTGAACTCGTACGGGGCGTTGTCGCCGCGTTCCGCGCTGCGGCGCACGACAAACAGCTCGAGCTTTTTCTGGACGTCTCGCCGGATACGCCGCCGCTTGTGACGCTCGACCCGCTGCGCGTGCGTCAGGTATTGTTCAATCTGCTCGCCAACGCCGTGCGTTTCACGAGTCATGGCGGGGTGCGCGTGCGCGTGTCGGCGCAGCCGGTTGCGGCCGATCGCGTGCGGCTCTCCTTCACGGTCGCCGACACCGGTGCGGGCATGTCGCGTTCGCAGCTGGCGCTCATCTTCGGTCGTGAACGGATCTGCATGGACGGCGAGGGCCGTGGCCTGGGCCTGGCGATTTCGCTGAAACTGGCCCGGCTCATGGGCGGTCAGCTGACGGCGCGCAGTGAGTTGGGGCAGGGCTCGATGTTCACGCTGACGCTGGAGGCGCGGCTCGTCGCCGCGCAGGAGCGCGCGGCCTAGTTTCCCGGACGGGAGCGCTTCTGGCGACGCTTGCATGGCCGCGCCGTCCTTGCCGGCGAGGACGCCGGCGGTCCAAGAAACCGAGCGAACTTAGCCGAGAGCGCATTGGCGTCGCGCGTCTCGCATTCCCAGACCACGAGCGCCTTCCAGCCGCCGGCGCGCAGCGCACGCAACGAGGCGGCGTCGCGTTCACGATTGCGCATGATTTTTGCGCGCCAGTAGGCTGCGTTGTCCTTCGGTCGCCGCGCGCCCCGCTTGCAGTCATGACCGTGCCAGAAGCAACCGTGCACGAACACGACCTTGCCGAGCGAGGTGAACACCAGATCCGGCTTGCCCGGCAGATGCGCGCCGTTGAGCCGATAGCGGCGGGCGTAGCCCAGCGCGCGCACCGCGCTGCGCACGGCACGTTCGGGCGCTGTGCCGGAGGACTTCACAGCGCGCATGATCGCAGAGCGCTTTTCGGCGTTGAAGATGTCGGCACGCTGCATCATGCGCTGAGGCGCTGAACGGCCGCGCCGGCAAGCGGCGCCAGCAAATGCTGCGAGAGCCAGCGGACGACAGGCACGCACACGCCATCGCCGAGCAGGTGCAACGCAGCTGTCTGGCTCTTCGGCAGCGGATGGTCCTCCGGCACGCCCATCAACCGCGCCGCTTCGCGCGGCGTGAGCAGACGTGAGCGCACGCGGTCGCCATGCACGAACAGCAGCAATTGCCGGCTCGAGCCGCCTGCGGGCGTGCGCAAACAGCCGGCGAGGCCGTCGAAGCGTGCTTCGGCGCGTTGCACGCGCTGGCCTTGCTCGATGCGAATGCGGCGAAACACGGCGCCGACTTCGGGACGCCCGCTCGCGCGTAGCGCCTCAAGACGCGTCCGTTGCAGCGTGCTCATCTGCGAAACCAGGCGTTCGGTTTGTTCGGCGCTGTTCCAGGCGACATCGGCCTCCTCGTCGAGCATGTCGGCGAGGCGCGTGTTTCTCTTGGCCGGCGTATCGAGACGCCACCAGACGAAACGCCGGCGCAGCCCCTCCGGCATGCGCGCCACCGCATTGCGCAAGGCCGGGGTATGAAAGCATCCGACGGGTCCCGATGCGACCAGCGGCGCCGGCGCCCCTCGCGCTGCGATAACGAACAGGCGCGGCCGCGATTGCGGGGTAAAGAGCGCGGCGTCGATCTCCAGCGCGCCGACGCGATAGCCGAGATCGTCCAAGGCGTGCACGAGTGCGGCGAAATCGGCGCCGCCATGCGAAGTGAGCAAGCCGGAGACATTTTCAATCGCCAAGACGGCCGGGGCGCGCCTGGCGTCGACGAGCTGTTCGATCAGCTGCTGAAAGCCCCAGAAGGCGCCGGAGCGCGGGGCCGTCAGGCCGCGCCGCTCGCCCGCTAGAGAAAGGTCTTGGCAGGGAAAAGACGCCCAGGCCAGGGCCGCGGCGCCCGGCAATTCAATGGGCGAGAGCGTCCAGATATCGCCTTCGCGCATTTCACCCCCGCCGAAGGCGCGCCGGTAAGCTTGTGCTTTCGCGGGATCGATATCGTTGGCGAACACGCAACGAAAGTCCGGGGCGAGCCCCAGCCGCGCCAGCCCGCCGCCCGCGAAAAACTCGAAAAGTGGGGCGCCGGAATCACGCTGCATGAGTCTATACTAGCCTCTCGCGAGGGCGCTGGCGTCCCGGTGATGTCAGGCAACTGGGGGAAGTCCGATGCGGACCCTGATGCGCGGCGTTGGTGTAAGCTGCGCGTTGATGCTGACCGTCCTGATCGGGCTGTCGGCCTGTCAGCGCTCGGCGGACGCACCGCCCGAAGCGCCCCCGCCACCGAGCAACGCGGAGCGCGAAGCCGCCCTCGCTGCGGAACAATTGGCCGCGCTTGGCGGCCCGGCGGATGCCCAGCAGCGCGCGCTGTACGAAGGCGAGTTCCAAGCTTCCGGCGGGATCGACGCGCTGTCTTCCGATGGCGCAGGCGCAGAGGGCGCATGGGAATTGCGTCTGCTTGCCGACTACGCGCAATTCTCTCGCCCGGGCCTCGGCGATGACGGCGCTATTCCTGGCGAACGCGCCTATCATGAACGCGGCATGCGGGTGATCGCCGGACCGCTTACCATCACGATCATGCAGCAGCCGTGCACGGCGAGTGGCGTCGACCTTCAATATGTTGCGCACGTGCTTTTCGAAGGCGTCGCTTATCAAGGTTGCGCGCGTCGGGGCATTGCGGACGGGCCGCGCGCGACGTGGGCTTCGGTGCTGCCCGAACTGATTCCCGCGATCGATGCGTGCATGATGCGGGTAGCGGCGCGGCCGGCGCGCGTGACTTTCGCGGCGGTGCTCGATGAGGGCGAAGTTAGCGTTCGCCTGCGCGATGCGGACGGCGTGCGTCGCGAATGCATAGCCGCCGGCGCGGAGGTCGTCGTGTTCGAACCGGTGTCCGATCTGGACCGCCGTGCGGGCGAGGGCGACCCGGAATTTCAGCGCGGCGGCAGCCAGCCGCGCGGCGGCGAATGCCAGACCATCGAACCGGTGAGCAGTCGCGATGGCGAACAGCTTGGTTGGCTCATCCGGCGCGCCTGCTAAGCGTCAAACGGCGCCGGCGATCAGCCCTTGCACCCAGTCGACGATATTATTGATCACGGCCAGCCCCACCCGCGTCCCGAGATAAACTGACGCCACCGATGCGATGGCGGCAGGGATGGTCAGCAGCATCAGCACGCCGTCGCGCTGCAGCAGCGCGAGCGAGGTAATCGCCACGGTCATGCCGGGCGGCCAATTCGCGAAGGGAATCGGCAGGATGAGGATCAGCGCCATGAGCAGTGTCTGCAGGCCCACAAGGATCGTCACCGGAAAACGGGTCAGACGAGACCAACGCGGCTTGATCAGGTATTCGACCCGCTTCAGCGTCGGGATCGCCGTGCGCAGGGTGCGGCGCAGCGGATCGCTCTCGACTTCCCAGCGGCGCACGCGCTGCGGGACCCAAAGGCGGCGTGAGCCAAGCACCAGCTGTATCGCCGGCGCCAGCATCAGGATGCCGAAGATGGTCGAGATGCCTGGGACGTTGGGAATGCACATCGGCAACGCCAGAACGAGCAGCAGCACGCCGTGTGCGCGCGAATCCAATCGGTCGATCAACGCTCCGACGCTGGTCTTTTCGCTTGGAAACGACGCGGCCAGGTCGACCAGAAGCTCGGAGGCAGATCGGCCCTCTATCGAGATCGGGGGAGGAGGGGCTGGCGTAAGCATGGAACGAGGCCGGCTTCACATGGGGCGCCGGCCTGATTTTGACCAGGGCTGCCGGCGTCTTCAGACCTCGTCAACCAGAGCAGCGTAGCCCAAAAGCCATGGCGCGTACGCGTCAGTTCATCGCGTGCCTCGGCTTGTCCGTCGCGGCCGGCTGCGGCGCTGCGCAGCCGCCGCCCGCTGAGCTGTCCGGGCTTTGGAGCGCCGGCGCGGCGTCCTGCGCAGCAGGCGTTGGCGTAGAATTTGGAGCAGAGGCAATCTCGGCGGTCTATGAGGGCGAGCGTCAAACGCTGTTCCAGCACCCCCATTACCAGGTCGAGGCGCTCGGGGATGTGTTTCGGATCCGCATCACTTACGACCTGCCGCGGATGCCCGGCGGCGCACGCAGCGCCGGCGCACACGGTGTTGTGGTGTTAGAGCGAGACGGGAGCTTTATCGCCCCGGTCTCGCACACTTTGGTGGATCCGCGCACGGGCGCTGCGCGGTTGCGCATCGCCGACGATCCGGCGGCGACCGCGCTGACACTGACGCCCTGCGGCGATCATCCGTGGCGAGAACGCCTGCGCGGGCGCAGTCAATTCTGACTGCGTCCGACGCTCGGCTTGACGCGCTTAGTTCTGAGCTTGGTGAGTCACCGAGGGCTCGCCATTGCAGCGGGCGATCTCATCGGCGCTCAGTTCGCGGTCTTGCGTGCCGTAGGCAACGACGCGGACCTCATCGCCGGCTTGGCGGATGAACTGCCGGCAGGCGCGAACGCTGACGGCGTGCCCGGCGCGAGTACGGCAGGTATCGCCTTCGCAGCGCCACAGCGCATTCTGGGCGATTACCTGGGTCTGTTCGGCGACGGGCGCCTCCAGTT
This sequence comes from uncultured Terricaulis sp., assembly GCA_964540785.1. GTDB lineage: Bacteria > Pseudomonadota > Alphaproteobacteria > Caulobacterales > Aquidulcibacteraceae > Vitreimonas. Next base: position 8,334 of record CAZIOD010000086.1, read on the forward strand.
TCAGGGTGAACACTGCGTCGCGGGCGAAGGCCGGGGCAGCAAAGCCTGCAGTGATCATGGCGGCGAGAACGGCCGATCTGATGACGGACATCGGAAAACTCCTAGGGCGTTGGTCGCGCTGCTTGGGGAGGAGCGCCGGAGCGAACGATGCTGCAAACGCTGACCGGTGACAAGAGAAAAATGAACATACCAAAAAATATTCACGGTATGAGGCGGCGGTGTCACAGGCGCCGTGGGGGCGGCGGCTACCTTGCGGAAATGGTTAATGGCCGCTCAGCTTTGGGCTACACCAGATCGCCGGGGCGTGCAGGGACAGCGGAGCGCGCCACGCCAAAAAGGGGGAATTGGCCATGACTCTGCACAAGTTTTCCGTCGGCGCGGTGCTGGCCGTGGCGATGGTCGGCGTCCTGGGCATGAGCGCCCTCATGTTCAGCGCGCGCGACTTCCAGTTCGGCGTGGCGCAAGTCTCGCCCTCGACCAACGGGCGCGTCGACTTTGCCGAACTCGACAATGTCGAGCGCGAGATCGCGGCAATCCTCACGCAAAGTCAGGAAACCCGCCAGCACTATGGGGAAGTGCAGGAACGCATCGCCGCGCTGGATCGGGCCGAAGCGGCGGCAAACCAATCACGCGCCGAGATCGTCGGCGACATCGCCGCCATCGAGCAACGCGCTAATATCGAGGCCGCAAGCGCTGACATGAGCACGCAGGCGCTCTCGCAGCGGATCAATGCGCTTGCCGCCCAGCCGAGCTTGTCCGCCGAAGATCGTCAAGGCGCCGCCACGCTAGCTGCTGACGTCACCGCGCTCGAACAACAAGAGGCCGCAATCGCCGCCAGCAGCGGCGAGCGCGCTACGCTGGCGGCGCAACAGCGCCTGATCGGCGAACAGGTTGCGCAGTCCGACAGCCAGATTCAGGCGCTGCAGGCCCGCGTTGTGCCGGAGCATCACCATTACACCCGCATTCGCAACGAGGCGCGATCACTGCAAACGCTGAGCGTGTTTGGCGTCAGCGCATACTTGGCGCAGGGCCATCCTGCGCTTGTGTCGACCTTTCTCGTGCTGCTGATGGGCGCTCTGGGCTCGCTGCTCTATCTGTTTCCGGCCTATCTCAACCGGCCCCAGCCGGTGACCATGGCGGAGATTTTCGTACGTCTTATCTTTGGCATGTGCGCGGCGCTTGCGGTCTATGTGCTCGCCAATGCGCTGGCGAGCTTCTCGGTGGGATCGGTATCGCAAGCGCAACTGACCACCACGTCTGCGACGCTGAATCCTTTCACCGTTTCGCTGATCGGCATCGTCGCCGGCATCATGTCGGAAGACATCGCCAAGTGGATCCAGGATCGCGGACGCGGCATTTTCGCCCAAGGCGGGCCCGTGCAGCGTCCAGCCGCGGCGGCGGCGGATGCGGAGCCGGCGCCCACGGGCGGGCTCGTCAACAACGAGGCGATCTCCTAGGACCGCTCACCTTCCGGAAGGCGCGCGAGACGCTTTCGCGCCTGCGCGCGCGCCGTTAGGGTGCGCGCCGCATCCTCAGGAGTTCGCCCATGTCGCGTCGCGCCGTCATCGTATCCTACGCCCGCACCGGATTGGCCAAGTCCGGCCGCGGCGGCTTCAACGATACGCACGGGGCGGCCATGGCCGGGCACTGTATCCAGCACGCCGTGTCGCGCGCGAAGCTGGAGCCGGATGCGGTCGAGGACGTCATCATGGGCTGCGGCTCGCCGGAAGGGGCGACCGGGCACAACGTTGCGCGGCTGGCCGCGGTGTGGGCCGGGCTCGATTTCAAAGTGGCGGCGGCGACCATCAACCGCTTCTGTTCGTCGGGCCTGCAGTCGACGGCGCAGATTGC
>CAZIOD010000086.1:10284-12060 GCA_964540785.1 uncultured Terricaulis sp.
ATCGCCGCGGCGCAACAGGCCGGTCTGTTCAAGGACGAGATCGTGCCGATGAAGACGCGCATGAAGAAAATCGACAAGGAGACGAAGGCGGAGAGCTTTGTCGACGCTGTGGTCGACCGCGACGATTGCAATCGGCCGGATACCACGCTGGAAGGCCTGGCGAAGCTGGAGCCAGTGCGCGGGCCAGGCAATTTCGTCACCGCCGGCAATGCGAGCCAGCTTTCGGATGGCGCAGCGGCGCTGGTGCTGATGGAAGAGAGTGAAGCTGAGCGACGCGGGCTCGAGCCGCTGGGCCTGTTCAAGGGCTTCGCCGTCGCCGGCTGCAATCCGGACGAGATGGGCATCGGTCCCGTGTTCGCGGTGCCGCGTTTGTTGAAGCGGCAGGGGCTGAAGGTCAGCGACATCGATCTGTGGGAGCTGAACGAAGCCTTCGCCTCGCAGTGCCTTTATTGCCGCGACAAGCTCGAGATCGATCCGGAGAAGTACAACGTCAACGGCGGCTCGATCGCGATCGGTCATCCGTTCGGCATGACGGGCGCGCGCCTTGTCGGCCACGTGCTGATGGAAGGGCGCCGGCGCAAGGCGAAGAATGCGGTTGTGACCATGTGCGTCGGCGGCGGCATGGGCGCTGCGGGGCTGTTCGAGGTGTTTCACTGATCCCAAGAGACTCATTCCAGACGCGCGGAGCGCGATCTGGAATCCAGAGTACGCGCTGCGCCCTACGATCCCTGGATTCCAGGTCTCGCTCCGCTCGCCTGGAATGACTCTGCTAACTTGTGGACGCTGCTCGCGACGGCGATGCGCGCGCCGGCGTCGCTGACGAACTCGGCGCTCATGAACACCAGCGATTTGGTCCTGCGCGTGATGCCGACATTGACGCTGCCGGCGTCGGCGCGTTTCAGCATATCGATGGTGACGGAGACGAGCGCCGTCTTCTGGCCGGCCTCGCGGTCGGCGGCGGCTTCGAGGGCGTTGAGCATGCGGGCTGCGATGGCGGAGTCGGTCAACGGTAAAATCACATCTGCTTCTTCAGCGGCGCCAAGTCCGGAAACACAGGATCGCGTTTTTGCGCCTTAGCTGCGAAGGCTTCCATCATGTGCGGGGGCGAGAACATGCCGGCTTGCCAGGTGGCGATGTAGTCGAGGCCGTCGGCAATTGTGTGGTCGCGTGCGTAATTGATCATGCGCTTGGAGCCGGCGACGGCGACGGGCGCCTTCGTCGCGATTTCGGCGGCGAGTTCCAAGACGTGCGAGAGCATCGCTTCCTGCGTGGGAAAGACGTCGTTGACGAGGCCGATCTCCTTCGCACGTTGCGCAGGCAGGCGGCGGCCGGAATAGGCGAGTTCGCGCACCCAGCCTTCGGGGATGAGTTTGCAGAGGCGCGGGAACGTGCCCACGTCGGCGGTCATGCCGATATTGATTTCGGCGATCTGGAAGAAGGCGTCTTCGGTGGCGTACCGGATGTCGCAGGCGCTCGTCATGTCGACGCCGGCGCCGATGCAGCCGCCTTGGATCGCGGCGATCACGGGCATGCGCACATTGTCGAGGCACGAGAAGCTGTTCTGCAGCGCCAGCACGAATTGGCGGAAAGCTTCGGCGCGCGTGTGTTGATCGCCGCCATGGGCATTGATCCCCTCGCCATCGGTAAACACGGAAATGTCCATGCCGGCGGTGAAGTGCTTGCCGGTGGAGGAGATGACGATGACGCGCGCTTTGGCATGATCGTTGATGTCGTTCACGATCGCCGGCAGCTCGTTCCAGAAGCGCCGCGGCATGG
>CAZIOD010000087.1:0-11955 GCA_964540785.1 uncultured Terricaulis sp.
CAAGACCATGAACATGCGCGAACAGCTGGTGCGCGAAGTCGAGATCATTCCGCTCGAAGTCGTGTGCCGCAATGTGGCCGCAGGGTCGCTGTCGCAGCGCCTCGGCATCGAGGAAGGCACCCCGCTCCCGCGCTCGATCATCGAATTCTATTACAAGAAGGACGAGTTGAACGACCCGATGGTCGCCGAAGAGCACATCACCGCCTTCAACTGGGCCTCGACCCAGGAAATCGACGACATCATGGCGCTGACGCTCAGGATCAACGATTATTTGTTCGGCATGTTTGGCGCCGTCGGCATCAAGCTGGTCGACTTCAAGCTGGAATACGGACGCCTCTATGAAGGCGACATGGTGCGCACCGTGGTCGCCGATGAGATCAGCCCTGACAGCTGCCGCCTCTGGGACGTGCAGACGAACGAGAAAATGGACAAGGATCGCTTCCGCCGCGACCTCGGCAACGTCACCGAAGCCTATGTCGAAGTCGCGCGCCGCCTGGGCGTGGTGAAGCAGGCCGCCGCGCCAGGCGGGGATTCGGTGCATTAGACGATGGGAGTAGGGCAGTAAGGCCGTAAGGCAATCGGCGGGTGGCGGCGTTGCGCCCTACTCACTGATTCCCTTACTCCCCTACGCCCTGCTTTCCACAGGGGAGCAACATGAAAGCTATCGTAACCGTCGGTCTCAAACCCGGCGTGCTGGATGTACAAGGCAAGGCCGTTGCGGGCGCGCTGAAGGAGCTGGGCTTCGGCGCCGTGCACGATGCGCGCGTCGGCAAGCGCATTGAGATCCAGCTCGATGGCGATTTGGACCCGGCAACCGCGGAAGCGCAGGTCAAAGAGATGTGCGAGCAATTGCTCGCCAACACCGTGATCGAAAGCTATCGCGTCGAGATCGCGGGCTGAGCGTGTCCCGCTACTGGTTTCGACAACGCCGCTACGGCATAGGCGCGAGGCCGAACACCTGGCAGGGCTGGCTGGTTGTCGCCTTCTATATCGCGTCCCTTGCCATCGGCGCCTATCTCATGGATGCGCCAATTGTCGGCAGCGGGGACCAGCCGCTCCGGTTCGTGGTGTTCGCAATCGCATTAACGGCGGCCTTTCTTGTGTTCTCATGGAGAATGACGGAAGGCGGCTGGCGTTGGCGCTGGGGCGGGGATGACTGAGCGGGTTTTAAGCCGCGCGCACCTCTTTCGGCGCTTTTTTCTGAGCTTTGGGCTTGCGCTTCAAACGTTTGCGGAATTCACGCGCGGAGCGCGAGTTTCTCAGCCCTAGCCAGATCGATCTGAGGCGCATCGGCGACACGAACAGCTCAAAATTCGCGGCGATCTCGGCGCCTGGCGCCTCGCACTTGTGCACGCGGACGCGCTCACGCAACGCAGCCGGCGCTGAAGCGAGGGCGGCTTGAGCCGCCGTCTGCACCACAGTGTTCTGCGAGGTGTCGGCCAGATTGAGGCCAATATCGACGCGCGAAACCGCAGGCTCCAGTTCGAATATCCGCCGCACCGCGTCGAAGGCCACATCGGCAAGGCCGGGCGTCATCAGCGCGTGCCCGATCCGCACTGGATCGTTGAAGCGCGCCAGCGGCGCGCCGGCGCCCTCGCGCGGCAAAAGACGGGCCGTGTATTTCGGACCCAATCCACCCAGCAACCGCATTTCTGCGCGCGCCGTCGAGCCGGCCGTATCCAGCAGGATCAAGGTCTTAGCTGGGGCAAACAGCAATGCGACGCCGACCACGATCAGCGCGCCGGCCACAACCAGCCCCCAGACCATGATGTCCGCAAACGCCCCCATAGCCGACATGTTAGCGCGAAAACATCGCACTGCCATCCATCAACGCCTCACGCGCAATGGAATCGCCAAATCGGGGAAGGCGCCCTGCCTACTGAGGCGGCGCCGGCGCATCAGAGAGCGGCCGCGTCGTGAGGTCTTCCACCGATAGGCCTGCCTCATTGTGCCCACCGAAGGCCGTGCCCGCCCGCCGTTCGGCGACGCGCTCCGCGAAAACGGCATAGGCCGCCTCCGGCAGCGCCACGTAGCCAACTCGCGGCGCCAGGGTCGCCGCGTTCTCCATGAAGTACTGGACGAAGCGACGCACCGGCGGGCGGCGAAGGGATTCCGCGTTCACGTAGATGAACATCGGCCGCGACAGTGGGTATTCACCTGAAGCGATGGTCTCGGTCGTGGGCGCTACGCCATTGACGCGCAGCGCCTTCACGCGTTCGCGATTCTGATCGTAATAGGCATAGCCGAAATACCCCATTGCGCCCGGGTTGCCTGACACGCCCTGCACCAACACGTTGTCGTCTTCACTCGGCGTATAGTCCGTGCGCGAAGCGCCCCCGTCCCCGTTTATCGCTTCGGTGAAATAGTCGAATGTGCCGGATGCAGTGCCGGGGCCGAAGAGCTGCAACGTGCGGTCGGGCCAGCCGGTATCCACCTGGCTCCAGTTCACGACGGCGCGTTCAGCGCGTGGTTCCCAGACGTCGCGCAGCTGCGCCATCGTTATGTTGTCCACCGGGTTGGACGGATGCACGACGATACTGATTCCGTCGAATGCGATCGGGATTTCCACGTATTCGACGCCGGCCTGCGCACACGCTTGCATCTCCTCGGCCAGGATGGGACGCGACGCATTGGTGATCTGGATTTCGCCGCGGCAGAATTTGCGAAAGCCGCCGCCGGTGCCGCTCTCGCCGACCGAGACGCGCGCCCCGCCGATCGCGTCGCGGCTGAAGGCGTCGGCCGCCGCCTCGGCGAGCGGAAATACGGTCGAGGAGCCGTCGACGGCAATCTGCTGCAAATGCGAGCCTGCGCTGCGTTGCCCATCTGCGCACGCGCCAAGCATCAAAGTGCATGTGAGCGCAAGGCTCGTCAGAATCGCGTGCGCGCCGCTCATCGCTTCCCGAACAATTCCTGCATCGCGGCCTTCTTGCAGGCTTATGTGACACTTCTGTTACATCGGTGGCTGGCCGTCGCGCTCACGATCCTGCGCCTTCCCGGCCGCAGGCAAATTGATGCGGTAGAGCACGGCGACCAACAGCGCTGTTACGCCAACCGTGAGTAGAACGGCGAGAATGAGCCAGATCGGCATGGCTGCGCGTCATATCATGCCTTGGCGTGAATCGTCCCGGCCTTTATCTAGGCGTCATGAAATCGGCTGTGATCGTCTTTCCGGGGTCCAATTGCGATCGCGACGCCGCGCGCGCCCTCGAACGCATAACCGGCAAGCGGCCTGCAATGGTTTGGCACAAGGACACAACACTCCCGGACGGGACTGACCTGGTCGTCCTGCCCGGCGGCTTCACCTATGGCGACTATCTCCGCTCCGGCGCCCTGGCGGCGAAAAGCCCGATCGTGCGCGAGATCATTGCCCACGCCGAACGTGGCGGGCGCGTGCTCGGCATCTGCAACGGCTTCCAGGTGTTGACTGAGACGCGGCTTGTGCCGGGCGCGCTCCTGCGTAACGCCGGCCTTAAGTTTTCCTGCAAAGACGTGCCGCTCGCCATCGCCAACTCGAACACGCGCTTTACGCGGGCCTACCGGGAACAGCGCGAGACTAATATCCCCATCGCTCACGGCGACGGTCGCTATTATGCAGACGAGGACACTCTCAATCGGATTGAAGGTGAGGGCCAGGTGATCTTCCGGTATCTCGCCAACCCCAACGGCTCGGCGCACGACATCGCCGGGGTCATGAACGAACGCGGCAACGTCATGGGCATGATGCCCCACCCCGAACGGGCTTCCGATCCCCAGCTCGGCCGCACCGGCGGCGTCGCCGTTTTTCAAAGCCTCTTAGAAGCCGCATGATCAAGAAGCAGCCAGCCAGCGGTGACTTCGACGCCGAAGTCGACAGCGCGCGAAAACGTCTTGAAGCGGCGCTGAAGGAGGACACCGGGTTCGACGATCTCGGGGCTTTGCAGGCGATTGCGCCCATTCTCGAAGACAAAATCCGCTCGCGGCGCCTCGCTTTCGCTCTCGCCGAAGAGGACGAAGAAGAAACCCAGATTGCGATCATCCACGTCGAGACCGACGAGGAGCTCGGCTTTATCTTTGCCGAAGACGGCGAATACGTATTCGAATCCAATCTGGAAGCGTATTTCGACGATTTCGTCGATGACGACGCCGTGCGCTTCGTCGAGCGCCTCTACGAAACGCTGCGCGCCGATCTGCCGAAGTACGAAGTAGAGAACCGGGGCTGATCCCTAAATAATCCAAGAAAAGAGGCCCTCCGCTTTCGCGAAGGGCCTTGAAGGCTATGGAGAATGGAACGCTTAGCGGATGCGCGGCGCCTCGCTCTCGGCGCGGATGCTCGCCTCATCCTCCCGCACCGCCGCCATCGCCCGCGCGAAGCGCGGGTCGGAGAGGACGGCATTGATGCGAACTAGCGCTTCAACGCTCTCGCTCGAGGCGCCGAACAAGCGGCCGAACGCCTGGAACGGGCTCTCGACCTGCGGATAAAAACGGAGCTGAACGCGGGCGTCTTCATCGATCTCGGCTAATGCGCGCGCGCGCTGTACGGCCACATGGAAGCCGCCCAGATGATCGACGAGCCCCAACTGGAGCGCCTGTTGGCCGGTCCACACGCGCCCGCCGGCGATGGCGCGCACCTGATCGACCTGCATCTCACGTCCTTCGGCGACCAGGCCGAGGAAGCCCGAATAGGCGCGGTCGATGAACCCTGAGAACGCCGCGCGCTCGGCTTGGTTGAAGCCGCGTTCGGTCGTGAACATCTCCACCATTGGCGAGCCGATGGTGATCGTCTCGGTGTTGGTCGAAAGGTAATGGTCCAGCGCCGGGCCGAGGATCAGCTTGCCGCCGACGACGCCGATCGATCCGGTGATGGTGGAGGGCGAGGCCACGATCTCATCGGCGTAGGCCGAGACGTAATAGCCCCCCGAGGCCGCGACATCGCCCATCGACACGACGACGCGCTTGCCGCGTTCCTGCGCCGTGCGCAGCGCCGCCAAAATCTGGTCGGACGCCACAACAGAACCGCCCGGGCTCGACACGCGGAACACGATCGCCGCAACGTCGTCGTCCTCCGAGGCGTCGAGCAGCGCCTCAGCGATGCGATCGCTGTTCATCGCACTGTCGTCACTGAAGATATCCGTCTGTTCTGGGCCGGAGACGATCGCGCCTTCTCCCTGCACGACGGCGATCACCCGCCCGCCGCGGCGCGATCGCGGCGTATAGTCGCCGAATTCGACGATTTCGGAGTTCTCGACGCGCGCGAGCACCGCACGCTCGGCCTCTTCCGGACGCCCGATTTGATCGACCAGCCGCAGTTCTTGCGCCCGCTGCGCTGTGAACGGCGTCGCTTCGATAGCGGCACGCACCTGATCTACAGGAATTTCGCGATCAGCGGCGATGGTCGTCAGCATGTTGTCGTAAAGCGACGTCATCAACGTCGTGACCTGTTCGCGGTGCTGCGGCGTAAACGTGCGTTGTGTAAGGGAATGCGCCGCAGTCTTGTAATCCTCGCGCGTCTCGAACTGCGCTTGGACGTGGTAGCGTTGCAGCGTGTCGGCAAGGAAGGTGACTTCCGCCGAAAGGCCCATCGGCATGAACTCGCTGGATTCCTGCAGCCAGATCTCATCTGCATCCGCAATGGCGGTGTATCCAGGCATGCCCATCCGAATGCCGTCGTTTTGGATGTGGGCGACAACGAACTTGCCGGACTCGCGGAAAGCCGCGAGCGCGGCGCGCAACTCCTCCGCCTGGGCTGCGGCAAGACCGCCCGTGTTGGCGCGGACATAGATGCCTTCGACGCGATTATCCGTGCGCGCAGAGTCGATCTTGCCGATGATATCCAGCAGGGCGTTCGATCCCCCGAACGCGGCAAAGGGATTGGTCGAACGCTGGTCGCTCATGCCCTCTCGCAGATCGAGCGCCAGCACCATGTGATTTGGCTGCGGCGGCCCGCTCCCGGCGGAGGCGAAGATCATGCTGAACAGGATGATCGGCCCCAGGACCATGAAGAGCACGAGGGCCGTCAACACCCCGCCCACTGTGATCAGAAACTGCTTCACGACATTCTCCCTGAGCAGCGCATGTGGCTCTTATCGATAAATGATATGGGCCCCCCTTAGGTCAAGGAGATTTTATCGAGAAATGATAAACTTGTCCGGCGCTGGTCGGCCGAGCAGCCAGTCCGACGCCAATGCCTTTCTGAACTGGCCTATTTTCCCCCTCGCACGCTTGACGCATGATGGCTGTGGTTCCGGAGGGCTCGATGACCGCTTCCCGCGGCCGCCAGGCGCTCGCCAGCGACGCCTGGATGCTTGAACAACAGGTCCGCGCCGAGATGGAGGCGGCGGCATGGCGTCAGCTGCGCGAGCATCTGGCCGCGCCGCCCGCGTTACCGGCGCCCGCCGAAGAACCGTTCGATCACCACAAGGCCGGCAGCGCTATCCTCAAGGCGCTGGTTCGCTTCGTGATCGCGATCTTCGGGGCGTATCTCGGGTGGCTGGCGGCGGTGGACGCCCAGCTTGGCGAGTTCGAGGTGTGGCTCGCGACAGGCGCCGGCTTTCTGATCCTGCTCTCGCTTTCGATGTTTGGCTATGCGCGCGAGTTCGTGCACATCCTGGCCGAGACCGCGCGCTGGGCGATCATCTGCGCCGTGGCGTTCGGCGCGCTCTGGATGATGTTCCAAATGGCGTGAGCAACGTCCGGGGCCCAGCCACGTCATGACCCTTGCTTCGCTGATCGAGCGCCCCGAGCGGGGCCTTTTCGCGCTGATCGCCGCGCAGATCGCATTCTGGACGCTAGCGCCGGCGCTTTCGCACACCGCTCCACCGCTCGATGTGGTCGAGATGTATGCGTGGGGACGCGAATGGGTGGTGGCGACCTTCAAGCATCCGAACCTGCCGGGACTTGTGCTCGAACCGTTGCGTTTACTCACGGGTCAAGCTGGCTGGACCGCCTTCTTTGTTTCGCAGGTCTTCATCGCTGTCACATTCTGGGCCGTGTTCATGCTCGGTCGAGAACTGCTCGACGCGCCCCGCGCATTGGCCGGGACGTTGCTGCTGACTGGCGTCTATTTTTTCAGCTGGGTGACGCCGGAGTTCAATCACAACGTCGCGCAGATGCCGCTCTGGGCGCTCGTGATGCTGACGCTTTGGCGGGCAACGACGCAGGGCGCGGCGATCGACTGGATATTGCTTGGCGTGTTTGCCGGTCTGAGCCTCTGGGCGAAATACTCGTCCGCCGTGCTGCTCGTGGTCGCTGCCGGCTGGATTTTGTGGGACGCGCAGGCGCGCAAGCGCATACTTACGCCGGGCCCCTGGCTTGCGCTGGCGGCCTTTGCGCTCGTTGCTGCGCCGCAGGTGCTGTGGCTCTTTGCGCATGACTTCGGGCCCTTTGCTTACGCCGCGCGCCGAGCCAGCGACGGCGAATGGTATGCGCCGATAGAATTTCTGCTGACGCTCGCGCTCGATCATTTGCCTATGCTGATCTTGCTCGCGTGCGCCGGTTGGTTCGGCAAAAGCGCGTCCGAGGCGCCGCCAAAGCCTGACCAGCGCGCGCTTCGCTTCCTGCTGTTGCTGGGCTTCGGCCCCGCCCTACTTACAGCGCTCGCCGCCGCGTTCAGCGGCGCGGGGCTGCGCGCGTCGTGGGGAGCGCCGATGGCGGTGCTCTCCGGTCTCGTTGCCGTTGCGCTGACGAGCGACAAGTTCAACGTCCAACGCCTGAAGCGGCTGACGATCGGCGCCGGAGTGCTGATGCTCGTCGTCAGCGGACTCTATTACGGCCACATGCGTTACGGCGTTGCGCTTACAGGAAAACCGTTACGTGGGAACTGGCCGCAGGCTGAGATCAGCCGCCAACTTGAGGACGCCTGGAGGCAAGCCACGAGCGCTCCATTGCGTATTGTCGCCGGCGACATCTGGACCTCAGGCCTCATCGGCCTCAACGAGCCCAATGCGCCGTCGGTGCTCATCGACGGCGATTACACGAAGGCGCCGTGGGTCTCGCCGGGGGACGTCGCGCGAGCGGGAGCACTTATCGTCTGGAGCGGCCACGAGCCGGCGTCGCTGCAGCCGTTCCGGCAGGGCCTGGAAGTGCGCGAGCTTCGCGTGCGATCGCCGTATGCGCACGAGACGACCGCGCAGGACATCGTCATCTATTATGCGATCCGGTCACCCTTAACGGGCGAGGCTCAAGCGCCACCCTAAGCTCTTGCAGATTGCGGTGCGGCCGGCGAATGGTCTGCAACCGCTTCCGTCCGCTCCCTGCGCGCGACATATTCGAGCGCGCGCTCGCGCACGCGCGGGGGCGTATCCACGCGTCCCAGGCTCGAAACGATCAGCGTGATCATGGTGAAGAGCCCGGTTTGCAGGAACAACGAGAGGGCAAAGCCGGTGACGATCGTCACCCACCCGGGCGTCGTCATACCGAGAGAACGCATCGTCACCGCGCCAAGCACGACAAAAATCACGCCCGCCGCCATCGCAACCAGCGCCAGCGCCATACGTGTGAGAACCAGGTCGGAGAACACCATCACAGCCCGCATGCCGTGCAGCACCAGGCTCGGAAAATTCATCTTTGACTGCCCGGCGTAACGCATGCCGCGGTCCGTTGGCACATCGGCGCGGCGCAACTTCGCCTTCACCGTCGCCGCGGCCACGTGGGTCGCCGTCTCGTACATGCCGGAAAGACGTTCGAGCGCGACCGGCGACAGCGCCATGAAATTACCAAAGCGCAGCCGCTGACCGGTCAGTACGCGAAAGAGCCGCTTATAGACTGAATAAAACAACTGGAACGTCACGGTTTCCGAGCGTTTGGCCCGCTCCGCCACAGCGACATCGCAATTCGACCGGGCCGCCGCACTCAAAAGCCCGGGGATGCTCTCCGGCGTGTCCTCACCGTCGGAATCCATCACCACGCACGCGGAGACGTCAGTCAGAGAAGCGGCGTGCGCGAGCCCGATGGCGATCGCCGTTTGGTGTCCGACATTTCGCGCGAGGCGTAAGATCTCGCCCGCAAGTCCGGCTTCCGCGATCGCAGCCAACCTCGGCGGCGCTGCGAGCGAGCCGTCGTCGACCGCAATGACATAGAAGCGCGCATCGGCGCCGGCCTGCACCTCGACCAGGCGCCGACACAGCTCGGCAAAACTTGCTTCGTCCTCGTAAACCGGAGTGACAATGGCGACCAGCGACATGGCGGGACCGTACAGGTGGCTGCTCATCGCCTCAACGGTTGCCCCAGCGCCGACTTTGCTGAGGACGCGAGCACGACCTCTCGGGATTGCCGCGCATGGTCGGAGCAGCTGGATTCGAACCAACGACCCCCACGTCCCGAACGTGGTGCTCTACCAGGCTGAGCTATGCTCCGAAGGCCGGGGCTTATAGACGGCATCGGTGGGCGGCGCAACGATGCTGGAATCAGCCGGATTTCCGGGAGCCTGCCGCCTAATGTGCGGTCGCGGGCCGCTGTTGCATCGTCGAACGGGCGCCCTTAAGTACCCGCTTCGCTTTTGGGGTGTCGCCAAGCGGTAAGGCAGCGGTTTTTGGTACCGCCATTCCTAGGTTCGAATCCTAGCACCCCAGCCAGCCCTCAAGGGGCGTCGGCCGTGTCGATGGACTTGGCCCGTCCCAACAGCTCCAGCACTTCGTCGTCCGTTGTCTGGCTGAAATCGCGATAGTAAAGCCCGACCGCGTAGAACGGCTCGGGTGTCTCGAGGCACACGACCTCATCGGCCAGCGCCGCAACGGCGGCCAAGCTGTCGGCCGGCGCCACCGGGATAGCCGCGATCACACGTGCGGCGTCCATCCGCGTCATGGCTTCCAGCGCGGCGCGGAAAGTGGCGCCGGTGGCAATGCCGTCGTCCACCAAAATCACGGCGCGGCCGGCAACTGGCAGAAGCGGCCGTCCCGCACGATAGAGTTTGCGCCGGCGCGAGATCTCCTCAGCCTGGCGCTGCGCCGCCTCCTGCACATATGCGCTGAAGCGCGCCGGCGCCGCCTCGTTCAACACTACGATGGGCGGATCGCCTTCGACCACGGCGCCGAGCGCGAATTCCTCATGCCCTGGCGCTCCAATCTTGCGCACGATCAGGACGTCAAGCGGCGCCTTCAGCCTCTGTGCGATCTCGAAGCCTACTGGCACGCCGCCGCGGGGCAATGCGAGCACGATCGGGCGAAGCAGCTGCAGCTCCCGGAGCCGCTCGGCCAGGCGTTGGCCCGCCTCGGTCCGGTCAGCGAAGATCGGGTTGCGCTCAAACATGGCCCTCGCTCGCTTCCCAGCGCGGCGAAGATAACGCCTGAACCACTCGGACGCGAGCCGTGGAGATCCGCCCTGTTCCCACATTGCCTTTTGACGCAGCCCCGCAGACTTGCCTTTGCGGCCGGTTGGGCAAATCAAGGACGCCTTTTGGATTCGAGTTGAGGACGCATGCCCAGACTGAGTTACAAGCCCGGCAATTTCGATCTCGTCGTGCGCCGCTCCAAGACGGGGCTCGGCCTGTTCACCGAGAGCGAAATCCCCAAAGGCGCCTGCGTTATCGAGTACAAGGGGCCCGAGCTCACCCCCGAACAGGAAGAGAAGAGCCGGTCGAAATACCTATTCGAAGTGCACTCAAGGAAAACGATCGATGGGGCGCCACGCTGGAACACCGCGCGCTATATCAATCATTCCTGCCGGCCCAACTGCGAGCCCAACATCTACAAGGGTCGCGTGTTCATCCATGCGCGCCGGCGTATCAAGCCCGGCGAGGAACTGAACTACGATTACGGCACGAACTACTTCAACGAGTTCCTAAAAGACATATGCGCGTGCGAGAAATGCAGGCCGACCAAGACGAAGCGGCGGCCAGTGGCCAAGAAAATGGCGGCTAAGAAGAGGGCGAAGGCCAAGAAGGGGCGCAAGGCTGCTTAGCCGCGCGAGCTCGCCCCTCTCGTCACAGCGTCTTGACCACAGCGCCTTTGGCTTTGCCAAGGACGACAGTCCTCGCCATGCCCAGGAAAAGACCGTGCTCGACCACGCCGGCGATCGCCTGCAGCCGCGTCGCCAGCGCGTCCGGGTCGGGAATACGCTGCGCATGCGCGTCGATGATGTAATTGCCCCCGTCCGTGACGACGGGCTCGTTGGCCTTGCCGGATACCCGCAGGACAACCTCGTGGCCGGCGCAGCCGGTTTGGCGCAACGCGTCGCCGATGCGCTGCGCCGTTAAAGCAGAGCCGAATCGCGTCACCTCGATGGGCAATGGAAAGGCGCCCAGCACCTCAACCCATTTTGTCTCGTCGGCGATCACGACCATGCGCTCGGAGGCCGCCGCAACGATCTTTTCCCGCAGCAGCGCCCCGCCTCCGCCCTTGATCAACCGGAAAGCCGGATCGATCTCGTCCGCACCGTCCACATCGACATCGATCGACGACACCTGGCTGATGTCCAAGAGCGGCACACCCGCCTGCTCGGCCAAATTGCGCGTCGCTTCCGAGGTCGGCACGCCCTTGACCCGCAATCCTTGACGCACGCGTTCACCCAGCTGGCGCACAAAATGCGCCGAGGTCGATCCCGTTCCGAGCCCGACGACCATGCCGTCTTTCACATACTCGAGCGCAGCCTGCGCTGCGTTGAACTTGGCAAGATCGGCGCTCATGCCTTGTCCTTTGTCGGCTTCTGCTTCTTGGCGCGGTTCGCATCGGCCCAGCCGTCGATGTTGGCCTGCCGCGCACGCGCCACAGCCAGCGCCCCATCGGGCACGTCCTTGGTAATCACGCTGCCGGTGCCGGTGTATGCACGATCTCCAACCTTCACGGGCGCCACCAGCGAAGTATCCGAGCCGATGAAAGCGTCTTCGCCGATCGTGGTGCGGTATTTGTCGAAGCCGTCGTAGTTGCAGGTGATCGTGCCGGCGCCAAGATTGGCGCGCGCCCCGATATCGGCATCTCCCACATAGGTGAGGTGGTTCGCTTTAGCGCCTTCCCCGAAGGTCGAGTTCTTCACCTCGACAAAATT
>CAZIOD010000088.1:0-11397 GCA_964540785.1 uncultured Terricaulis sp.
GCTTTTCGGCGGCGCGCGTGACGATGCCAATCAAGTCTTGCGCGTCGTAAAAATCCAGACGCACGGGAATGCCGAAGCGGTCGCGCAGCGGCGTGCCGAGCAGGCCCGCGCGCGTGGTGGCCCCGACGAGCGTGAAGGGGGAAAGATCGATGCGCACACTGCGCGCGCTCGGGCCTTCGCCGATGATGATGTCGAGGTGATAATCCTCCATCGCCGGATAGAGGATCTCTTCCACCGCCGGCGCCAGGCGATGAATTTCGTCGATGAACAGCACGTCGCGCGGTTCAAGGTTGGTCAGCAGCGCGGCGAGATCGCCGGCGCGGGCGATGACGGGGCCGCTCGTGCTGCGAAAGCCGACGCCGAGTTCGCGGGCGATGATCTGCGCGAGCGTCGTCTTGCCGAGGCCGGGCGGGCCGAACAGCAGCACGTGGTCCATGGCGTCGCCGCGATTGCGCGCCGCCTCGACGAACACTTTGAGATTGGCCTTGGCGGCGGGCTGGCCGACGAATTCGTCAAAGCCTTGCGGGCGCAGCGCGCGGTCTGCGCCCTCCCCGGGCATGCGTTCTGGCGTGGTCAGGCGTTCTGCGGGCTCGGCCATGCAGGCTTCCTAGCTCGATTCGGGTTTCCGGATTGTTCTGCCAGCCGGAGCCCCGATTGTGGATAAGTCTAAAACAAAACGTCGGCTCGTGCAGACGCGCTTCGTCCTTCGGTCAGCGCCGCTTATGGCCAGAGCGAAAGGAAAAGCCATGCGCTACATGTTTCTCATCTCCGCCCCCGAAACCGGCGAGGCGCCGCCGGCAAGCCTGATGGAGGAAATGGACAAGCTCGCCCGCCAGGAACAAGCCGCCGGCCGCATGATCTCGCAGGGCGGCTTGCTGCCGACCGCGATGGGCGGTGCGCGCATCGAACTCAAGCGCGGCAAACTCAAAGTGCTCGACGGCCCGTTCACGGAGACCAAGGAAGTGCTAGGCGGGTTCGCCATCTTCGAGTTCGCCACGCGCGAGGAAGCCATCGCCTCGGCGGAGAACTTCATGGACCTGCACCGCCGCCACTGGCCTGCGTTCGAAGGCGTGTGCGAGATGCGGCCGATGTTCGACGATGTCGAAGGCGGGTGCGCTGCAACAGAAGGCGAAGCAATGCTGCGCGCCTAGATGACGCTGAACGTCCTTAGCGGCTGACTTCCGCCACGCGCTGGAGTTCGTCTGCGTCCTCGAAACTGAAGCGCACGGCGCGGCTATCGCCTTGGATGCGCAGCGCACGGCCATCGATGTCGAGCGTCGCCACGCCATCGCGGTTACGCGGCGCGCGCAGGCGATCCCAGGTTTCCGTGCGCCCGTTCTCCTCTAGGTCGAGCTGCACAACCACGTGGCTGGAGCGGACCTGGCGCACGCGATAGACGAGCGCGGCCGGTTGCAGCTCACGCGCCGCGCTCGCATCCTCGGCGATTTGCGGCATGGTCGCCGGCGAGAACGAAGACAGCTCGTGCGAATGCATTGCCGCGCCCTCGATCCGGGCCACCTCGGCGCGGCCACGACGCAGCACGATGCAATGGCCGACCGCACGCCCAGCTTCGGTCTGGGTCGGCCCGCACCACATGGGCCAGCTCAAATCGTGAATGATCTCATCTGATCCGGGCGTGTCGCCGAACATCACATAGCGATAACGCGTGCGATAGAGCGGTGTGCCGGCGCGCATGACGAGATCGCCTTGGCCGCCCCAGGCGGCGCGATAAATATCGTTCTGCAAACGCCCGACGCGATCGTAGGGGTAATCCACCCGCAAGATTTCATCGCCCTCGCGCAGCGCGCGTTCGGCCAGCATGTCGGAGGTGACGTTCTGCATCACGCTCGGCGCGACACCTTCGACCGTGCGATGTTGCGCCGACGCGCTGGTGGCGACCCCCGCCATGGCCAGCGCGAAAAGACCGATCCTCAGCATGGGCTCCATCCTCGGGTCTGCGCGAGGGTGAGGCGCCCCGCGCCCCGGTCCGTTCAAATTCTGTGCCGTTACGGCAGCGCGGGCGTTGGCGTGATCTCCAGTCATTTTGCGCCGTCCCAAAATGGGGCGGTTCCGCCGCCCGCTTGCCGGGAGCCCGGCCCGGTCTAATCTCATCCCTCATGAGCCGCGCGTTCGTGAAAGAAGACGACGACGCGCCCGAGGAGCTGCCCGAACGGCCGGTCTCCTCGGCGCCGAACCTCGTCACCCCTGAAGGCTTCGCCGCCATCGAAGCGGAGATCGCACGCCTGGAGACCGAACTTGCGGAGGCGGGCGAGGACCGCAGCGAACGCGCGCGGATCGGGCGCGATCTGCGCTATTGGATCGCCCGGCGCGGCAGCGCGCAGGTCATGCAGGCGCCGGCAGACGACGAGGCAGTGCGGTTCGGCGCGACTGTCACGATCGACCGCGAAGACGGACGCCGCCAAGTATTCCGTATTGTCGGCGAAGACGAAGCCGCGCCCGAGCGCGGCACGCTCTCACACGTCTCCCCGCTCGCGCGCGCGCTCATGGGCAAGAGCGTGGGCGATGTGGTGAAAGTCGCCGGCGGCGAAGCGGAGATCATCGAGATCAAATAGTATGGAACGCCGGCGCGCTCGCCGGCATGTCCACGCCATACATTGCACTCCCTGTGCGTGCACGAACCGGCGTGCGGCGAGGGCGCCGGCTGTCCATGGTGTTAGCGGCTGACTTCCTTCAGCGCGGCGCGGATGAGTTCGGGCGCGGGCGCGTCGGCTTCGAATTGCTTGGCGGCGCTGGCGACGGCGCGGGCGGCGCTGGATTGATCGATGCCGAGATTGACGAGCGCCGAGACCGCTTCGGCGCGCGCGCCGTTCGCCGGCTGCGCTGCGCTGGCGACGCGCGGCGTTGCGCCGGCGATGAAGCCCTTCGGTCCCTGCTTGGCCGCAAGTTCAGTCGCGAGTCGCGCGGCGAGTTTGGGTCCCACGCCATTGGCGCGCGCGAACGCAGCTTTGTCCTGCAGCGCGATGGCGTCGATCAGCACCGCCGGCGGCATCGCATCGAGAATGCCGAGCGCGACCTTGGCGCCGACGCCGGGAATGGTTTGCAGGTGCGCGAACCAGGCGCGCTCTTCCTCGGACTCAAAACCGAAAAGCCGGATCGCGTCCTCTCGCACATGCGTTTCGATGAAGAGCCGCGCCGGCCCGCCAGAGGACAGGTGCGAAAGCGTGCGTCCGCCAGCCTGCACCACATAACCGACGCCGCCGACCTCGATGAGGGCCGTTTCCTCCCCCACCGCCGCCACCACGCCGTTCAAACTGCCGATCATGCCGCGCCTCCGGCGCTATTCGTGCCCGGATTCGCTCGCTTGCGAAACGCTCACCGGACGTGTGGCGCCGTCAAAGACCGGCGCGCCGGCGGTAGCCCGCGTGCGCAGCGTGGCAAAGCGCAACGCCCAGCGCATCGGCCGCGTCCGCACTCAGCTCTCCCGCCGCCGGCAAAAGCCGCCGCACCATGAACGCGATCTGCGTTTTGTCGGCGTGTCCTGCGCCGACCACGGCCTTCTTGATCGTCGCCGGCGCATATTCGGCAACGGCGATGCCGGCGCGTGCGGCCGCCGCAAGCGCAACGCCCCGCGCCTGACCCAGCGCCAGCGCGGCGCGCGCGTTCGAATTGACGAAGGTCTCCTCCACCGCCGCTTCGTGCGGGCAATGCGCTTCCATCACCTTGCAGAGTTCGTCGAACACATCGTGCAGCCGAGTGGCGAGTTGTTGCGCCGGCGAGGGCTTGATGACGCCATGCGCGACATACGACAGGCGCGAGCCGTCGCTGGCGATCACACCCCAACCGCAACGATTGAGACCGGGATCGATGCCGAGGATGAGGCGTGCGCTCATGGTGTTCTTCCCTGCGCATCAAGCGCGAGTCGCGCAGCGACCGCGACGTAAATCGTCCAGAACAGATTGTTGGCCTGCAGCGCGTGGCTTTCAGAGAACGTATAGAGCGCAAACGCCGCCAGGAACGCCGGCGCCCAAAGCCCTGCGTTCGCATCGAACAGCGCCCCTGCCCCCCGCCGGAGCGTGGCGATCAATTGCAGCGCAAACAGGGCTACCCCAACACGGCCGAGCCCGAGCGCAAGTTCGAGCCAGCTCGAATGAGCCGAGCTCACCTGCCACATGACCGCCTGGCGCACCCAATAAGCCGGCCCGTTCTCCGCTAGCCAGAAGGCGTAATAGCCATAGCCCAGCCATGGACGCGCTTCGACGAACCGGGTCGAAGCTTCCCAAATGTCGGTGCGCCCGGTCAGCGTAAGATCGCGCCCGATCGCAAGCACGAGAAGCTCGGGCGCGAGAAGCATAACGGCGCCCGCGAGAACGGTCCCCGCACCTGCAGCGGTGCAAACGAGGACGGCCGGCACGGGACCCCGACGCATCGCCACGCCGGCCCCAATGATTGCGAGACCCAGCATCGAGGCGAGCAGCGCTGTTTTCGATGTCGACAACAGCACCAGCGCGAAGGCGCCAAGCGCGCCTGGGGCCCACAGCATGCGCCTGTGCGGATCCGCGATCGCCGCGCTCGTCAAAACCGCAACGCCAAGCGCCATGACGCCGCCGAGCGTGTTCTTATGCGTCCACAGCCCCGACCAGGCGCCGGGATGCTCGAACGTCATGCGACCAATGCCCGGCGCCAACAGACCAAGCGCGAACGAGCCGGCGATCAGCACCAAGAAAGCGACGGCGACGACGCCAATCAGGTCGCGCCACTCGTAGCGCCAGGCAAGGTAGAGCCCAAAGCCCATCGTCAGCGCGAGCCAGACCGAGCGACGCAGCGTAGCGCCGCTATCGATCGACCAGATGACCGAGGCGAACGCCAGGCCCAAGAGAGTCATGAGCAGCGGGGTTGCCCGCACCGCCGCCCCCGCTTGCGCCCGCGCCCGCCACCCCGCCCAGGCAAGAAAGGCGTACACCGGCAAAAAGAAGATGCGCGCATACCCGGGCGGGTCGGCGAGCCCCTGCGCTTGCGCTAGCGCGGCGAACAATGGCTCGGAAAATTGCACCAGGCACAGGGCCGCTACGAGCGGCTCCCAGCGCGCCAGGGCGGGCGCCGCAATGGCGGTGGGCGCATGAGCCAGGGTCATCGGCCCAGCCCTGCGCCCAATCCCTTGCCAAAGCGCTAACCGGCCCCCAGCATGCGCGAAAACGGGGGATGAACTTGCTCTATCGCTGCTGCGCCGCACTTATCGGCGGGTTCGCCGCTCTTGTTTCGTCTGTCGCGTCCGCACAGTCGCCGAACGAAGCCGAACGCGCCCAGGCGCTCGAGATCTACCGCACCATCGTCGCGTACGACACCTCGACCGAGGGTCAGCAAAATCCGGCGATGGCGCAGTATCTCGCCGAGCGCTTCCGCGCCGGCGGGTTTGACGCCGCAGACGTGCACATTATCCCGCACGAAAACACCGCAGGCCTTCTGGTGCGCTATCGCGGCGACGGGAGCGGCGGAGAGCCTATTCTCCTGCTTGCGCATATGGACGTGGTGCCGGCCCATCGCGCCGATTGGGAGCGCGATCCGTTTACGCTGGTGGAGGAAAACGGGTTCTTTTTCGGTCGCGGCGCCAGCGACAATAAGGCCGGGATTGCGCACCTCACCTCGTTGTTCCTGTCGCTTCGCGGCGAAGGCTTCACCCCGACCCGCGATCTCATCATCTGGTTTAGCGGCGACGAGGAAACCACAGGCGCCACGACGACCGCGTTACTGGCGCAACACCGCGCTTTGCTGGGCGATGCCGAGTTTGCGCTGAACTCCGATGCCGGCGGGGGCCAGCTGAGTGAAAGCGGCGCACCGCTGGCCTACGCGGTGCAGACGGCGGAGAAGACCTACGCCAGCTTTACCTTCACGGCGCGCAATCCGGGCGGGCATTCTTCGGTCCCGCGCGATGACAATGCGATCTACGAACTGGCCCAAGCGCTCGCCGCGTTGCGCGCGTTCCAGTTTCCCGTGATGTGGAACGACACGACTATCGCCGCCTTCCGCGACGGCGCGACCGCGATCGGCGGACCGGAAGGCGAAGCGATGCGCCGGTTCGCGGAAAGCCCCGGCGATCGGCGCGCCGCGCGGGTGCTTTCGGCCAACCCGCACACCTCCACGCTGCTGCGCACGACGTGCGTAGCGACCATGCTAAGCGGCGGGCACGCCGAGAACGCTCTGCCGCAATCGGCCTCGGCGACGGTGAATTGCCGGATCTTTCCCGGCGTTGACGTCGCCGACGTGCAGCGGGAATTGCAGGCGCTCGCGGGCGCGGGAATTGAAGTGGCGCCGCTTGGGCCTGCAAATTCCAGCGAGGCCTCACCGCTGCGTGCGGATGTGATGCAAGCCGTCGGCCGCGCCGTGCACGCCAATTATCCAGGCGTCGTCATCACGCCCTACATGTCGGCAGGCGCAACCGACGGACTCTTCTTCCGCGCCGCGGGCATCCCGACTTACGGTGTCGGGGCGATCTTCATGCGTGAACAGGATGAATTTGCGCACGGCCTCAACGAGCGCGCGCCCGTCGCCAGCTTCTATGCCGGGCTGACGCACTGGCGCATCCTGATCAACGAATTGGCTGGACGCTAAAGGCCGGAGGGGCGGATGGGCGAGGTTTTCGTATCGTACCAGAGCGCAGATCGCGAGAAAGTCCGCCCGTTGGTGGAGGCGCTGCGCGCCGAAGGGCTCGACGTCTGGTGGGATCAGGACATTCCGGCCGAGGCGGTTTGGGCCGATGCGATCGCAGCCGCGCTTGCCAATGCCAAGGCCGTCGTCGTCTGCTGGTCGCACGCTGCTGTGGAAAGCGAGAACGTGCGCGAAGAGGCCCGGCGCGCCCGCGCACGCGGTTTGCTGGTGCAGGCCTATGTCGAAGATTGCGAACCGCCGCTCTTTTTCGGCGAGCAGCAAGGCGCGCGCCTCGTCGGCTGGAACGGCGCGCGTGACAATGACCGCTTCCAGATGCTGGTCAAAGGCCTGCGCGCTCTGGCCGCCGGCAAAACCCCGCCGTCAGCGCTTAGCAAACGCATAGGTTACAAGAAGCGCGACAGCCTTGCCGGACCGCTGCTGCTGGGCGCGTTCGCCATCATCGTCGCCGCCGGCGCGGCCGTGCTCTTCATCGAAGACATCCGCCACCGCATCTTTCCCCCGCCCGCCGTGACCTGGAGCATGACCGCCGGCCCGCGCGCGGACATCCGCCCGCTGCTCGCCCCGGACGCACGGCCTATCGAGCGCTTCAGCTCCTCGACAATCATCGCGGTAAGCCCGAATTTTGCGCCCGATCGCGCACCGCGCGCGCCGGCGAGCGTCAGCGACATGAGCCTTGAGCTCGAAATCCCAGGCCGCGAGCCGGTGCGCTATGCGTGGCTCTATTTTACGAGCAATGACGAGGACCTCAGCGTCTATATCGACCGCACGGGCGATGCAGGTCCGTTCGCACTTAGTGAAGCGGAGGCGCGCGAAATCACATTCGAACCGGCCGCACCCTTCAAATGGTCCGACTTCGTGCAGGCGATCAACGCCGCTTTCGGCGCCGGCGAGCAGTATTTTCACGTGCGCGTACGCGCCACGCTGGTCGCCGACGGGCAAGCCCCGGTCGAACTCACCGACGAGTGCCGGCTGCCGATCGCCCCGGTGCTCGAACGCATCCAGCGCTCCGGCCTGACGCTGCCCTACGTATCCATTGGCTGCGGCTGGCCTGCGCCGACGGCCGTGGTCGATGCGGAAACGATCACAGAAGCTGGGCCGGCTGCAGCGCCCGAACCTGCGCCGCAAAGCGCCCAGCCCGAGCCGGCGGCGCCGGACGCGGCGTCCGACGACCCGGACGAAAGTGCGCTTGCAGCGCCCCCGCCACAGCCGGAAACTCCGGTCGAAACACCAGCCGAGCCCTGATGCCGAGGAGGCGCGATTGCGCAAGACCCTGACCTTCGCGCTGTCATCCTCACACTCGCGATCGTCGCGAGCGCTCAAAAGCGCAAGTGTTGCGGCCGACGTCTGTACGAATTGATCGCAGGAGAAAGACGATGCGCAGCTGTTCTACTCTGCTTCTTCTGGCCTCCGCGTTCGCGTTGGCGGCCTGCACGGCGCCGACCAATGTCGAGAGCGGGACACGCGCCAGTCATGTCGAGACTTCTAACTGCGAGGGCGATCCCGCCTTTTGCGAATGCGTTAATAGCGCTGAAATTGCCGGCGTCAGCACACAGGACGCGCAACAGGCTTGCAGCCCATAATAGGGGAACAGACATGCAGATGAGATACGTGATCCTCGCCGGCTTCTTGACGACGGGCGCCTGCCAGTCCCCCCTGCCTCCGCCGGCGCCGCCCGGCAACGTCGATAGCGGACGAAGCGCCCGCGAAACGGATGTCGCCGCTTATCAGTGCAGCGTTCCGGACGAAGAAGTCTGCGCATGCGAACGCGCGGCGATCGCCTCGGGCATCGGACCCGAAGTCGCGCGCACTGCCTGTGCGCCCTGAGACGCCGGACCCCTGAGCCTGCTGGCATCCGGCGTTACCCGGCGTTTCTTCCAACCGTCACGCTGGATGATCGTGCGGGCGCTCGTCGGAGCGAGTGAGGGCATCGATCTCGCCGATGCGCTCCACTTGTCCGCATCCGATCGATGCGAGGCGCTGATCAGTTTCGACGCCGACCTCGCGAAGATCGCCAAAAAGCTCCGCGCGGGTCGCGTTCGCCGCCCGTGACCGCTTAAGCGCTCGCCGCCTCGGCGGCGCCGTGGCAATATTTGAACTTCTTGCCTGAGCCGCACGGGCACGGCGCATTGCGGCTGACTTTGCCCCACGTGCGCGGATTGTGCCGGTCGAATCCTTCGGGCGCGAGCGGGGGCGGCGCATCGCGTTCGCGCTGCATCTCGTTCTCGCCCGTGTCCGGGTTCTGGTGGATTTCGTAGGTGCGCGCCGGCGCCTGCGGTTTAGGCAGCTGATCGTCGGCCTGGCCGATCTGCAGCTTCATCAGCATGCGCGTGATCGTGGTGCGCAGGTCGAGCAGAAGACGCTCGAACAGGGTGAACGCTTCGGTCTTGAACTCGTTCAGCGGATCGCGCTGCGCATAGCCGCGCAGGTGAATCACTGAGCGCAAATGGTCGAGCAGCGACAGGTGCTCGCGCCAGCGCATGTCGACGACGCTTAGCAGCACCTGTTTCTCGACCGCCCGCAGACGCTCCGGGCCCAGCATGGCGGCCTTTTGCGCATAAGCATGGTCGACCTCGCGCGTCAGCCGTTCGATGACTTCCTGCTGCGCGATGCCCTCTTCGGCGGCCCATTCATCGACTGGCGAACGGAAGCCGAAAATCTCATCGGCCTCGTCCATCAGCTCGGGCGTATTCCATTGTTCGGGATAGGCCTTCTCCGGCATGTGCCGCCAGACCAGCTTTTCCACCACGTCGTGGCGCATGTCGCGAATGATCGGGGCGACGTCGGCGGTGCGCATGAACTCGATGCGCTGCTCGAAGATCGCCTTGCGCTGATCGTTGATGACATCGTCGTACTTCAGCAGGTTCTTGCGGATTTCGAAGTTGCGCTGCTCGACGCGCCGCTGGCTGGTCTCGAGCGCCTTGTTCATCCACGGGTGAACGATGGCTTCCCCTTCCTGGATGCCAAGACCGCGCATGATGGCGTCGAGGCGGTCGGCGGCGAAGATGCGCAACAGGTCGTCTTCCAGGCAGATGTAGAATTTCGATTTGCCCGGATCGCCCTGACGGCCGGTTCGGCCGCGCAGCTGGTTGTCGATGCGCCGGCTTTCGTGGCGCTCGGTGCCCAGCACGTAAAGACCGCCTGCGTCGAGCGCGATCTGCTTCTTGGCGTCGATATCCTGTTGCACCTGGCGCTTCAGCGCGGCGATCTGGTCGGGCGTCTCATCGCCCTTGAGGGCGGCCTTGAGACGCATTTCAAGATTGCCGCCGAGCTGAATGTCGGTGCCGCGGCCGGCCATGTTGGTGGCGATCGTCACCGCGCCGGGCACGCCCGCCTGCGCGACGATCTGCGCTTCCTGTTCGTGATAGCGCGCGTTCAGCACCTGGTGGGGAATGCCGCGCTGCTTCAACAGGCTCGACAGATATTCCGACTTCTCGATCGAAACGGTGCCGACCAGCACCGGCTGGCCGCGCCGGTGGGTTTCCTCGATGTCGGCGATGATGGCGTTGTATTTTTCGCCCGCGGTCCGATAGACCTCGTCGTCGATGTCGATCCGGCGCACCGGCTTGTTGGTCGGGATCTCGACCACATCGAGTTTGTAGATGTCGGCGAATTCGGTCGCTTCCGTCGCGGCCGTCCCCGTCATGCCGGCGAGCTTGTCGTAAAGCCGGAAATAGTTCTGAAACGTGATCGAGGCGAGCGTCTGGTTCTCGGGCTGGATATTGACCTGCTCTTTGGCTTCGATCGCCTGGTGCAAGCCTTCCGACAGACGCCGGCCCGCCATCATGCGCCCGGTGAATTCGTCGATCAGCACCACTTCGCCGTCTTTGACGATGTAGTCTTTGTCGCGCTGGAACAGCTTGTGTGCGCGCAGCGCCTGGTTGGCGTGGTGCACGATGGAGATGTTGGCCGGCTCGTACAGCGAGCCCTGCAGCAAACCGCGCTCGCCCAGCATCTCCTCGATGCGCTCCGAGCCCGCCTCGGTATAGGTGACCGAGCGTTGCTTTTCGTCGTGTTCGTAATGCTCTTCGCGCAGCAGCGGGATGAGCGCGTCGATCGCCTTGTAAAACTCGCTGCGGTCTTCGGTCGGGCCGGAGATGATGAGCGGGGTGCGCGCCTCGTCGATCAGGATGGAGTCCACCTCGTCGACGATCGCAAAGCGGTGCCCGCGCTGGACCATCTCGCCCAGCGAGTATTTCATGTTGTCGCGCAGATAGTCGAAGCCGAACTCGTTGTTGGTGCCGTAGGTAACGTCGGCCGCATAGGCTTGGCGGCGTTCGTTATCGTAAAGGCCGTGCACGATGACGCCGACCGAAAGGCCCAGGAAGCGGTAAACCTGGCCCATCCATTCGCTGTCGCGTTTGGCGAGATAGTCGTTGACGGTGATGACGTGAACGCCGCGGCTTTCCAGCGCATTGAGGTAAACCGGCAGCGTGGCGACCAGGGTTTTGCCCTCGCCCGTCCGCATTTCGGCAATCTTGCCCTGGTGCAGGAAGATGCCGCCCATCAGCTGCACGTCGTAATGGCGCTGGCCCAGCGTTCGCTTCGCGGCTTCGCGCACGGTGGCGAAAGCCTCCGGCAGGATCTCGTCGATCTTGGCGCCGCGGGCGAGTTTGTGGCGATATTCGCTGGTCTTGTTGCGCAGGGCCTCGTCGCTCAGCGCCTCGAAGGTCGGTTCCAGCGCATTGATGCGCGCCACCATCGGGCGCAATTGCTTAACTTTGCGCTCGTTGACGGAGCCGAAAATCTGCTTGGCGAGGTTCAGCATGGGCGCGA
>CAZIOD010000089.1:0-11327 GCA_964540785.1 uncultured Terricaulis sp.
GTTGAGCGGCTTCTTCGCGCTATTCATTCTGGGCGCATCGGCCGCGCCGAAGCTGTTGGGCATGCCGATAACCGACGAGATCATGGTCGGCCTGGGATGGCGCCCGGACTACGTACTGCCGATCGGCATTCTCGAAGTCGCACTGACGCTGCTCTACCTCTATCGGCCGACAAGCGTGCTCGGCGCCGTGCTGTTCATGGGCTTGCTGGGCGGCGCGATGGCGACCAATTTGCGCGCGGACCAGCCGCTCTTTAGCCACACATTGTTTAGCATCTATCTCGGCCTTGCCATGTGGGGCGGGCTGTGGCTGCGCGACGAAAAACTGCGCGCGCTGTTTCCTTGGCGGCGCGGCTAGACCCTGCCCGGCGCCTCGCTTAGCATTCGCGCATGATAAGAGCTGCCTTCTTTACGTGCGCGCTCCTGCTCGCAGCGCCCGCCATGGCGCAGACTGAACCGCGCTGGCAACCAGCAGAGCACGACTTCATCGCGCGCGATGTGACATTCGCCTCTGGCGAGCAGCTGAACGAAGTGCGCGTCCACTATGCAACGCTCGGCGCGCCGCACCGCAATGCACGTGGAGAGATCGATAACGCGGTGATGCTGCTGCACGGAACCGGCGGCTCGGGCCGGCAATTTCTGCAGCCGCACTTTGCCGACGAATTGTTCGGCCCAGGTCAACCGCTCGATATCACGCGATACTGGATCATCCTGGTCGACAATATCGGCCACGGACGCTCGTCGAAGCCCAGCGACGGCCTGCGCATGCGCTTTCCACAATATGATTATGACGACATGGTCGGGCTACAGCATCGCCTGCTGACGGAAGGCTTGGGGCTGCAGCGCCTGCGGCTGATCCTCGGCACGTCCATGGGCTGCATGCACGGCTTCGTCTGGGGCGAGAGATATCCCGAATTCGCGCAGGCGATCATGCCGCTGGCGTGCCAGCCGATCGAGATCGCGGGCGCCAATCGCATGTGGCGTCAGGCGCTGATCGACGGCATCCGCAACGATCCGGCTTGGCTAAGCGGCGATTATCGGGCGCAGCCGGCCGCGGGCCTGCGCACGGCTGCCTCGATCCTGTCGATTGTGGGCGCCGCGCCGCTTTATTTTCAGGCCCAATGGCCCACGCGCGAGGCCGCCGCTGCGGAGGTGCGCGCACGCATCGAGCGCTATATGGCCAACGCCGACGCCAACGACATGATCTATCAGTTCGAGAGCTCGCGTACGTACAACCCGTGGCCGGACCTGGAGCGCATCACCACGCATGTGATGTGGGTGAACTCGGCGGACGATGTCATCAATCCCCGCAATTTCACTCACCCGCAGCAGGCGCTGGCGCGCATGGGACCGAACGCACGCTTTCGACTGATCGAAGAGAGCGACGAAACGCGCGGCCACGGCACGCATACCTGGGCGCGGTTCTGGAAAGACGATCTGGTGGAGCTGCTGGCGCGGAGCGAATGAAGTTGCGGAGGCGGTGGAGGCGCCCTCGCCGGCGACTTGGTTCTGACGTTGCGACGACGCAGGCCACGAAGGGCCGGCGAGCAGCCGCGCCCCCAGCTACGCTGTCGGATCGTAGGACGAGACGTGGTTCATGGCGATGACCCAGCGGCCGTCGATCTTGCGCATGAGGCGGGTGTTGACGCCGACTTGGGAGTTTAGCGGGCGCTGCAGTCGATAATTGCTGATCAGCATGGCCGCGTCCGGCGCAAGCATCTCGATGCTGACGATATCGAAGTGAAGGTTGCCGCGCCGCTCAGGAGCGCCGCCATAATCGCGGATGTAGTGATCGAGCGTCCCTTGCCAGCCGTCCTGGAAGCGGCCGCGCGAAATGAACACCACGCCCGGATTCCAGAAGCCGTCCATATAGCCGCGAAAATCGCCGCGATTCCACGCCGCCTCCATGTGCGCAATCACGGCGCGGATTTCGATCTCGGAATCGCCGGTTTCGTCCGGTGTCGCGCAAGCGGCCGTCCCGGCCATCAGACCCAATAGCGATCGGCGCGCCAGCATGCTCCGCCCTCTCGAAGAACCGGCAGCCTGCCTAGCGCTTGGCGTTGATTGGGCAAAGGCCGCTCCCTACCTCCGGGCCTTGTCCTTTGCGGGCCGGCCTGTTAGGTCCCCGCCCTCACGCGCTCGTGGCGGAATTGGTAGACGCACCAGCTTGAGGTGCTGGCGGGTAACACCGTGGAGGTTCGAGTCCTCTCGAGCGCACCAGCGACTTGATGCGAAAGGGCCGGAGCAACGCTCCGGCCCTCGCTGTTTGAGATGAGGCTGTGATTAGCGGGTGCCGATCTCGGAAACGTAGAGCTGCGCTTGCTGCAGCGAGGCGTTGCCGTAAGTGCCGACCCAGACGTCGTATTGGCCGCTTTGCGGATTGGTGAAGCGGATCAGCGGATTGAGGCCGTTATTGCCGCCGTCGTCATCACAATACCAGCTTCCGTCGGGGCCGTTGACCACCAAGGTCGTATCGGCGGACGAGTCGACGGAGAAGAAAAGCTGATAGCCGCCGGAGCGATAGTGCACTCGCAGGTCCGGTGCGTTGGCGATGAAGCCGCGGCACGACGAACTCAGCGACTGGGCGTTGATGCTGCCGCCCGATTGAAGGTTGACGACCTGCGGATCGGGCTGGAAGCCCGCGCTCAGGTTCAGCGTCCCGTAGGTTGGGTTAAGGCTGTAATTTTGTGCGACAGCCACCCCGGCGGTGGCCACACAAGCGAGTGCCGCGCCGGCGGCGAAGATGCGAGCGATTGGCGACATGTTTTTCCCCGATAGACACGCGTTGGCTCGTAACGCGCAGCACTTACGTTGGCGTCCCGCGCCTGAGCGGAACATGAACCGAAAGATAAGTTTGTCTAGTCAAATTTGACCACAGTCACGCTGCGGCATTGAACTCGTGCACGTCGGCGGCTTCGGTGACCGCAATGCACAGCCGGTCGCCCTGGATCGTGATCTCCCCGCGAGCGACGGGATGGCCATTGGCCAAAATCCAAAGTTGATCCGATTCCCTGGTGTCCAAGGGAATCACAGCGCCTCGCCCCATGCGCAGCAATTGCTGCATCGGCATCCGGCAGCGTCCGAGTACGACCGCCAGCTCGATATCGATGCGATGAACCTGGGTTTTGCTGGACATCGACGCGCCCCATCTTTTGAGTCGCACCAGTCGAACCGGAAAGGGTTGCAGGCGCGTGAACAACGGTCGGGGCGGCGGCGCAGCGCCGGAGCACTTGGAGGCCGGCCGGCCGGTGGGCTGGGCGGTTTCTCCAGGGCTGACGGACTATGAAGCTGCCGTGGCGGCCATGGAGGCGCGCGCGGCCGCGATTGCGTCCGGCGAGGCCGGCGAACTCGTTTGGCTCCTGGAACATCCCCCGCTCTACACTGCCGGCGTCAGCGCCAAGGCAAGCGACCTGCTCGACGCCGAGCGCTTCCCAGTGTTCAAGACCGGGCGCGGCGGGCAATTCACCTATCACGGGCCGGGCCAGCGGGTAGCGTATGTCATGCTCGATCTGCGCAGACGCGGGCGCGACGTGACGCGTTTCGTCGCCGATCTCGAACGCTGGATCATAGGCGCGCTCGCACGCTTCAACGTCAAAGGCGAAGTGCGCGACGGCCGCGTCGGGGTGTGGGTCGAGAGGAAGGGACCGGGCTGGGCGCGTGAAGACAAAATCGCGGCGATCGGCGTGCGCTTGCGCAAATGGGTGAGCTTTCATGGCATTGCGTTCAACGTGGAGCCGGAGCTCGAACATTTCTCCGGCATCACGCCGTGCGGCATATCCGGGCCGGAATTTGGGGTCACTAGCCTCGTCGACCTCGGTCTGCCGGTGACGATGAGCGACGCCGACGCCGCCTTGCGCGTTTCGTTCCGCGCGGTGTTCGGCACAACGCAGGACGCGCCGCCGCCGATCTGAGCGCTTCTACACCGTCTTGGATTCGCAGCGGATCACGTCGGGTCGGGCGCGCGCGCCGGCGTTGCGATCGGCGCCTCCGCGCCGCGCGGTTTCGGCGCTTCTGTGAGCCTGAACATTTGCGGGCGAACGTAGAGGAAGTTCAGCGGCGTGTTCTTGATGAAATAATGGAAGATGAGCGGTGTCGCGACCGCGAAAACGGTAGTGATCGCCATCACCGTGCCGGCGTCTGAGATGACGCCGGTCAGGTAGAAGAATTTATGCGCCACCTTCATCGGGATGACGAAAGTCAGATAAACGACGATCGAATTGGCGCCAGCGTAGCGGATTGGCTCGCCGATCCTGGTGCGCGAGAGCAGTGCGCCCGTCGCCACCACCGCGCCCGCGCCCATGAACGCCATGACGATGCTGGTCAGCGGCGATTCATGCAGGTCGTACTGGATCATCGACCAGTTGAGCAGGCCCCACGCGCCGAGAAGCGGCAGCGTTATGCTTGCGCGCTTGCCGGCCTTCGCAGCGAAATCGAAGATAACGGGCGCGCAAGCATAGCCGACGTAGAAATAGAGGTACCGATCCATGAAGCGGTCGATCACGCTCCAGCCGGTCTCGAAGCCAGCGTGATAGAACGTCTGCAGGAGTGCAGCGCCCGCGAACACCAACCATACCGGCAACTTCCGAATGAGGCGCGTAATGACGTAGAACACCGCCAGCATGTAGACGAACCACATCGTCTGATAGGGATCTATCATCCCCCACAGAACGAAGCGGCCCCACTCGAGCGGATTGGCGATGAGCAGATCGAGCTCGACGAAGAAAACCTGAATGACGAGCCAGAGCGTGTAAAAGTAGAAGAAGTGAATGACCTTCTTGTCGATATAGGTCTTCAGCGGCCCGTCGATCGTCCGCGACAGGAACAGTCCTGCGATCAGGAAAAAGTCCGGCATGCGGAATGGAAAGGCGAACTCGACGACGTTATGCAGCCAGGTCCAGCCGGGCACGAGCACCGCGTAGCTCGTGACGGCGTGCATCATCACCACCAGGATGATGCAGATGCCTTTGGCATAATCGACCCAGGCGACGCGGGACATGGGCTGAGCGCTCGTCAGGCGGCATGACCGTGGAGGGCGCCCGCTCCGCCGATCGGGCGCCGACGCCAATCTAGGCCTTTGCGTCCAGTCGTCCCCCCCTTTTCGCCTTCATGGCGAAGGTTCCCGCGGTTGTGGCTAACGTGCACGCCGCCGACGCACCCGCCTCGGCCATCAGGCGTAGTACGCCTGTCCAGATTGCACCCAAGGGGGCGAAGTTGGCATCTTCGCGAGTCAACGGAGCCGCGCGATGAACACGCCTGCCGACCGCACCGCAAAACGCCTCAGCAGCGAGGAATGGCGCGCCCGCTACGATACGCTTGAATTGCTGCGCCCGCCGCAGCCGCAGGATCGACGCGCCCGGCTCACCGGCCCTGCTGCGGACCGCGTCGCGACGCGCGTCTAATAGACTAGCACCCCCGTCTCGCCTCGAAAGCGCCGCCACGCGCGCTTTTTTTGGGTTTCGACGTTGTCGCACTTGCAAAGCATTCGCAACTAGATTAGCGAACGCGTCTCAAGAGCAGTTTGGGGGGACGGGGTGCGCAATCGGAACCAGGGACGGGGATCGCTTCTCGCAGGGGTTGTGCTGGCCGCCTTCAGCGCGCTCCCAGCGGCGGCGGAGAACGATGCGGCTGACAGCGAGCCGATCACGGTAATCGGCGAACGGACCGACTACAGGCAGGAGCGCACCTCGTCCGCAACCCGCACCGACACCGACCTGCGGGACGTCCCACAAACGGTTTCGGTGATCACGGACGATCTGATCCAGGATCAGGCCATGCGCTCGATGGCCGATGTCGTGCGCTATGTGCCGGGCGTGTCGATGGGCCAAGGCGAAGGCCATCGCGATGCGCCAACCCTGCGCGGCAACAGCACCACCGCCGACTTTTTCGTCGATGGTGTGCGCGATGACGTGCAGTACTACCGCGACCTCTACAACGCCGAACGCATCGAAGTGCTGAAAGGGCCGAACGCGATGATTTTCGGCCGCGGCGGCGGCGGCGGGGTGATCAACCGAGTGACCGAATGGGCCGATTGGACCGCCGAACGCGAACTCGCGCTGACCATCGGCGCCTACGATCAGTATCGCGGCGCACTCGACGTTGGCGGCGCGCCCAGCAACGCCGTCGCGCTGCGCTTCAACGGCGTTTACGAACAAGCGGACTCTTATCGCGATTTCGTGGGCCTCGAGCGTTGGGGCTTGAATCCGACGGCGGCATGGCGCCTCTCGGAAGACACAGCGATCCGCGCCGGCTACGAGCACTTCGTCGACGAGCGCACCGTCGATCGCGGCGTGCCTTCGCAGAATGGCGCGCCGTGGGCGGGCAGCCGTTCAGCTTTCTTCGGCAATCCGCACGTCAGCTATGCTGAAGCGGAAGTCGATCTCTTTACGCTGCGCGTAGATCACGCGTTCGGACCCAACCTGCGTATCCGCAACACCGCGCTGCTCGGCGGCTACGACAAATTCTACCAGAACGTCCACGCCGCCTCGCCGGTGGACGGCGCCGGCAATGTTGCGCTCCAGGGCTACAACAGCCGAACCGAGCGCGAGAACGTCTTCAACCAGACGGACCTGATCTGGCGCGCGCGGACCGGCGCCATGCGCCATGCGATGCTGGCCGGGCTCGAAATCGGCCGCCAAGACAGCGCCAATACGCGCGCGGCGAATTTCACCGGGCTGCCTGCGGTCAACGTCCATACCGGGACAACGACGAACGTCGCGGGCGTTATCCCGCCCGTACTGCAGACCGACAATAACGTTACCGCGAACGTCGCTGCGCTCTATTTGCAGGATCAGGTCGCGCTCAACGATCGCTGGCAGGTCATTGCAGGCGTGCGCTTCGACCGCTTCGACCTGGACTTCGACGACCTACGGCCCGCCGACGCCGACTTCAGCCGCGAAGACGATCTGGTTTCGCCGCGGCTCGGCGTCATCTACCGGCCGATCGAGCCCCTCACCTTCTACGCCAGCTATAGCGTGTCCTTCCTGCCGCAATCGGGCGATCAGTTCGCCTCGCTCAATGCCGAGACCGCAGCGCTGGAGCCGGAAGAGTTCGAGAATGTCGAAGTTGGAGTCAAATGGGATGTCACGCCTGATCTGGCGCTGACGGCGGCGATCTACCGGCTCGACCGCACCAACACGCGCGCCATCGATCCGATCACCACGCTGACGGTGCTGACCGGCGCGCAGCGCAGCGAGGGCTTCGAGCTGGGCGTGAGCGGCGCGGTTGCCGATTACTGGGACCTCGTCGGCGGCTATGCTTATCAGGACGCGGAGATCACCCGCACGACGACCGCCGCGCCTGCCGGCCGCGTCGTGCCGCTGACGCCGGAGCACACCTTTTCGCTGTGGAACATGCTCCATTTGACGCCGCGCTTGAGTGTTGGCGTTGGCGCGACGCACCAGAGCGACATGTACGCCTCGATCTCGAACGCAGTGACGCTGCCGGCATTCACGCGTGTCGACGCCGCGCTGATCTACGCGATCACGGACAACGTCGAGGCCCAGCTCAATGTCGAGAACCTGCTCGATGAAGAGTACTGGGGCACGGCGCACAACGACAACAACATTACGCCAGGCTCGCCGACCGCGGCGCGCTTCACATTGCGCGCGCGGTTTTAGAACACCGCCTCGGCTTCGCCGCCCATCATCTGCTGACGCACCAGCGGGATGGGCGGACCGCCATAGCTGAGGAATTCATCGTGGAATTCGCGCCAGGCCTCGCGCCCACCGCGTGTGGCGGTCCAGTCTTCGCGCAGGCGGCGGATCAAGAGCTTGCCCATCGTGTAGTTGAGATAGGCCGGATCGTAGGTGCCGCGCGCCGCTTGCTGGCGCGCATTGCCTTCGTCCTGATAGCACTCGTTCACGAACATCTCGCGCGATTGGTCTTGCGTCATGCGGCCGGTGTGCATGAGGATCGCCGATAGGAAGCGGCAGTCGCGGCGCAGCGCATTCGAGATCTGCCCAACATGTGTCTCGGCGTCGCCCGCATTGAGGCCGGCGTCCCACATCATCTCTTCGGTGTAGTGCGCCCAGCCTTCGGCGTAAGCATATCCGACGAACACGCGGCCGAACTGATTGTTCGAGCGGTTCGCGTGCAGGAAGTTGAGGAAGTGGCCAGGCCACACTTCGTGCGCCGAGACGAACAGAAGTTCCGCTTCGCCCGGCACGAAATCGCGCTGGACTTGGGCCGGCCACGATGGGTCCGGCGGCGCGATATAATAGACCGAAGGCACATTGGTTTCGTACGGACCCGGAATATTGATGTAGGCGAAATTCTGCCGCGCGAACGGCGGGGCCTCATCGACCTGCGCCTCCTCCGTGCCCGGAATTGAGACGATGTTGTTGTCGACGAGGAACTGACGCAGCGTCGCCAACTGCGCGCGTGCTCCTTCCACGGATCCGCCTTGCGGCTTGTTGGCGCTCATGCGCGCCATGCACTGAGGAATGGTGGCGCCCGGCGCTAACTGTGCGCAGGCTTCGCGCATGGCCGCCTGGTTACGCGCGAGGTCCTCGCGGCCTATCCGTTCCAGCTCGTCGAGCGGAATGTCCACCATCTCGGTGTCGCGCAGCATCTGCGCGAAGCGCTCTGCGCCAAGGGCGAAATCTGTGGTTGCGTTTGGGCGCTGCGTTTCCAGCCAGTTCGACAGATCGCGCATGGCGACGGCGGCGGTGTTAGAGGCATCGCTCAACTGTTGCTGCAGCGTCGCATCGTTGACCTCAGCGAATGCTGCTTTGCCATCGCCCTGATAATAGCTCGCAAGTCCGCCGAACGCCGCGCGGCCGTAATCGATAAAACTGACCGGCAGTGGCGTACGCAGATTGGTCCGAATTTGCTGGGCGGCGGTTGGGATCGCTTGGAGGTATTGGATGTAGGCGCGCAAACGCTGATCCAGCGGCGCATACGGACGCGCGACATAGATCGAGGGACTGAGCGCGCCCATGTAGAACGCCGGGTTTGTATGCGGCAGGTCAGCTGCCTCAAGCCAAAATAGCTGACCGCGCGCCACGGCGACGAGATAGTCGCGTTGATACTCCTGCTCGTCGTTGAGGCCGCGCATGACCTCGGCCTCGGCGATCGCTTCGCGCAAGAAAGTCTTCGCCGCCGTGAGCCCCTCTTCGCTCCAGTCCGGCAGGCGCCCGTCATATTCGTGGCGGCCTTGATTCGCCGCGAACGTAGGATCGAGTTCGAATGAGCGCTCGATGAAGCGGTCCTGGAATTCAGTCCAGTTGGCGGTGTCATTCTGGCTGCAGCCGGCCAGGACGAGCAGCGCGGCGGCGGCGAGCGCGAGAAATTTCGGCATGAGGCTCCCCTTTTGACTTGAGAGTGGCGCACCCGGCTGCATATCGCCAGCGGGAATCGACGAGCCCGCGTAGGATGGCGACATGCTTAGTCCGGCTGCGCATTCGGCGGACCAACGCGATTCTCACCCTTAGCGCCGGGCCAGAGCATCACAATCGAATAGGCCAGGACGACTAGGCCCTAAGCTCAGCGGGTGAATCCATAGCGACGCAGGTCAACCCAACGACGGGCGTCAACCACTCGCCGGAAGAGCTGAGGCCATGGCGTCGCCGCGCGCACACGCTGAGCGGGATGTGCAGTCAACAGTAGTTACGGTGAAGCCCGCCATGAAAGGACGTGTACTCGCTAAGCCAACTCAATCATCACCTCATCCGCCGCAACCGATGCGCCGGGCTTGACGTGCACTTTGCTGATCACCCCGTCGCGTTCGGCGCGGATGATGTTTTGCATCTTCATGGCTTCGACCACGGCGACGCCCTCGCCGGCCTTCACATCCTGGCCTTCCTTGGCGTCGATCGAAATCACCAGACCCGGCATCGGCGAGAGAATGAGCTTGGACGTGTCGGCCTTCTGCTTTTCTGGAATCTTCTTGTAGAGGTCGGCGCCGCGCGGGGTGGCGACGAGGCAGCGCAGCGTCACGCCGCGCATGCGTAACGTGTAGCCTTCGGGCTTGGTGCTGATCTTCACCGCGAAGGGCGCGCCGTCGAACACGCCCTCGATAATCCGCGCGCCGGGACGCGTTTGGGTATTGAAGCGGTGCGTCTTGCCGTCGATCACCACATCGGCGCCGGTATCGTCGAGATCGACATGAGTCAGGTGATGAACTTTGTTGACGATCACCACCCAGTCGCGTTGCGCGCCGTTGGCGGGGTTAAGACGCCCGCTGGTCTGGGTGGCCCGATGCGCCGTGAACGAGCGCGCGACGGCGGCGCAGGCGATGAGCAGCTTCTTCTGCTTCGCAGTGGGCTCAACGCCAGCAAAGCCGTCCGGGAATTTCTCCTTGATATAGGCGGTGGTGAAATCGCCTTTGCGGAAATCGCCCTCCTCCATCACCGCGCCGAGGAAGGGGATGTTGTCGGCGATGCCGTCGATCAGGAAGCGGTCGAGCGCGGCGGCCTGGGCGTCGATGGCGGCGATCCGCGTCGGCCCATGCGTGACGAGCTTGGCGATCATCGGATCGTAGAACATGGAGATTTCGTCGCCCTCGCGCACGCCGGTCTCGTTGCGGACGGCGATGTCGCCGAACTTGCCCTCCTCCGGCGCGCGGTACGTGCGCAGACGACCGATGCTGGGCAGGAAGTTTCGGAACGGATCTTCGGCGTAGATGCGGCTCTCGATGGCCCAGCCTTTGATCTTCAGATCTTTCTGCTTGAAGGCGAGCGGCTCGCCCGCGGCGACGCGGATCATCTGCTCGACCAAATCGAGCCCGGTGATCATCTCCGACACCGGGTGCTCGACCTGTAGTCGCGTGTTCATTTCGAGGAAGTAGAAGCTCTTGTCGGCGCCGGAGGCGACGAATTCGACCGTGCCGGCGCTGTCGTAGTTGACAGCGCGTGCAAGCGCGACGGCCTGTTCGCCCATCGCCGCGCGGGTCTTCTCGTCCAGCAGCGGCGAGGGCGCTTCTTCGATGACTTTCTGGTTGCGGCGCTGGATCGAGCACTCGCGCTCGAACAGGTGCACGACATTGCCGTGCTTATCGCCCAGCACCTGGATTTCGATGTGACGCGGGGCGGTGACGAACTTTTCGATGAAGATACGGTCGTCGCCAAAGGCCCCCTTGGCTTCGGCGCGCACGGCGGGGAATCCCTCTTCCACGTCGCGGCGGTTGTCGGCGATGCGAATGCCCTTGCCGCCGCCGCCGGCGCTGGCCTTGATCATCACCGGATAGCCGATTTCTTCGGCGATCTGCACGGCGTGCGCCACGCCATCGATTTCGCCAATGAAGCCGGGAACGCAGGAGACGCCGGCGTCGGCCGCCGTCTTCTTCGACTCGATCTTGTCGCCCATGGCGCGGATGGCGCCCGGGTTGGGGC
>CAZIOD010000090.1:0-11322 GCA_964540785.1 uncultured Terricaulis sp.
CGAGAATGGCGTCAATCACTTGTGCGCCGCCATTCATCTTCTCAGCCGCGACGCCGTCGAACTTCAAATCCGCCGCGCCGCGCGAGTCCGCCGTGATCAGCTCGCGGCGCTTCAGCCCCGCCGCATCGGCGCGCACCAGATAAAGCACATCCGCCGCCGCGACGATGAAGAGGTCGGCGATGTGCCCGTCAGCGACATACGCCTTCGTCCCGCTCAGCTTGCCGTTTTCGAACTTCAGTTTCGAGCGCCCCGGCGCATGATGCGCGCCTTCGTCCACCGCCAGCGTCGCGATCACTTCGCCCGACGCAATCTTCGGCAGCCATTCGCCCTTCTGCGCCTCCGTGCCCGCGAGCAACAGCGCGCTCGCCCCGGCACACGCGCTCGAATGCAGCGGCGACGCGACCAGCGTGCGCCCCGCTTCCTCCAGCACCGCGCCCAGCGCCATGAAGCCGAGCCCCGCGCCGCCATACTCCTCCGGCACGATCACGCCGGCAAAGCCCAGCGCAGCAATCTCGCGCCACAGTTCCGGATCCCGTCCGTTCTGCTTCGCATCGCGTTGCTTGCGCAGCCGCGCCACCGGCGCCTGCTCGCGAAAGAAATCGCGCGCAGACTCTTTCAGCATGCGCGCGTCATCAGAAAGCGTGAACGTCATTGCGTGTCCCTCAGGCCCAGCACGCGCTTGGCGACGACATTGAGATTGATTTCTGTGGTGCCGCCTTCGATCGAATTGCCCTTCGAGCGGAGCCAGCCGCGCGTTAGCGCCAGATCATCCGGCGCAAAGCCCTCGCCGGCCCAGCCGAGCCCGCGATTGCCCGCCGCCTCCACCATCAGCTCGCAGCGCTCCTGGTTCAGCGTCGCGCCCGCGACTTTGAACATCGAGGCCATGTGGCTGACGTTCTGCCCCGCCTTCGCCTCTTCCTGCGCCCGCTGCGTCGTCAATGCATAGGCGCGCTCGAACATCTTGTGCTGCGCAATGCGTGCGCGCAGATCGCGATCCGCCAGCACGCCGTCATCCAGACCCACATGCTGACGCGCCACATCGACGACATCGACGCGCGCTCCCGAGCCGAAGCCGGAAATGTTGGTGCGCTCGTACTGCAGCAAGCGCTTGGCGATCTCCCAGCCGCCATTGAGACGGCCTACCATATTGCCCTTCGGGATTTTCACGTCGGTGAAGAACGTCTCGCAGAACGGCGAGGAGCCCGAGATCAGCTTGATCGGCCGCGTCTCGACGCCCGGCGTTGTCATATCGATCAGCACGAACGAAATGCCCTCGTGCTTCACGCTTGTGTCGGTGCGCACCAGGCAGAAGCACCAGTCGGCGTAGTTCGCATAAGAGGTCCAGACCTTCTGGCCGTTGATCAGCCAGTGATCGCCCTTGTCCTCGCACTTGGTTTGCAGGCCTGCGAGGTCCGACCCGGCGCCGGGCTCGGAATAGCCCTGGCACCAGCGGATCTCGCCCCGCACGATCTTCGGCAGGTGCTCCTTCTTCTGCTCTTCGTTGGCGTATTCGAGCAGCACCGGCCCCAGCATCCAGATGCCGAACGAGAACAGCGCCGGCCGTGCATTGATGCGCTTCAGCTCCTGCTGCAGCACGCGGTTCTCATCCGCACTCAGCCCGCCGCCGCCGTATTCCTTCGGCCACATCGGCGCGGTCCAGCCCTTCGCGCCCATGCGCTCGAGCCAAAGCCTTTGGTCCGGGTGCTTGAACTCGTAATTCCGTCCGCCCCAGACGAAGTCCTCTTC
The DNA here is from genome assembly GCA_964540785.1 of uncultured Terricaulis sp. Taxonomy (GTDB): domain Bacteria; phylum Pseudomonadota; class Alphaproteobacteria; order Caulobacterales; family Aquidulcibacteraceae; genus Vitreimonas. The sequence goes on from CAZIOD010000090.1 coordinate 1,747, forward strand.
GCCCGCTATCGGCGTGCGCATCGAGGCGGGACAATTCTCTTCCAGCCAGGCCCGCGTCTCCGCACGGAAAGCTTCCAAATGATCAGTCATCGCGCGTTCCCTCTGCCGGCGAGTTAGCACCATACAGAGGTGTACGTCACCATCACGCGCCGTAAGCTGTCGGTGGAGCGCGGGAAACTTACTCCAGCCCCTCGGGCTGGCCCACGACGACGAACGTGAATGCGTCCGGATCGAACAGACGACGAATCACGCGGTTCACGTCTTCGAGCGTGACGGCGCGGATCAGATCGTTGCGGAGATTAATGTAATCAATACCGCGCCCGGCCGCCTGATAGCCATGCACCACCGAGGCGATCTTCGCATTGGAATCCAGATCGAGTGCGAACGAGCCGGTCAAGTACGTGATTGCGTCGTTGACTTCCGCCTGCGTTGCGCCGTCGCGATAAAGCCGGCCCATCTCCGCGCGCACCAATTCAATGGCCTCGGCGACATTGGCGTTGTCGGCCTGCGCCGAGCCGCGGATCAGCGCGACGTGCTCGCGCACGCTCGATCCTGTGCCGATCCCATAAACAAGTCCGCGCTGCTCGCGCACCTGATCCATCAGCCGCGACGAGAATCCGCCGCCGCCGAGTATGTAATTTGCGACCGCCAGCGGAATCCAATCGGGATCCTCGTCCTGGATGCCCGGTGCGGCAAAGAGGATAAGGCTTTGCGGCTGGGGCAGCGGGGTCACAATGAGCGGGGTGGGCGGGCTAAGCGTCGCATCCGCCGGCTCAGGCGGCGGCGCGCCTTGTGGCAGCGGTCCGAACACATGATCGATCGCGCGCCCTGCTGCTGCTTCGTCAATGTCTCCGACAATCGTGATCTGCAGGGTCGCCCGGTTAAACAGCTCGCTGCGCCGTTCAACCAGCGCCGCGCGGCCGATCGCCTCCACGCTCTCGCGCGAGGTGCGGCGCGCATAAGGGTGGTTTCCATAAAGCGCGCGATCGAGCGCCAGGTTCGAGAGGTAGCTCGGATTAGTCTCGCGGGTCCGGATGCCCACCACGTGCTGACGCTTGATGCGCGCCAGCGGTTCGGCGTCGAAGCGCGGCTCGTGCAGCGCCAGACGGGCCATCTCGAACGCCGCATCGCGATTCTCGCTCAGCGTCGTCACGCTCATGCCGACGCCGTCCCAGCCGGCCGAAAAGCCAAGGGACATGTTCAAGTCTTGCAGCCGCTCCTTGAACGCGTTCGCATCCATCGACCCGGAGCCTTCGGTTAGCATGTCGACCATCACGCCAGTGACGCCGATCATGTTCTCCGGCTCGCTCGCCGCGCCGCCGCGCCAATAGGCGCGCATCACGATCATCGGCACAGTGGAATTGGAAACTAGCCACGCCTCGATCCCGCCGGGCGACACAATCAGCTCGACCGGCACGCCATGCTGCGCCGCCGCCGTTTCCGCACGGGGCTGCTGCGCGATAGCGACGCCAGGCGCCAGCGGCGCACACGCGAGCAGCGAAAGAAGCAGCAAAGCGACTCCCCGCCCCCTCGCGGGGCGGGGTTGGGGGTGGGGGGCGGACAAACGATCAGGCGCCTGCTTGTCGTCTTGCCCCCCCTCCGCCGCCTGCGGCGGCGCCTCCCCCGCGAGGGGGGAGGCTTGGCGCCGAGCAAACCACGTCACTCCGCATCCTCCGGCGGCATCAGCCAGCCCGTCACGGATGCGTTCATATCCAGCGTCCGCCGCGCCATCTCCAGCGCCTCTTCGCGCGTGACCGCGGCGATGTCCTCGCCCCAGGTAACGACGTCTTCGATGCTTTCCCCCTGCGCCAACGACGCGCCGTAAATGTTGGCCAGGCTCTCCTGGCTGTCACGGGCATAGATGGCGGCGGCCGAAAGCGAAGACTTCGCGCGCGCCAACTCAGCCTCGCTCGGTCCTTCGCGCAGGAAATCCGCAATCACACCGTCGAGCGCAGCCTCTACCGTCTCCAGCGCCACGCCCTCCACCGGCGTCGCCCAAACCGACACGGTGCCGCCGCCCAATCCAGATGTGTTCGCTCCGGCGCCAGCGCTCACGGCGATGCGCTGCTCTTCCACCAGCGCGCGATAGAGCCAGCTGGTTTCAGAGCCGCCGAGGATTTCGATCGCCACGTCGAGCGCGTGCGCCTGGCGGCCTTCGTCGGTGGCGTAGCTGATGGCGCGGTAGAGACGCGACATCGAGGGCTGGCGGACCTTGGCGTCACGATGCGTGACGCGCATCGGTCCGATGCTCGGCGGGTCCTGCACCCAGTTGCGATCCGGCAGATCGCGCGTAGGCCGGAGGCGTCCGTAATGGCGCTCGGCCAGAGGCCGCAGCTCGGCGGCGTCAATGTCGCCGGCGACGACCAGAATCGCATTATTCGGCGCATACCAGGTGCGGTAGAATTCGAGCGCTGTCGCACGGTCGAGCGCCTGAATTTCGTGCAGCCAGCCGATGATCGGCGTGCCGTAGGGATGATGCGGAAATAGCATGGCGCGCATACGCTCGCCCAACACGGCCCCCGGATTGTTGTCGATGCGCTGACGGCGCTCTTCGCCGATAACATCACGCTCGGAGGCGAACGTCTCGTCGGAAAACTGCAGATTGCGCATGCGATCGGCCTCCATGCGCATCACGAGTTCGAGCCGGTCGCGGGCGATGCGTTCGTAATAGGCGGTGTAGTCCCAGGAGGTGAATGCGTTGAGATCGCCGCCATTGCGCGCGACGATGCGCGAGAACTCGCCCGGCGCAATCTGTCGCGTGCCCTTGAACATCAGGTGCTCGAAAAAGTGGGCGATGCCCGAAACGCCGCGCGCCTCGTCAGCTGCGCCCACTCGATACCAAAGCATGTGGGTGACGACCGGTGCGCGCCGGTCGGTGATGACGACGACTTCGAGGCCGTTGCGCAGCGTAAACGTCTCGGGGCGCGGCAGCTCGCGCGCATACGCGCTTGCGGCGAACGCCAGCAACGCGACAAAAGCTGCGATAGAACGCGCCGCCTTCCGCCCAGCCCGCACCGGCCTGGCTCAGGTCCCCGGGAGCTTGAAGCCGCCGCGGCCGCGTTCGATCACGACATCGCCCCCGCCGGTCGCGCGGCGGATCGCTTCATCGTTCTCCAACCGCTCTGCTTCATCTTGCGCATTCAGCGGCGCAGACGGGGCCGCGCCGCTGCCGCCGAACGCGAGAATTCGATTCACGAAATCCTCGTTGCGCCGTACGACGCCCTGGCCCTCGTAATCGATCGTGTCGCGGATATTGGGATCTACCGCCTCGGCGCCTGCGTTCGCGACCAGCGTCCGCTCGCCCTGGCTCGCATCGCGAGCGATTTCCTGTCCGAATAGCGCAGCGCGCGCGTCCTGACTCGGCTGCAGTTCTTCCGGACGCGTCTCACCCGGACGCGGCGGACGCAAGGAATAGTCCGGGGGCAGGGTCAGCGGCGCTTGCGTGACCACTCGGAATTCGTCTGGCGCAGTGCGCACTGCGCCCAATGAGCGCTGCATGCTGGCGCAGCCGCTCGCCGCGGTCGCCGCCGCGAGGACAGCCAGCAGCGTGATCGGTTTGTTCATTGGACGCCCATCTCCCTGGTTCGCGACGTTCTTAGCTGAGCCGGGCCGCTTCCGCCAAGCTGCGGCGCCAGTGACGGGGGATGACCCCGGAATAGGACCGTTGTGGGGCGAATCCGCCTCTCATTTCAGCTGCCTGGCCGGTTCGCCTTGCCCGCGAACTTGGCTTTAAGCTGCGACCAGGGGGTGCCTTTACCCGGCTCCGTTTCAGTGAAGAAAAGCATGTCCGCGGCCAGCACGATGGCGCCCACGGTAATGGCGGCGTCGGCGACGTTGAACACCCAGGGGAACCAAAGGCCATTGAAATCGAGGAAGTCCGCCACCTTTCCGAAGCGGATGCGATCGACGACATTGCCCAGCGCCCCGCCGATCACCAGCCCCAGCGCCACCGCCGTCATTTTGCGCTCGGCGCCCCTCAGCCACCACAGAAACACCCCGGAAATCACGAACGAAAGCGCCACCAGCCCCCAGCGCGCCAGGTCCGCATCGGCGCGCAGGAGGCCGAAGCTGACGCCCGGGTTCCACACCATCTGCAGATCGAAAAACGGGGTGAGTTCTATGAAGCGGCAGCCGTAGCCGCCTTGCAGGCATCCCACCGGGCTGAAATTGAGCACTTCGAGGATGATGTACTTCGTGACCTGGTCGAGCACGAAGACAATCGCCGAGATGGTGAGGCCGAAGCGAAGCATTGAGGGGCGCTTATGGCGGGGCCGGCGGGCCGGTTCAAGGCAAGCGGCGGCTCAGCGGCGTGCTGCATCCCACTCCATTACGGCCACGGCGTCGCGCGGGGTGATGTCGGGAAACCCCTCCAGCGCCGTGGCGGGATCGAAGTAGCGCCACGAGCGGGCACATTTCACGCCCCCGGCCTTTTCCACCACGACAGCAATACCCAGCGCCTCCGGCGACCGGAACGCCTCCGGGGGACCCTCGCCCGCTTCGATAGCGATGCCGCTGGTGATGCACAGCTCGGCGAAATCCGCCCCCTGCAGGGACGCGCGCAAGCCATCGTCGACGACGAACACACGCGGGCTCGCTTCCAGCGCCGCCCCGATCAGCTTGTCGCGCCGCGCCACTTCAAGCGCGCCGGTGACCACAGCGCGCGCTTCGCGCAGGCGCGCCATTTCTTCGCCGGCGAAATCATCCTCCCAGCTTGCCGGCGTTTCCGGAAATTGGCGCAAATGCACCGAGACCGCGTTCGCAAACCGGTTGAGCCACGCCTCTTCCATCGTGAACGGCAGGATCGGGGCCAGCCACGCCGTCAATCGCGAGAACGTCTCGTCCAGCGCCGTGCGGCAGGCGCGCCGGCGCCAACTCGACGGCGCGTCGCAATAAAGCGCGTCCTTGCGCACATCGACATAGAACGCCGAGAGATCGACGTTGCAGAATTCGACGATGGCGGAAAGCGCATCGCGGAACTGATATGTCTCATAGGCGCGACGCACAGTGCGATCCAATTCCCAGAGTCGATGCAACAGCCAGCGTTCGAGTAGAGGAAGCCGCTCTTGGACCGCCGGCGTCTCGCCGGCGGAGGCCTTCGCCGCCGCCTGAGCGCCGGCGAGGGCGCCGGCGGTCCACGACACCCGCTCAGCTTCGTCAAAATCCTTCAGCGCACCCAAGAGATAGCGCAGCGTGTTGCGCAGCTTGCGGTACATCTCGCTCGATTGCTCGATCATGGTTTTGCCGAGCCTGAGGTCGTCGCCGTACTCGGCGCCCGCGATCAACAGGCGCAAAATTTCGATGCCGTTCTGCTTGGCGATGTCCTGCGGCTCAACCGTGTTGCCGATGGACTTGGACATCTTCATGCCCTTCTCGTCCATGGTGAAGCCGTGCGTGACGACTTCGTCGTACGGCGCACGCCCGCGTGTGGCGCAGCTTTCCAACAGCGAGGAATGAAACCAGCCGCGATGCTGGTCCGAGCCTTCGAGATAGAGAACACTTTCCGGATTCAGGAACGATGGCCGCGTGGGATTATCCCGCTCGCCCAGCACGAAAGCGTGCGTTGAGCCTGAATCGAACCAGACGTCGAGAATGTCCTCGACCTTCTCGTAATCGTCTGCTTTGTGCTTCGCACCAAGAAATTCCTGCGCGTCCGTCGCCCACCACACGTCGGCGCCGCCCTCGCGCATAGCCGCGACGATGCGCGCATCGACGTCATCGTCCTGCAGGATCGCGCCGTCCTTCTTCGACACGAATATCGGCAGCGGCACGCCCCAATTGCGCTGGCGCGAGACCAGCCAATCGGGCCGGTCCTCGATCATGCCCCTGATCCGATTGTAGTCTTTGAGTTCGCCAATCCGCTTCTGGCCCCAATCGACGCGGTCAATCTCATCGAGTGCGATCTGGCGAAGCGATTTGCCGTCGCGGAACGGCTTGTCCATCGCGATGAACCATTGCGGCGTGTTGCGGAAGATGAGCGGCGCCTTCGAGCGCCAGGAATGCGGATACTGGTGTTTCAACTGCCCGCGCGCCAGCAGTGCGCCGACTTCGATCAGCGCATCGATGACAGCCTTATTCGCCGGCCCATCCCTGCCGATGTTCTTGCCTTCCAGCTGAATGATCTCCAGCCCTTCGAAGCCCGGCGCTTCTTTGGTGAAGCGGCCGTCTTCATCGACCGTGAACGGGATGCCTTCCTGGCCGAAATTCTCGACCCAGATATTGAAATCGTCCGCGCCATGGCCGGGCGCGGTATGCACAAAGCCTGTGCCGGCATCGTCCGTGACGTGATCGCCCGCGAGCAATGGCACGTCGAAATCATAATTGCGGCCGCGAAATGGGTGCGCACACACAACGCCGTTCGGATCGAAATCGCTCACGCGCTTCCACGATGCCGCTTTCGCTGCGCCCATCACGTCTTCCGCGAGTTTGTCGGCCAGCGCGAGCTTGTCGCCAACCTTCACCCACGGCTCGAACGCTAAGCCCTGCTCGATGCTCTCAACTTCGTACAGGCCATAGGTGATGGACGGCGAAAACGAGATCGCGCGATTGCCGGGGATCGTCCACGGCGTCGTCGTCCAAATGACAATGCAGACATCGCTCTCGACCAAATATTCGTCGTGAATGGTCACGGCGTCCGGAGGGACGACCTTGACGACAGGAAACTTCACCCAAATCGTCGGGCTCGTCTTCTCCGCATATTCCACTTCCGCTTCCGCGAGCGACGTGCGCTCCACCGGGCTCCACATCACGGGCTTCGATCCGCGATACACCAGCCCCGTGCGCACCACGCGCAGAAACTCGCGCGCGATCGCCGCTTCCGCTTCGAAGCTCATGGTCGAATAATAATTCTCCCAATCGCCTTCGATGCCGAGGCGCTTGAACTCTTCCTTCTGCAGCGGGATCCACTTGTCTGCGTACGCGCGGCAGGCGCGGCGAAACTCCACCGCCGGCACATCTTGCTTCTTGCGGCCCTGCTTCCTGAAATCCTCTTCGACCTTCCATTCGATCGGCAGGCCGTGACAGTCCCAGCCCGGCACATAATCGCAATCGAAGCCGGCCATCTGCTTGGTGCGCACGACGAAATCCTTGAGGATCTTGTTTTCGGCGTGCCCGATATGGATCGGCCCGTTCGCGTAAGGCGGACCATCGTGCAGGATGAATTTCGGCCGCGCCGCCGCATCCTCGCGCAGGCGCGCATAGAGCCCGATCTCCTGCCAGTGCTTCACGCGCTCCGGTTCGCGCTGGGGCAAACCCGCCTTCATCGGGAATGACGTCTCGGGCAGAAACAGCGTTTCGCGGTAGTCGCGGCCCGTGGATGCGTTCTTGGGCGCACCGGCCATGCAGTCGATCTCCAGCTGAACGGATGACGGTGTAGCGGTCCCGGTCCCGCGGAGCCAACTGCTCAACGCGAGCCGGGCCTCAAATTCGAGGCGGTCGTATCGGGGAACGGGCGGCGCCGGTCACGTGTTTGGCTGTAGCACCGGCTGCTGCGGTCCGCCAGCTGCGTTGCCCTGCGCCGACAAGAGGTCTACATGCCCCGCCGGCCACTGAGAATGACGCCGCAAACCATGACCACAGCGCACGACTTCTCGTTCGCCAAGCTCGACGAGCCCGGTGAAATCAAACTTTCCGACTATGCCGGCAAGGCCGTGCTCGTGGTCAACGTCGCGAGTGCGTGCGGCTTTACCCCGCAATATCGCGATCTGGAGGCGCTTTACGAAGCCAAGCTGGGCAAGGGGCTCGTTGTCATCGGCGTGCCCTGCAACGATTTCGGCCGTCAGGAACCGGGCAGTGCGCGCGAAATCCGCGAGTTCTGCGACACCTCGTATCACGTCACCTTTCCGATGACGGCGAAGGTCGAGATCGTCCCGGAGGCCAAACGGCACCCCTTCTACCAGTGGATCGCCGACGAGCTGGGCGAGACGGCGCTGCCGCGCTGGAATTTCCACAAATACCTGATTGGCAAGCATGGCGAGCTGGCGGGCGTGTTCGGCTCCAAAACCGCCCCGCTCGGCCCGGACCTGCTCGAGGCCATCGACAAGGCTCTTGCTGCTTAATTGCGCACGCTCAGGCTGTAATCTGCTTGCGCCGGTAATTTCCCCGCCTATCCTGCGCTCCGGAGGCGGCCTTTGGGAGCAAGTGCGAACCCGACAAGCCCTGCGCCGCGCACCCAAGACAGGGGCGTCGCGCGCCGGCAGGCGTTTCTACAAGCGGCCCGGGAGGTCTTCCTGGAGCAGGGGTACGAGGCGGCCAGCGTCAATGACGTGGTTCGCCGCGCCGGAGGCTCGCTCGCCACGCTCTACGCTCAATTCGGAAACAAGGAGGGCCTGTTCCTCGCTGTCGTGCAGGACCAGCACGAGCGCTTCACGCGCGCGATGCTGTCGGACTGCGTCGACCACATGCCGCTGGACGACGGCCTACAGGCTATCGGCGAGCGTTTCGTGCACGGCCTGTTAGAGCGGGACAATCTCGCTTTTTTCCGCATCATGATCGGCGAAACGCGCAAGTTTCCGCTGCAGATGCGTCGCTACATCTCCACCGGCGGCGCCGACAAGGTGCTGGCCGCACTCGCGAACTTCCTGCGTGCGCGCTCCGTGATGACGGACGACGCCGACACCGCAGCCTCCTATCTGATCGAACTCTGGCGCAGCCGCCATCATTACCGCGCCCTGGCGGACGAGGCCTACACCGTGTCCGACGCGGAAATAGCCGACCACGTCAGGGGCGCCATAGCGGTGTTTCTGAATGGGACGCTGCCACGCTAACCTGAACCCATCCTGCCCCGACCGTTCAGTTTTGATTCAGGCGCCGTTCAGGCGGCGTACACGATGCTTGGCTCGCGAGGGTTTGTCCTGATGGACACCCTAGGGAGCTAACAAATGAGAACCCTCATTGCGGCAGTGGCCGCCTTGAGCGCCGTGGCGCTGCTCGCGCCGCCGGCCTTCGCCCAGCGCGGCGACAACGATCGCCCCCGCCATGAACGCAGCTATGATCGCGGCGACCAGCGCCGCGGCGAAGCCCGCACCGAGCGTCGGCGCGGCGACAATCGCGGTGAGGCTCAGCGCAGACGTGGCGCGGACAACCGCGGCGATGCGCAACGCAGGCGTGGCGGCGACGACAACCGCCTGCTCGGCGGCCGTGGCGGCGCTGACAACAGCCGAGGCAACTGGCAGGGCCGTCGCGGCGGCGACAACAATCGCGCCGATGGGAATCGCGCTGATTGGCAAGCGCGGCGTGGAGATCGCGGCCGCGAAGCAAACCGCGGCGGCGCCGACCACAACCGGGGAAATTGGCAAGCCCGTCGCGGCGGCGATAACAATCGCGCTGACTGGCAGGCGCGGCGCGGCGCGGATAATCGCAGTCGCGAAGCGAACCGTGGCGGTGCTGACCGGGGCAATTGGCAAGGCCGGCGCGACAATGACAATCGCGGGCGCGATTGGAACCGCGGCGGCGCCGATAACCGGGGCAACTGGCAGGCGCGGCGCGGCGTGGATAATCGCAGCCGCGAAGCGAACCGCGGCGGCGCTGACCGGGGCAATTGGCAAGGCCGGCGCGACAATGACAATCGCGGGCGCGATT
>CAZIOD010000091.1:0-7933 GCA_964540785.1 uncultured Terricaulis sp.
GCTCTTTGGTCGGATCGGAGAGGTTCACGCGCCGCACCGCGACGGTGACGATCTCCGCGCCGCTGGCTTCGAGCGCGGCGGCGTTCTCGGCGTAGGACTTGTACTTGCCGGTGCCGATGATGAGGCGGGAATTGTATTGCTTTCCTGCGATCGTGAGTTTGTCTTCGGTCATCGTGGTCACTCGACTCCCCGCCGCCATGCGGGGCGGGGTTGGGGGTGGGGGTAACGGCGGTGTTCTTTCAGGAGACGCTGCCGCCCGCACCCCCCTCCCCGACCCTCCCCCGCAAGGCGGGAGGGAGTCGCTACGGGTTGCTGTGTGCGTGTGACTTGCATCACCCGCCCCCGACGAACTGGACGATTTCCAGCTGGTCGCCGTCTTCAAGTGCGATCTCGGCCCAGCGGCTCTTGGGGGCGATTTCGCGGTTGTGCTCGACAGCCACCCGGCGGGGATCGATCTCCAGGGAGGCGAGCAGGTCCGCGAGGGTCGCCTTATCGGGCGCCTGGCGCGGTTCTCCGTTGACGATCAGACGCATAGCCTTTCCTATCGGCGGGATTTAAGCCCCAATCTCCACCACATATGGGGCCTTCGGACCACAGGCGCCCACCCCGGCCGCGCAGAGGACGTTTTCCAGAGATCATGGCGCACGGAAAGCCGATTTACGTGCTGAACGGGCCGAACCTCAATCTTTTGGGGTCGCGCGAGCCCGAAATATACGGGCGGGTGACGTTGGCCGAGATCGAGCGGGCCTGCGCCGAGCGGGGCAAGCAGCTGGGCTGGGAGGTCGTCTTTCGCCAGTCGAATATCGAGGGCGAACTGGTCGACTGGCTGCAGGAGGCGCGGGACAAGGCGGCGGCGGTTGTCCTAAACGCTGGCGCCTACACCCATACCTCGGTGGCGCTGCACGACGCGATCAAGGCGATCGCCGTGCCGGTCATTGAAACCCACCTTTCCAACCCCGCTGCGCGTGAGGACTTTCGTCACGTTTCGTTAGTGGGCCAAGCCGCAAAGGGCGTCATCGCCGGCTTTGGGGCGACATCGTATTTACTGGCCATTGAAGCGGCGGCGTTGCTCGCACAAGAAAGCCAAGGCGCGTGAGCAGGAAGAAGCGGGATATGAACGAGAAGAAGACGCAGGCTATCGATCCCGACCTCGTGCGGGAACTGGCGTCGGTGCTAAACGAGAGCGGGCTTTCTGAGATCGAGGTCGAGCATGGCGAATTGCGTTTGCGTCTGGCGCGCACGCTGACGGCCGCCGCCGCGCCCGCGCACACTCATGTTGTGGCCGCCGCGCCCGCGCCTGCTACACCGCCACCCGCTGCAGCGCCGAGCCCTGCTGCCGACGCTGCGTCCCACCCCGGTGCGGTGCCGTCGCCTATGGTCGGCACAGCCTACCTGGCGCCCGAGCCCGGCGCGCCAGCCTTCATCAAGGTGGGCGATAGCGTAAACGCCGGGCAGACGCTGATGGTGGTCGAGGCGATGAAGACGTTCAATCCGATCCCCGCGCCGCGTGCGGGCAAGGTGACGGCGATCCTGGTCAGCGATGCGCAGCCGGTCGAATACGGCGAGCCGCTGGTGATCATCGAATGAGGGCGAATAGCGAACGGCGAATGACGAATGGGGGTATGAGCCGCTCCCTTGACCGGTTCGCGCGCACCGACGCAGCCACTCTATTCCCTATTCGCCATTCGCTACTCGCCATTCGCCATGTTTGAAAAGGTTCTCATCGCCAATCGCGGGGAAATCGCGCTGCGCATCCACCGCGCCTGCAAGGAGATGGGCATCGCCACCGTGGCGGTGCATTCCACCGCTGACGCCGACGCGATGCATGTCCGGCTTGCGGACGAGAGCGTGTGCATCGGCCCGCCGCCGGCGGCGAAGAGCTATTTGCACATCCCGTCCATCATCGCAGCCGCGGAAATCACGGGCGCGCAGGCGATCCATCCGGGTTACGGGTTCTTATCCGAGAACGCGAAGTTCGCAGAAATCGTCAGCGACCACGGGTTGACCTTTATCGGCCCCACCGCCGCGCACATCCGGCTGATGGGCGACAAGATCAAAGCCAAACAAGCTGCGATCGACACCGGCATGCCGGTGGTGCCGGGCTCCGACGGCGGCGTCGCCAGCGAGGCTGAAGCGCTGAAGATCGCCAAGAAAATCGGCTACCCGGTGCTGATCAAGGCCGCGGCGGGCGGCGGCGGACGCGGCATGAAAGTCGCGCGTTCAGCTGAAGACTTGCCGGAAGCCTTCGCTACGGCGCGCGCGGAGGCGAAGGCCGCCTTCGGCAACGACGAAGTCTATATCGAGAAATACCTGACGCGGCCGCGTCACATCGAAATCCAAATCGTCGCCGACAGCCACGGCAACGTCATCCATCTGGGCGAGCGCGATTGTTCGCTGCAGCGCCGCCACCAGAAGGTGCTGGAAGAAGCGCCCTCGCCGGCGCTCAACGCCGAGGACCGCGCGCGCATTGGCGCGATCCCGGTCGAGGCGATCCAGAAGCTGGGTTATCTGGGCGTCGGCACGGTCGAGTATCTCTATGAGGACGGTGAGTTCTATTTCATCGAGATGAATACGCGACTCCAAGTCGAGCATCCCGTGACGGAAATGATCACCAGCCTCGATCTGGTGCGCGAACAGATCCGCATCGCCGATGGCGCAGAGCTTTCGGTCAGGCAGAAAGACGTGAAGTTCCGCGGCCACGCTATTGAATGCCGCATCAACGCCGAGCACCCGCGCACTTTTGCGCCGTCTCCAGGCACGATCACCGGCTTCCACCCACCGGGCGGGCTGGGCGTCAGGCTGGATAGCGCCATCTATGCCGGGTACGCGATTCCGCCGAACTACGATTCCCTGATCGGCAAGCTGATCGTGCACGGCCGCGATCGCGCCGAGTGCTTGATGCGGCTGCGCCGCGCGCTGAACGAGATGGTGATCACCGGCGTCGACACCACGCTGCCGCTGTTCCGCGACCTCATGAACGAGCCGGACGTGATCAACGGCGATTACTCCATCCATTGGCTTGAAAAGAATTTGGCGGCGAAAGCGGAGGCGTAGATGCGCAAGCCGGCGATCGTCGTTTTTGCGCTGCTCGCCGCTTGTTCGCCGCCTGGTCAGCAGACATCCCACACGCCAGCCCGCCACGCCACGGAGAGCGACGCACAGGCCGATGCGCTGGCGGTTGCGCTGACGCCTGCGTTGTCTGAGGCGATCGGCCGCCCAGTCTCGCTCGAGGTGCAGATCAGCACGATGGATGAAAGCTGGGGCTGGATCGTCGCCCAGCCCTGGACGCCCGAGGGCGCGCAGATCGACTGGTCGCAGACGCGTTATGCTGAACGCGCGCAGGAAGGTCTGCTCGACGGCAACGGCCTCACCTACGCACTGTTGCAGCGCCGCGATGGCGAATGGCGGGTGGTGGAGTTCGCGGTCGGCCCCAATGACGCTCCGTGGCTGGAGTGGGCCGAACGTCACGGCGCGCCAGCAACACTTATGCAGGCGCCGGATTAACCGCGCCCGTGCGGCCGCGGTTAACGGCCCGCCGATTGCAGAGCGTGAGCGGAATTCCTCTCCGGGACGCTCGCTCATGTCGCAACACGCGTTTTCAACCATCGCCTTCCTGGCCGCACTTGCATTCCTGGCGATGGCGCTCTCAGCCTGCGCCAGCTCGGTACAGGCCATAGTTCAGACCGGGCCGGTCGAGATCGCCGCAATCGAGGCGCCCGGCCTGCCGGAATTCCATGGCGCGCGCATCGGCGGCGATGCGCTGCGCAGCCGTCTGCCGACGGAGTAAGCTTACTTCGGATTGAGCTGGTGCAAGAGCAGCGGATTGCCTTCGGAATCCGCACACGGCGCCATGCGGCAATGAGGGCCGGCGATCAACCCGTGCTTGAACTCGACGCCGTTGGCGGAGAGGCGGTCCATCATGGCGTCGAGATCCTCGACCTCCAGCGCGAGCGTCGTGCCTGAGCCGGGTTTGTCGCCGAAACTGGAGAGCGCAACGCAGCCGCCTTGCGGCAGGTCGTATTCGATCCACCATTTGTCGCCCTGCCCGCCCTGCAGGCCAACCTTGAGGCCGAGGACCTCCTCGTAGAACTTGCGCGCGCGCGGCACGTCGGTGACCGGCATCATGGTGAACGCGACTTTCCTGATCATGCCTGGCTCCTTATTTCGCTTTGGCGAACGCCTTCATCGCATCGCGCCCGACCCAGCGCTCGGTTGCGTCGTCGGAGACGCTGAGCCGCTCGGCGACTTCATGCGCGGCCGCGCGCAGCTTCGCGCTCTTTTTGCCGCCGATTGCGCGCAGCGCCCAGTTGACTGCCTTCTTCACAAAATTGCGCGGATCGTTCGCGTGTGCTTCGATGAGTTCGAGGCCGCGCAAGAATTGCGCGTCCGTTCCGTGCTTATGCAGGGCGCACGAGGCGAGCAGAGCAAAGGCGGCGCGCTTGACGAACTCATCTTTCGCCTTGGCCCATTTCTCGATCTGCCCGAAGGCGTGCGGGGTGCGGTCCCAGTAGTGGAAACAGGCGGTGTCGACGAGCGCCCAGTTATCGCATTGCTTCACCCACCGGTTCATTTGCGCGCGTGTGACGTCGGCCGGATCGTCAACCATTGTCGCGAGCATGCGCGCGTCATGCACGCCGCTTGCCCACAAGTGTTCGGCGAGAGCGTGGTCGCGGCCGACGCTCTTGGCCAGTCTTCGCAGATCGCCAATCGCCACGCCGTAGACCGGCGCCTTCGTGACGATGCCATAGCGCTTGGCCATGTCGGCTTTGTATTGCGGCGAGCCCGCGCGCTTCAGTTGAGCGAGCACCTCGCGGACCTTCGCCGGTGAGTCTTTCGCGGACGCTCTGCGTTTCGCGACCATCAGACGTGTTTGATCCATGCGCGCACGATGGCTTCCAGGGCTTTGCGGTTGGCGGCAATATCGCGCCCGGCCCCGAGGGTGACGAGCGCGCGGTCCTTGCCGAGCCACTTCATGAGGGCATTGGGATCGGCGATCTCAAACGGCTTGAGATCGGGCCGCGCCTTGGCGCCGAGATGAAGGATCACCTGCACGCTTTGCTTCGAACGAAGGTTGAGTGTCGCGAACCATTCCTTCTGCGTGCGAAAACTTGGCGCGTTCCATTTGACGCCTTCGCTGATTGCGGGGCTCGCGCCCAGGATGATCTGGCGCACGGCGTCGATCTCCTCGCGCAACGGATGCGCGGAGGCGTCGAAGCGCTCGGCTGTCTTCTTCGCAGCCTTCGTCTTAGGCGCAGCCGCTCCGGATCGAGCCGCCGCGGCCCGGATCGCCTTGCGCGCCAGAGAGGCGCCCGGGTCTTTCGCGGGCATCAGACTGAGCCTTCAGCGGCGCGTTCGAGTTCGGCGATGTCGAGCTTGACCATTTTCAGCATCGCTTCTTCGACGCGCTTGGCGACGCCCGGCTCCTTGCTCTTCATAAGCTCGCCGAGCTGGCGCGGAACGATTTGCCAGCGCAAACCGTAGCGGTCGTTGAGCCAACCGCAAGCCACCGCCTTGCCGCCGCCTTCAAGCAGCGCGTTCCAGTAGCGGTCGAGCTCTTCCTGATCTTCGCAGGTCACGTGGAGCGAAATCGCGTCGTTGAATTGATGGTGCGGGCCTGCCGAGATGGCGAGAAAGCTTTGGCCGCAGAGCGTGAACTCGACGACTTTGACGCTGCCGGGCGGCCCGCTCGGCGACTCGGCAGCCATGGCGGTGACGCTATCGACGCGGGAGTCCGGGAAGATGGAAGCGTAGAACGCCGCCGCTTCGTCGGCCTTGTCGGTGTACCAAAGGTGGGGGGAGATCTTGTTGGCCATGCTGCTCTCCTCATGCGGCTTCGGCGGTGAGAAGATTGTCGAGCTTGGCGTAGCTGAACTCCATGCCGTCGGTCATGCCGGTTGAGACAGCGCCGTCGCGTGCTTCCTTCGACGCGAACGTCATGTTGCAGACGAGCGTGGTGACGCCGTTCTGCTCGCTAAGCTCCAGCGCCACGATACACGGGTCGCCGACTTGCATGCCCTCGCCAAATTCAACATCGCCCGGATCGTAGTATTCGTTGTGCTCAAGTCGCGACGGCGCGTTGACTTCAGTGAACGTGCCGAAGAAGCCGAATTGCTTACCGTCTTCGCGGTTCTTCCACTGCCAGCGATATTTGCCGCCGACGCGCACATCCATCTCGCAGACCGGCATGTCCCAGCCGTCATAACCGGTCTGCCATTTGCGCACGAGTTCCGGCTTCGTATGGGCTTCCCAGACCAGCTGGCGCGGCGCATTGAACTGCCGCGTAACTCGCACTTCTCGATCGCTGGGCAGCGTAACTTGTGCTGGTGCTGGCATGCTCGTCTCTCCTTGCTCTGCGACGCTCGTTCAGAGGACGAACGCGGCTCTCCCTCACCGACATCGGCGTCATTTTTTCTTCTTCTTCACGCGAGCCTTCTGCGCGTCCTCTTTGCTCATGCTCTCAAGCAGGCTGTCGAGGCGCGTATAATGGGCCTCCCAAATTTCGCGATAGCGCTCGAGCCAGGCGTTCGCCGCTTCCAGCGCGCCGGGCTCCAGCTTGCGCGGACGGCGCTGGGCGTCCTGCCCTGCTGAGATGAGGCCGGCCCGTTCGAGCACTTTGAGGTGCTTGGAAATCGCCGGCTGGCTGATGGCGAACGGCGCGGCCAGCTCCGTCACGGTCGCCTCGCCCTCGGCCAGCCGCGCCAGGATCGCCCGCCGGGTCGGATCAGCCAGGGCCGCGAAGGTAGCATCGAGAGTCAATTCCATTTAGGTTATATAACCGTCCAGCTATCCCCCGTCAAACGGAACATCGACCGACGGGGCCGTGTTGCAGCGCCGTGGAAGAAACCAGCGCCAGTCTTCATCCAAGCATCGACCTCCTGGACGTGGGCCTACGGCTGCTGGCGGCAGTGGCGGTGGGCGTCTTGATCGGACTCGACCGCGAATGGCGCGGCAAACCGATGGGAATCCGCACCTTGGCGCTGGTCGCGCTCGGGGCCGCGCTCGCGTGCGTCACGACCGTACACCTGCAAGCGCTGGACGGAGATCCGGAGGCGATAAGCCGGGTCGTTCAAGGCGTGCTCACCGGCGTGCTCACGGGCATTGGCTTTTTGGGCGCGGGCGCAGTGCTGCAGCGGCGCGAGAGCGGCGACATCGAAGGGCTCACCACCGCTGCCACCGTCTGGGTCACGGCGGCGCTCGGCATCGCCTGCGGCCTGGCGAGCTGGACCGTCGTCGCCGTCGGCGTTGGCCTGACCGTGGTGGTGCTCGTCGTGCTTAATCCACTCGACGATTGGATCGCCCGCCGCCGCAAGAGCAACAACAGCTGAACGCGCCCTCTCCCGCGTCCTTGCGGTTGATGACACAATAGGCGCGTGAAACCGTTCACACCCGAGGACCTCATCGCCTGCTATCGGCGCGGCGTCTTTCCGATGGCGGAAAGCCGCGACGACGAAGGCTTCTTCATCGTCGATCCCGAGTGGCGCTGCATCATCCCGCTTGACCGCCTTCATGTGCCGCGACGGCTCGCGCGAACGCTGCGCTCAGGCCGTTTCACTTTTACCGCCGACGGCGATTTTGCCGCCGTGCTCGATTGCTGCGCGGCGCCGGGACCGGACCGCGAAGACACCTGGATCAACCCTGACATCCGCACGCTCTATTTGGAGATGCACGCGCGCGGGTTGGCCCATAGCGTCGAGGCGCGCATCGGCGGCGAGCTGGCAGGCGGTCTTTACGGCGTCGCCATCGGCGGGGCCTTCTTCGGCGAAAGCATGTTCTCGCTGGCGAGAGACGCAAGCAAGGCCGCCTTGGTGCATCTCGCAGCGCGCCTGCGTTTTGGCGGGTTCAAGCTGCTCGACGCGCAATTCGTGACGCCGCATCTGCAACAGTTCGGGGCTCAGACGCTGCCGCGGCGCATCTTCCAGGCGCTGCTCGGCGC
>CAZIOD010000091.1:8033-11052 GCA_964540785.1 uncultured Terricaulis sp.
GAGCCGTCGGGCTGCTGGTAGTTTTCGATGACGGCGACCAGCGTGCGGCCGACGGCGAGGCCGGAGCCGTTCAACGTGTGCACGAACTCTGTCTTGCCCTCGCTGTTGCGGAAGCGCGCATTCATGCGCCGCGCCTGGAAGTCGCCGCAGTTGGAGCAGGAGCTGATCTCGCGGTACTTGCCCTGACTCGGCAGCCACACTTCGATGTCGTAGGTTTTCCTGGCGCTGAAGCCCATGTCGCCGGCGCAGAGCAGCATGACGCGATAGGGCAATTCCAACCGCTTCAGCACCTCCTCGGCGCACGCGACCATGCGTTCATGCTCATCGTGGCTGTGTTCGGGCTTCACGATCGAGACGAGCTCGACCTTGCGGAATTGATGCTGGCGGATCATGCCGCGCGTGTCTCTGCCCGCCGCACCGGCCTCGGCGCGGAAGCACGGGGTGTCGGCGGTGAAGCGCAGCGGCAGCGTGTCCTCGGCGAGGATCTGTTCGCGCACGAGATTGGTGAGCGCGACTTCGGCCGTTGGGATGAGCCAAAAATCTTCGCGCGTCGGCGCCCGATCCAGCAGTTCGTTCAGAAGCTGCGTCGGCTTGATCTTGCCTGCGCGTTTCTCGAACTCTTCGTCAAACCGATCGAGCGCTTGGTTCAAGAGATCCTGGCGGCTCAAGTTTCGCGCCGCGGTGAACTGATCGTCCAGGAACTTCGGCAATTGGCCCGTGCCGAACATTGCGGCATCCTTGACCAGGATCGGGGGGTTCACCTCCGTGTAGCCGTACTCACCTGTGTGCAGATCGAGCATGAACTGCGCCAGTGCGCGCTCAAGCCGCGCCAACGCGCCCTTCAGCACGACGAAGCGCGCGCCGGAAAGGCGCGCGGCGGCCTCGAAATCCATCAGGCCGAGCGCTTCGCCAAGCGTCACGTGATCGGCGGTGAGATCGAGCGCCGGCGGCGCTGCGCCGTCGCTTAAGTACCAACGACGCACTTCCACGTTGCCATGCTCGTCGGCGCCGTCAGGCACGTCGGGCGCCGGCAGATTGGGGAGCGACGACAGCAAGTTATCGCGCGCGGCTTGCCATTTGGCTTCCTCGGCGCCGGCTTCATCAATGCGCATTTTCAACGCCGCAACCTGCTCGATCAGGCGATCCGCTTCTGCGTCGTTCTTCTGCGCCTTGGCCTGGCCAATCGCCTTCGACGCCGCATTGCGCGCCGCCTCCGCTTCCTGTTTGGCGGTGGACGCGGCGCGCAGTTTGGCGTCCGCGGCGACGATCGCCGTCGACTGCGAAGACAGTCCGCGGCGCGCCCAGGCGGCGTCATAAACGGCGGGGTCGTCACGGAGGGCGCGGATATCGTGCATGGGCGGTGGTTAGTTTAAGCCGCGCCGCGCGGCAACAGGGTCACGGGACCGGCGTGACCACGTCTTCCTTGGCGCGCGCCTTCTCGATCGCCGCCACAATCCAGATCGAGATCTCGTAAAGCAGGTACACCGGCACGGCCATGACGAACATGGAGATGACGTCGTTGGGCGTCACCAGAGCCGAGAACGCGGCGATGCCGACGATGGCGTAGCGCCGGCCCTTGCGCAGAGCTGGCGCCGAGACGATGCCGACCCGCCCCAGCAGGGAAAGCACGACCGGGAGCTGAAACATGAAGCCAAAGGCGAGCACCAACGTGGTGACGAGGCCCATATATTCCTCGACCTTCGGCAGGTAGGTGACTTGCACCGCGCCTTCGGTCACCTCCTGGCTCAGCGCGAAGCGGAGCGCGAAGGGCATGCCGACGTAAAAGACGAACGCCGCGCCGAGCGCGAACATGACCGGCGCCGCCATCAGGAAAGGGGCGACGGCAGCGCGCTCCTTGCGATAGAGGCCGGGGGCGATGAAAGCGTAGCCCTGCCAGGCGATCACCGGGAAGGCGAGAATGATCCCGCCGAACAAGGCGATCTGCATTTTTACGGAGAAAAAGCCGAAGGCGCCGGTATTGATCAGCTGGATCGCTTCGCCCGCACGTTCGGGATGTTCGAGCGCCATCGCCGTCTGGAACGGCTCGGCCATGAACCTGAAAATTGGATCGACGAAAATGAAACAGATGATGACGCCGATCACCAGCGCGGCGAGCGACGTCATCAATCGGCTTCTCAGCTCAACCAGGTGATCCAGCAACGGGGCGCGCGAAGCCTCGATCTCAGCTTCTTCGTTTTCATATTTCGTGCGTTGCTTGGCGGCGGCGTCGGTCACGGGGCGCTCCGCGCGACAGGCCGCTCGTGTTCGTCCTCGACGGGCGCGCTGTCCTCAGCCGGCGGCGTCTCGTCTGATGCGCCTGCGTCGCCGCGATCCTCGGGCGACGTGGAAGGGACGCCTTCGGGAGATTCCAGATTTGGCGCAGGCGCGGGCCTGGGAATACCGGCGTAATCTTCCAGCGTCGGCAGCGGTTTTGACAACTCCCGCTCAATCTCCCGCAGAGAGGTTGTACGGCGCAGCGATTCCACCTCGCGCTTCAATTCATCAAGCTCGGCCTGGCGGGCAAGTTCGTCAAAGCCGCTGCGAAACTCCTGCGCCATGCCGCGCAGTTTGGCTGTCCAGCGTCCGAGCTTGCGGAACAGCAGGGGCAAGTCCTTGGGCCCCACCACCAAGAGGGCGAGGATGCCGAGGATAATGATCTCGTTGAAGCCTAGGCTCGGCAGCATGGCCGTTCACCAGCGCGCACCTCAGTGCGGCGCGCGGTCCGTTTCGCGTTGCGTGGCGTTCTGGTCCTGGACCTGGCGCGGCTGCTCTTCCGACGTCTTGTCCTCTGGATCGGAGAGGCCTTTGCGGAAGCCGCGGATGCCTTTGCCGAGGTCCTCCATCAAGCCGGAAATCCGGCCGGGCCGGCTGAACAGCAGAAAGGCCAGCGCCAACACGATCAGGAGCGGTATCAGCCCTGGGAAATGCATTGAGAACTCCTCTGCGACGGGCGCGCCGGGCGCTTACTCGTCCTTTTCCATATGATCCACGAAAAAGCTTGCCGCGTCGTCACCTTCAG
>CAZIOD010000092.1:0-10981 GCA_964540785.1 uncultured Terricaulis sp.
CGATGATCGTGTTCTTCTTGCCGGTGCTGTTCGCGGTTATCATCGGACCGGCGCTGATCCAGGTCAGCCACATGATGGGCGGTCGCTAACCTCCGCTTTGCCGCGCGAGCAGCGCAGCTACATCGCCGCTCGACGTCAACCAGTGCGGCCGCGGACGTCTTCCCAGCGGCGCGGATCGCTCAGCAGGCCGCGCAGATAGCGCATGTTCTGAGCCGCTTGCGCGGGCGGCAGATCCACGCGCTCGATCCGCTCGGCTTCGTCGAAGCGTCCTTGCAGCGCCAGCGCGATGGCGAGATTCTGACGCGCTTCGGGTGGCGCGTCGCCTTGTTCGGCGGCTTGCCGCAAATAGCGTTCGGCCTCCGCGGGCTCCCCGGCCATGATGTGGGAGACGCCGATATTGGTGAGGACGCGCGCATTTTGGGGCGCCAGGCTCAGCGCCTCCTGGTAGGCGCGCCGCGCTTCGGGAAAGCGGCCGAGTTGATCGAGCGCGGCGCCCAGCGCCGAACGCACGCGCCAATTCTCCGGCTCGGCCTGCGCCACGAGCGCCAACGGGCGCAGCGCCTCGTGCGGACGGCTCGAGGCAATCTGTGCGTAGCCGTAGGTGGTGAGCAGCTCCCGATCGTCCGGGAAACGGCCGAGCGCCTCGGCGGCAATCTGTGCGGCGCGATCGGACCGCCCGCCCCGGCGAAGCGCGTCCGCGAAACGCTGCGCGGCTTCCAGATCGTTGGGAAAGGTTTGGTACTCCGCCGCCCAGAACGCCATTTGCGTCAGCATATCTTCGCGGACGATCCGCTCACGCGCTTGACGGTCAATGGCCGTGCGCACACTCGGCGTGGTTGATGCGGCGACGTCCTGGGAGATCCCCTCGCCCGTCGTGGCGCACGCGGCGAGTGCGGAAACAGCGAACAGCGCCGCAGCGGGACGATACGCACTCATTGGCACTGGCCTTCAGTCCCCGTTGGCCGGTCCGGAATGAGAGCGTGTCATCCCGCGAGCGGCGCGAATCCTAACAAGCGGCTAACGATGCGCCTCAGCTATCAACAAAGCGCTAATGGGCTTGGGGATCGCGCACGAAAGCAGTAGAGCACGTGTCCGATCCCCCAACAGTCCGCCCAAATCCGATGAACCTGCCCTTCCTCACCGACGATCCAGGCGCCGTTCCGATCTACGTGCTCCGCGCCGGCGAGTGGCGGCAATGGGACGAGCGACACTCGGAAAGCTTGCGTCGGCTGGCCAAGGCTTATGACTTCCAGGCGCAGAACGGACGCATGCTTGTCGTGCCGGCGACGGACGGATCGATCGAGCGCGTGCTGTTTGGAGTCGGCGACAAAGCCAACGCGATGATGATCGGTGCGCTGGCGCAGCATTTGCCCGCTGGCGACTACAAGCTTGCCTTCACGCCCCGGGAGTTTGCACCGACAGCCCTGGCGATCGCTTGGGGCCTCGGCGCCTACGCATTCGACCGGTACAAGAAGCGCAAGCGCCCCGCTCCGCGCCTCGTGCTGTCCAGCGAGGCCGATCGCGCCGAAGCCGAGCGCGTCGTTCGCGCGGCATGGCTCGCGCGCGATCTGGTCAATACGCCAACCGGCGACATGGGGCCCGACGCGCTCCAGGCGGCCACAGCAAACGTCGCGCACCAGCACGGCGCGAGCTTCGAAGCGATCGTCGGTGAGGACCTGCTCAAACAGAATTATCCGCTCATCCACGCCGTGGGCCGTGCTTCGAGTCAGGCGCCGCGTCTGTTGCATATCTCTTGGGGCGAGGCGGACGCGCCGCGGCTTGCGCTGGTCGGCAAAGGAGTGTGCTTCGACACTGGCGGCCTCGACATAAAGCCGGCGGCCGGCATGCGCCTCATGAAGAAAGACATGGGCGGCGCCGCGCACGCCTTGGCGCTCGCCCAGATCGTGATGGACGCAAAGCTGCCGGTGCGGCTCGATGTGTTCTTGCCGGTGGTTGAGAACTCGATTTCCGGCGACGCGTTCCGGCCGGGCGACGTCATCGCCAGCCGCCAGGGCCTTACCGTCGAAATCGACAACACCGACGCAGAAGGCCGCCTCATTTTGGCCGACGCACTGACGCGCGCGTGCGAAGATAAACCCGCGCTCCTGCTCGATTTCGCCACGCTCACCGGCGCAGCGCGCACCGCGTTGGGGCCGGACATTCCGCCCTTTTATGCAAACGACGAGGCGCTCGCCGCCGATCTCGCGCAAGCCTCGCTCGAAACCAGCGACCCGATTTGGCGGATGCCGCTCTGGGATGCCTACGAAGCTGAAATGGACTCTCCCATCGCCGATCTCAAAAACACCGGCGACGGCGCTTTTGCCGGCTCGATTTACGCGGCCCTCTTCTTGCGCCGCTTTGTCGACGCGCCGGCGTGGGCGCACTTCGACATTTTCGCCTGGAATCCCAAGGAAAAGCCGGCGCGCCCGGCCGGCGGCGACGCCCAGGCGCTGCGCGCAACATGGGCGGCCATCAGACGGCGCTTCGCGGCATAATCAGCGAACGAACGGCGAGCGCGGCGTGAGGCCGAACGAGGCGCGCGGCGTGTCGTAGTTTCCGGTCAGAATCTCGTAATGCAGATGGACGGGAATAGCATACGCGGCCGTGTTGCCCATCAGCCCAATCTGCTGACCTGCCTGCACTTCGGCGCCGACAACGACGCCCTCGGCGAAACTGGACAGATGCGCGTAGCGCGTAAAGACTCCGGATCCGTGATCGATCAGCAGCATATTGCCGTAATCGTTTCTGTACACGGCCTCACGTACGATTCCATTGGCGGCGGCGAGGATGGGACCCCCGTCGCGCGCGTGATAATCGACACCATTGTGTCGGCCGCTTCCCCGCGGTCCGAAGGACGAGGACAAGCAGGCTCCGCGCGTCGGATTCGCCGCCAAGCGAACGCCATCGACTTCGATGAGGTTGACATAACCGGTCACTTGCCGCTGCGCATCCGCGGCTGGCGCGTTCGATACGGTCATGCCCGGGCACAAACTCAACGCAGTTTCGAAAGAGGCGTCTCCGGCGCCTGCCGGCGACGTCGCCTGCGGCGCGTTCGGCAAGCTCGCGAGTACGAGCGCCAGGTTCTCGTCATCTCGTTCGACAACAATAGCCTCGCCCGCGCGCGCGGCGATCACGGACGCTTCACGCCGCAACCTCGTCAAGTCCTGTTCCGACATCATTGCGCTCAGCCGCTCAACCGTCAGATCGTCGATACCGACGCGCGCAGCGATGCCCGGCAGACGATCTGCGATCGGTTGCGTTACGGCGGCCGGCGCAGGCGCCAACGATCCGCCAACCCAGCCCAATGCAATCAGCGCCAAGCCCCAGAGCACGCCGCGAACGAAGCCCGCCATGTCTGCCTCCCGCCTGTGGATAAAAAGACGTTAACAGGCGCCCGCCAAAGGAAAAGCGGTACCGTACGCACACGCGATCCAGCGGGTCCGGCATTCAGGCTCGCACCTGCGGGCGGCGCATGATCTTTGTTTGCGCGGCCGCGGACCTTAGAGCGCCCGGATCGTTTCGGGCCCGGCCCTCAAGGTTTTGTTAATCGTTCCGGCCAATCCACAACATCTTGTGGTTTCGCGCTTGCAAGGACCACCAAATCGGCGAATCCTCTCACTTGCGATTCAAGCAAAGGGGAAGGGCATGGACCTCGTTCGCGATCAAGTGGAAGCCTTGGATTTATGGCGTCGCGTTACCGTCAGCACGGTGCGCTCGGATGCGCCAGACCTCACGGCCCGTCAGCTGGCCGTGCTGATGACCGTCCGGCTGCAGCCAGCCCCGCACACGGTGCGCGGCCTGGCGGCGGCGCTCAATGTGGGTAAGCCGGCCATTACGCGTGCGCTCGACACGCTGTCGCGGCTCGGCTTCGTGCAGCGCCGGCGCGACCCGAAGGACGGGCGCAACGTGTTCGTCGAGCGGACCGAAAAAGGCGACGCGTTCCTCGAACAATTGGGCGCCACGATCGTCGGCGGCGAACAGAGCGCAGCCTCCCGGCCGATCTTGCAGGTCGCCGTATAAGACGCTGCGCCTGGGCGAAAGAGAACGGCGTCTCGCGGCAAGCGAGACGCCGTTTTCGCGTTTTGTCGATATGAGCCCGCGTCGCTATTGCGGCGCGGCAGGCGCTTCCGTGACGGCTTCGCCTTCCGGCGCGGCTGCGCCTTCGCCTTCCGCCGTTTCGGCTTCGGGTTCGGGCAAGGGCGCCGGCAGCGGCACATTGTTGGGCGAAATCGAGCGCAAATAGGCGATCATCCCCACCCGCTCCTGATCGTTGCGCAAGCCGGCAAACGCCATTTTGGTGCCGCGCACATCGCTTGCAGGCGAGCGCAGGAAATCGTTGAGTTGGAGATAGTCCCAGACGCCGCCATGCGCTTCCATCGCATCGGAATAAGCGAAGTTGCCATGGCTTGCGACGGCGCGGCCGAACACGTCGTGCAGATTGGGCCCAATGCCGTCGGCCCCTCCCGCTTCGAAGGTGTGGCACGAGCGGCATTGCGCGACGACCCGTTCGCCGCGCGCGATAAGCTCGGCGAGTTGCGCATCGTCCGCAAACAGGCGTCCGAAGTCGGGCGGACCCGATGGCGTCGCTGCGCCCCCGCCGCTCTCCAAAGTCACCTCAGGCAGAAAGCCGGCCTTCTCCGGGTAATTGGGATGGATGATCGTATCGGCGGCGACGCCCACGCCCATCACGCCCAGCACCGACGCCAAAACCGCCCCGGCGATGGAATTGAACCTCAAATCGCTCATACGCCTTGCCCTGAGGGAGAACAGATCGGGCCGGTTTATGGCCTGCGTCGGGCCTCGCGCCAAGCGGCCCGGCGTGCGTCACGACGCGCGAGGCGCCTTGCGCGGCGAACCGCCGCACGGCAAGCCGCAAGCTGCAATGAGCTCCGTGATCGTGATCCCCGCACGCATGGCGTCGACGCGCCTGCCCGGCAAACCGCTAGCCGATATCCACGGCCGGCCCATGATCGCCTGGATGGTGGAGATCGCCCGGCGCGCGGAGGCGGGCCCGGTGCTGGTCGCTGCCGCCGAGGAGGACGTCGCAGAGGCGGCGCTGAAGGCTGGCGCGAACGTGGCGCTGACCGACCCGGCTTTGCCCTCCGGCTCGGACCGCGTTCACGCCGCGCTCGAGTCGTTTGATCCTGAACGGCGCTTCGATGTCGCGGTGAACCTGCAGGGCGATATGCCGACCATGCAGCCTGCGGACGTTGCGCGCGCCGTCGCCGCGCTGCGAAGCGGCGCGGATCTCGCCACCCTGGTGTCGCCGTCGAGCGATCCGGAAGATCGCGACAATCCTAATGTTGTGAAGACGATCCGCGCTGCAGATGGACGTTGCCTCGCCTTTACGCGCGCGCCCGCGCCCTGGGGCGAAGGGCCGATTGAGCGCCATGTGGGCATCTACGTCTATCGTCGTGACGCGCTCGCGCGCTTTGTCGCCGCGCCGCCCTCCCCGCTCGAAAAGCGCGAAAAACTTGAACAGCTGCGCGCACTGGAAATGGGCATGACGATTTGCGCCGATGCGATCGCGGACTTCCCCAAAGGCGTCGACAGCCCCGCCGATCTCGACGCCGCGCGGCGCGCGCTCGTGGCGCGCTAGGCACAGCGTATCCCCAGCTTATCCCCAGTTGGGCGAGTTCGCTTCCTCTAATACCTCCCGCCACGCACAATCCGCGCACGCGAAGTCAGTCAAGGAACTTCGCGCCCCGGGGTGGGGGATAGACATGGATGGAATGACTTTCAGAGACGCGGGCGCAGACCCGCGCGTGTGCCTCGACTTTGGCACCTCCTTCTCGAAGGCAGGGGTCTTTCTAGGCGGTCCGGCGGGCAGCGAAGCGTGCCTGGCGCCGTTGCGTCTGGGCGCGGTGTCGGGCGCTGAGCATCCCTATTTCACGCCGACAGCGCTCTTTCTTGAGCAAGGTCGCGTGCATTGCGGACCGAAAGCGCTGATGCGCGCGCGCGCCGGCGTACGCGCCAAGCGCGATCCCGTCCTCTCGTTCAAGCTCGTGCTGTCCGCGCGGGATATCGAAGGCACCCTGGCGCTTAAACTGAGCCCCTCGGTCGATCCCTCGCGCAGCATGACTTATCGCGATGCGCTCGTGCTTTACTTTGCCTATCTGGACCAGCTGGTTCGCGCAGCGATCCTGGTGGACGAGCACCTGCCTAATTCTCTAACGAATGCGCCGCTGCGCCTCACATCCCCGCTCTGGCGCAAGGACCACGACCCTCAGCATGTGCTGAGCCGTCTGTTCCACGAGGCCGAGTTCGTATCGATGCGCCTCGGCGCATCCCTGATCACGCCTGAGGGCGCGTGCGTCGACGAAGCCCGCGCCGCTCTCGACGACGCCTCCCGCACTGCCCCGCAAGGCCGGTTCGCCGGCATCGTCACGGAAGCGCAATCGGTCGCCGCGGCATACGCCAATTTCGCACAGCCGAGAAGCGAGCACCTTCTCGTCATGGATATCGGCGCCGGCACGACCGACATTGCCGGATTCCGCATACGTAACAACGGTCCTGTTCCTGTGCTGGAAGAGATCGACGGCGCGCGCCAGTGCTGCGCGCTCGCGGGTGATGAGGTCGACAGCGCTCTGGTGCACCAGATGCTGCGCCGAAGCCGCGCATCGTCGGCGGAAGCCAAAGCGCGCACGTGGCGGGCGCTGCGCCTTTCCGCGCGGGAACTCAAACACGACCTGATCGAGCGCGGCAAATGCATGCTGACGCACGATGGGCGCAAGATCGTCATGCGTCGCGAGGCGTTGCTGAAAGATCCGAGCTTCAAGGATTTCTGCCGCGCATTGGCGCAGACCCTGGCCAAGAGCATGGACGCGGTCTGCGCCGCGAGCGCGGCCAAGCCAAACGCCATCACGGTCTGCCTGGCCGGCGGCGGCGCACACCTTCCCGTAGTCGACGCTATCGTCGCAGAGGCCGTCAAACGCCGGCGCGGCAATATCAAAGTGGTTACCGAACGATTTGACTACGGGCTCGCGAGCCATCGCATCGCGCATGGACATAGCCAATTCGACAAATCGTTTTCGCAAATTGTGATCGCTCTGGGCGGGGCGATCGCAGAGGCGCCGCAGCAGGCGGCGAGCGCCGATAGAGCTGCCTAGCCTGCGCCTGGCGAGGGCGCGCGTCATGCGGGGGGAGTGATGAGATGGGGAATTCGCACGCTGAGCTTCGGCGCGCTCTGAGCAGCTTGAACGCGCTCATGCATACCGCGCGCGACTCGCTTGCCGCAGGCGGCCAGCTCGACCAGGTCGATTGCGATGAGTTGCGCGTGGTCATCTGCGAGATCGATCGCCTTCTGCTCCTGGGCGCTCACACGCGCGGCGCTGCCAAGGCAGCAGCCGAAGCCCTGGCGCTGCTTGAGCGCTGCGACCCGCTCGCGCAGCTGCGCAGCGTCAAGCTCGACTATATCGATCGCCTCACCGCCACCTGCGACAGCCTGATGCGCGCCGGCACAATGCCGGACAGCGAATATTTCAGCGCTCTCGCTGCGGCAGTGTGTGACTTCGAAACACAGCATAGCGGCGGCGAGTCCGCCATGCAGTTGGCGTTTGCGTGGGATATTCTCGCTCAGGCCGAAGCCGGACTCGGCGAAGCCACCGAGGAAAGCCATTATGCCCAGGCGGAGCAACGCTATCGTCCGCAACGCCCCACCGCGCCCGTGCTGGCGCTCGTCGGCGGAACCGCGCTCTAGCTAGCCAGGAAAGCTCTGCGCGCCGATCTTGGTGAGTTCGCCATTCTCAAGCGCCAGGCAGGCCTGACTTTCCATGCCCTGCACAAAGCAGAACATCGGCGCATCGCGCGCACGAAGCGCTTCGTACGCCGCACGGTCAACGCCCTCTTCGAGGTAGAACGGGAATTCTCCGCTCATCGGATTGGCGTCGCCTTCGGCCCATTCCGGCAAGTCGCCGGTGCTGTCGCGCCCGGCGCCCGGCGGAGCGATCCACTCGTTGAGGCGGCGCTGCATCTCTTCTGCCGACTGCGCATTCTTGAGCACCATCACTTGGTCAACGGGATAGGATTGCGACCACAAAGTCGAGTCCCCGCTGCGAATGGCGATCGCCGCTTGCGCGTCGGCGCAATTGTCGCCTTGCACGAAGCCTTCGATCCGGAACGTCTCCCATGACGCCTGCGCCGCCGCCGGACAGCCGTTATCGCTGACCTGCTGCTTATCGTCAGATTGCGGGGCCTGGCTGCACGCCGCCATCGCGAACGCCAACGCCGCGCCGACAAGAATTCTCATGAAACACTCCCCGCTTGTCCCGTGCTCTCTAGACGCCCATCTCGGCGCGCGCCAGCTCGCCGACTTCCCGCAGCGCCGATACCGCAAGCTTTGAATATGCGGTAAAGTTGAGGCCGCCGTGCATCAGCACAGAATACTTGCGCTCCGTCACCCGCACGCCGGCTGCGCGGAATGCGGCCACCAGAGCATCGACGTCTTTGCGCACCGGATCCAGCGCGCCGCCGCCGGCGACGATGGTCGTCGGCGCTGCGCTCAGATCGACATCGAGGAGCGACGGCAGCGATTCGGCGCCAAGGCTGCGCGCGATATAGAGGCACGCGACGCGGCCGAGAAAACGGAAGTTGCGCAACTCTTCATCGGCCCAAAGCGAATCCTGCACGTGCACCAACGGATAGAGCAGAATCTGCTGCGCGACCGCGCCGGGCGTGACGCGATTGATCTCCAACGCCAGCGTGGCGGCGAGATATGCGCCGGCGCTGTCCCCGGCGACCGCGATGCGCTGCGGGGCGGCGCCGAAGCGGGCGGCATTCTCAAGCGCCCAGGCGCAGGCCGCGCGTGCGTCGTCAAGCTGCGCCGGAAATGGCGCCTCTGGCGCCAGCCGGTAGCCGACTGAGAGCACGCGCCCCTGCGAAGATGCTGCGATCCATGAGCAGAGGGAATCGTGCGTGTCGATATCGCAGCAGACAAAGCCGCCGCCGTGGAAATAGACGATCAGCGGCGCCTGCGTCGCGTCCGCCGCTTCGTAATAGCGCGCACGCAAAGCGCCCGCCGGCCCTGGGATAAGCATCTCCTCGACGCGCGCCAGGCCCGGCGCGCGCGCCGAGGGCGCAGCCAACAGCGTGCGCAGGCCGCGGCGCGTCTGCGCCAATATCGCCCCTTCCAGGTCCTGCAGCCGACTCATCCAGCCTCGCCTCTACCGCGCGGACGCCGCTTGCGCTAACGCTCCCGGCGCATGGCCGATCGTATCTCCTTTCAAGGCGAAGCTGGGGCGAACTCGCACCTGGCTGTGCGGCACGCCTTTCCCGCCTTCGAACCGCTACCTTGCGCCAGCTTCGAAGACGCCTTCGCGGCAGTGAGCGAAGGCCAGGCGCGGCTGGCGATGATCCCGGTGGAAAATTCGGTGTTTGGACGCGTCGCTGACGTGCACCACCTTATCCCCGACAGCGGGCTTTATATCGTCGGCGAACGGTTCGCGCCGATCCGTCACCAATTACTCGGCTTGCCCGACGCGACCTTGCAGGCGCTGACCCATGTGCGTTCCCACCCCCAGGCGCTGGGCCAATGCCGCAAATTGCTGCGCGAGTTGGGCGTGATCGCCGTGAAAACGGCAGACACCGCCGGCGCCGCGCGCGAAATCAAGGAGCTTGGCGATCCCCGGATAGGCGCCCTGGCCTCTTCGCTCGCCGGTGAACTGCACGGTCTCAAAGTGCTGAAAGCCGACATCGCCGACGCTGGCCACAACACGACGCGCTTTCTCATTTTCGCGTCCGAGAAGGAGGAAGCCTCGCCGGATTTGTCGTGCATGACCAGCTTCGTCTTCCGCGTGCGGAACGTGCCGGCCGCGCTCTACAAAGCCATGGGCGGCTTCGCCACTAACGGCGTCAATATGACCAAGCTCGAAAGCTATATCGAAGGGGGCGCATTCTCAGCCGCCATGTTCTTCGCCGAAATCGAAGGCCATCCCGCCCAGCGCCGGGTGGAGCTGGCGCTCGAAGAACTGCGATTCTTCTCAAGTTCGTTGAAGATTCTGGGCGTCTATCCCGCCGACCCGTTCCGAAACCTGTAATTCCTCCACGCCGCCAAGCCTTCAGTTGAACACCCGACGCAGAATATCGGTGGTGCGCCGCCAGGGATCGCGCCGGATCGCGCGCTCCTCTTCGGCGATGAAATGAAAACAGCCATCGAGCGCCTTCGCCGTCGAAAAATCGACAATCTGCGAACGCAGATCGTTTGTCATGCTGGCGAGACTCACCTCGCGCAGCGCCGTGCGCAGCAGCGCAAAGGCCCCCGATTGCGTCAGCGCCTCGCGCATCGGCCGCTTCATCAGCGCGGTCAGTCTGGTCTCGGTCCTGGCGCGCAAATAACGCGTGGCGCCATCTTCGGGGCCGCGCACAATCTCGATCGCGTCGCCAATAGTGATGTCGCGGACAGCGTTGGCGAACAAACGTCCCGCTTCCGGCATGGTGCGCTCCGCAGCGCTGTTGAGGCTTCGCTGCAGCTCGTCGAGCGGTCCGGACATGCCAAAGCCCGACAGCGCACTCTGCGCTTGCCCCAGCACACCCGGCAGCGGGATGCGCACCGCAGGATTGTCCCAGAACGCATGGGGCTGTGCGAGGCGCGTAGTGGCGTTGAGCGCGGCCAGTCCCATGGCGTCACGAATGCCGGCGCGCGCATCGGTTTGCGTCAGACTGTCCAGGAGCGGCTGCCGCGCGAGTGCGGGCGCTGCAACTGACGTTGCGAGAAGCGCGAGCAGCGCGCGGCGAGACTGATTCTGCATGGCGGAAGTGTACCAGTCCGACCTCGATCAGCGCCGCCGTAAGAGACGCATGGTCCATCCGGGTCTATTGTCCTATTGCCTTATCGCCCCTTCCGGAGCCGCCCCATGTCAGATTGTTTCGCCGTCAGCATCGAAAACGACATCGCCCACATCGTGCTGAACCGGCCCAAGGCCTTCAACGCCATGCCGCGGCGCTTCTGGAACGAGCTGCCGGCGATCGTGAACGACATCAACGA
>CAZIOD010000093.1:0-7438 GCA_964540785.1 uncultured Terricaulis sp.
AATGTAGGCGGAGACGTCGTTGGCCTGGGTTTCGATGATCGGCAGGGCCGTCAGCGAGCCCGCGCCGCTGTCTTCATTCAGCTTCGCGGCGCGCTCCAACAGGCGCGAGTGCAGATAGAAGACGTCGCCCGGATAGGCTTCGCGGCCCGGTGGGCGGCGCAGCAAGAGCGACATCTGACGATAGGCGACCGCCTGTTTCGACAAGTCGTCATAAATGATGAGCGCGTGCATGCCGTTGTCGCGGAAGTACTCGCCCATCGCGCAACCCGACATCGGGGCCAGATATTGCAGCGGCGCAGCATCCGAAGCGGTCGCCGCCACCACGATCGAATAGCTGAGCGCGCCGCGGTCTTCGAGCGTCTTGACCAGCTGCGCCACGGTCGAGCGCTTCTGTCCGACCACGACATAGATGCAATAGAGCTTTTCGCTCTCCGGCGCGTTCTTTTCGTGCGCTTCGCGCTGGTAGAGAATGGTGTCGAGCGCGACCGCCGTCTTGCCGGTCTGCCGGTCGCCGATGATCAGCTCGCGCTGGCCGCGGCCGATCGGGATCAGCGCGTCGATCGCCTTAATGCCGGTCTGCATCGGCTCGTGCACCGATTTGCGCGGAATGATGCCTGGCGCCTTTACATCGACCGTTGCACGCGCCTCGGCTTTGATCGGCCCCTTGCCGTCGATCGGCTCGCCCAATGCGTTGACGACGCGGCCGAGAAGACCCTTGCCCACGGGCACGTCCACGATCTCGCCAAGACGCTTGACGGTGTCGCCTTCCTTGATGCCGCGGTCTTCGCCGAAAATGACGATGCCGACATTGTCGCGCTCGAGGTTCAGCGCCATGCCTTTGACGCCGCCTGGAAACTCGACCATTTCGCCGGCTTGAACGCTTTCCAATCCATAGACCCGCGCAATGCCGTCGCCGACGGAAAGCACGCGGCCGATCTCGGCGACTTTTGCTTCAGCGCCAAAGCCCTTGATCTGTTCTTTAAGGATTGCGGAGATTTCTGCGGCGCGGACGTCCATGTAAGTCTTTCCTCGGTTCAGGCGGATTTTAGGGCCAGACGCAGCGCGTCCAGCTTGGCTTTGACAGAAGCATCGAACTGGCGCGAGCCGACGCGCACGACAAAGCCGCCAATCAGGCTTTCATCGACGCTGGTTTCGGCCTCGACCTTCGCGCCCAGCTGCTTGCCGAGCGATTCGACGATGGCGTTCTTTTCATCGTCCCGCAGCGGGCGGGCCGACACGATCTCGACTTGGCGGGCCTCGCGCTCGCGCGCCATCAGCGCGCCGTAGGCCGATGCGATCGCGGGAAGCTATCTCGCGCGGCGATTGAGCGCGACCACGCCGATGGCCTTGCGGCCGAGGTCAGAGATGCCGAGCTTGGCGGCGACAGCGGTAAGCGCGCGCGCCTTATCCTCCGGCTCGATTAGCGGCGAACGCGCCGCCTCGCGCAGATCGGCGCTTTCGCGCCAGGCCCCTGCGAACTGCGCGAAATCCTGTTCGACCGCATCTAACTGCTTGGCTTCCTTAGCCAAATCGAACACAGCCTGCGCATAACGATGCGCCGCTTCAGAAGCTTCGCCGTCGAAGGTCTCTGCCACGTCTGTCTCGCTGCTTCCGCCGCCGGCGGTCGCGCGGACCGCCTGCCGGCTGCACTGCACCGGTTGGGAAAAACCCAAACGCCAAGCGGCCGCCGCGAGCGCTTCGCGCGGACCGTTGACGCGCGCGCGGAGTATCAGTTGCGTTCTGGCTTGACAACTGGACCTGCGCCCTGCCGATCAGCGACAAAAGAGCCTGACCGGGCGGGGATTGCGACGATGACCGATGCTGCTGCGCCTGCGCCAATCAGCCACGACATCCCGGCCGGGAAGCTCCGCCAAGTGGTGGTCGCGTCCGCCGCCGGCACCGTGTTCGAGTGGTACGATTTCTTTGTCTACGGCGCCCTCGCCTCGGTCATGGCGCCGCATTTCTTCGCGGGCCTCCCCGACGCGCAGGCCTTCGTTTTCACGCTGCTGACGTTCGCCTTCGGCTTCGTGGTGCGTCCGCTGGGCGCCCTCTTCTTCGGCAAGATCGGCGACTCCAGCGGACGCAAGGGCGCTTTCCTCATCACCATCTCCCTCATGGGTCTGGCCACTTTCGCCATCGGCCTGCTGCCGACGGCGGCGCAGGTCGGCATCTGGGCCCCTGTCCTGCTTGTCAGCATGCGCATGCTGCAAGGCTTTGCACTGGGCGGTGAGTATGGCGGCGCGGCCATCTACGTTGCCGAACATGCGCCCGCCGATCGGCGCGGGGGCTCAACCGGATGGATCCAGACGTCCGCCTCGTTCGGCCTGATCGGCGCGCTTGGCGTCGTGCTCGGGGCGCGCGCCCTCTTGGGCGAGGACGCTTTCCGGGAATGGGGCTGGCGCATTCCCTTCCTGGTCTCGATCTGCCTGCTCGCCATTTCCGTTTGGATTCGCTTGCGCCTGGCGGAGAGCCCGGCGTTCCAGAAGCTGAAGCAGGAAGGCAACGTCACGCAGAAAGCTTACGCCGAGAGCTTCCTTAAATGGCGCAATCTGAAGCTCATTTTGCTGACGCTGTTTGCGATCACGACCGCACAGGGCGTCGTCTGGTACACGGCGCACTTTTACACGCAATTCTATCTCGAGCGCATCCTGAAGTTCGACTCCCAGACAGTGAACCTGCTGATGATCGCCGTCGTATTGGTCTCGGCGCCGCTCTATGTGCTTTTCGCACGCCTGTCGGATTTCGTCGGCCGCAAGCCGATTATGCTCGGCGGCATGCTGCTGATGCTGGTGCTCTATTTTCCCGGCTTTCAGTTCATTACCCAGGCCGGCAATCCCGCGCTCGCCGAAGCGTCGCGGAGCACCCCGGTAGCCGTCGTCGCCGATCCGGCCGATTGCACTTTCCAGCTCGATCTGACAGGCGGCGCCCAACAATTCGCCACCTCATGCGACATCGCCAAGGCCGCCCTTTCCAATGCCGGGGTAGGGTATGAAACGGTCGCAGGTCCGCCCGGCCAGCTCGCGCGCATCCGCATTGGCGATGACATCGACGTCGAAAGCGTCAGCGCTGTCGGCCAGCCGCCCTCGCAAGTGCGCGCCACGCGCGCCGCCTTTGCGCAAGACCTCGGCGCCGCCTTGGGCGAAGCGGGCTATCCTACCGCCGCGCCCGGCCCGATGCAGGACTGGAGCATGTCCGAAATCGTGCGTGTGTTCGCCGAAAAGGGCGGCGTGTTCCTAATTATGGTCTTGTTCATCGTCGCCGCCACCGCGCTCTACGGCCCGCAAGCGGCCGCGCTGGTTGAGATGTTTCCAACCCGCATCCGCTACACGGCGCTCTCGGTGCCGTATCACCTCGGCATCGGTCTGTTCGGCGGACTTTTGCCGGCGATCGTGTTCGCCATTAACACGGCGACCGGCTCGATCTATGCGGGCTTGTGGTTCCCGGCGATTGTCACCGCCATCGGCGCTGCCGTCACTTTCTTCTTCTGGCCGGAAACCAAGGATCGCGACATTCACGCTTAGGATTAGGGATTGGGATTCGCTCACCGCAGTTCGCGCGAACATACCAATAGCTGTGCGCCTCAACTTGGTTTTCACGCATTCACCAGCTTTCTGAACAGAGCCTTAAACGAGCTCGGCTAGTCTCCATTCATGACGGCGATCCCCCACGCCGCCGAGGCCCTCACCAGCGCCCTTGACCGCTTCGGTCTCGCGTCCTCACGCGTGCTCGAAGCGGTCACTGGCGCTGACGATGCGGACCTTCCCGTCATGCTCGTCGAGATGTCGGCGGCGAAAGCGCAAGCGCGCGCCGGCGTCGCGGTAATCCGCTTTTCCGAGGAATTGTGGCGCGCCCTGGTTGAAATCGGTCAGGAGCCTATTCGGTAGAACAGGGATCAGCGAGGACGGGGCGCCGAGACCGATTGCAGGTTGTGTCCAAATCCTGGCGCCCGGACCCTCGTCCCGGCCGCCGCTCCCTAGTCCCTAGTGCCCAAATCCCCTACATCGGCCCGGCACATCAGGGGATTGCCCGCGCATGGATTGGGACATCGCGCCGCTGCTCACCGACCCAGCCGCCTGGGCCGCGCTCGTCACCTTGATCGTGATGGAAGTCGTCCTCGGCATCGACAATCTCATCTTCATCTCCATCCTTACCAATAAGCTGCCCGAACATCAGCGCCCGAGCGCGCGCCGCATCGGCATCGGTCTTGCGCTCGGCATGCGGCTCGCACTGCTCTCGACAGTCGCCTTCATCGTGGGGCTCACGACGCCGATATTCGATCTCGGCATCCAGGGTCCGCTCAACGAACACGGCGCGCCCGATTTCGAAACTGCGTTTTCCTGGCGTGATCTCATTCTCATAGCCGGCGGCCTGTTCCTGGTGTGGAAGGCCACCAAAGAGATTCACCACAATGTCGATCCCACGCCGACGGACGGCGTGCTCGACAAGAAGGGCCAGGTCGCCAAGAATTTCAGCGCCGCGATCTTTCAGATAATTCTGCTCGACCTGGTGTTCTCGATCGATTCCATCCTGACCGCCGTCGGCATGACAGAGCACGTGCCGATCATGTTCGCCGCTGTGATCGTCGCCGTGACGGTGATGCTGCTGGCCGCCAATCCGGTGGGCGACTTCATCCATAAAAACCCCACCATCGTCATGCTCGCGCTCGGTTTCCTTCTGATGATTGGCGTCGTACTGATTGCAGAGGGCTTCGGCGTGCACGTGCCGAAGGGTTACATCTACGCCGCCATGGCCTTCTCGGCGCTGGTGGAAGGGCTCAACATGATGTCCCGCAATGCGCAAAAGAAGAAAGCTGCGCTGCAATCGGCGCAGCAATCGCCACCGGCCCAGCAAGGGAGCTGAAGATGCGTTCGTTTCTGTTTGCGGCCGCGGCCGCGCTGTGCGTTGCCGCGTGCGCCGGGCCCGGCGGCGTCACCGCCACCAGCACGCTGGCTGCAGCGGATGCAGCCACCTCGCTTGCTGTCGGCCAGCAGCTGAGCGTCACCACCACAACCCACGCCGCGCGCGCCAATAGCGGAGAAGATCCGCTGGTGCTGATGACGCTGCGCCACGCCGACGGCCGCACACTCGCGTTCCAGGAAGCCAACCATGCGCCCAATCACATCATGGCGCAGGCGCCCGGCGGACCGCTGGCGCAAATCATGGGCCTGTTCGCTGAGGAGCGCCCCACGCTCTACATCGCCCGTCACGAAGACGATCGCGGCCAGCCTTTTATCTGCGCGCCCGAAGGACCGGCCGCGCTTGGACTTTATCGCGCCGAAGACGGCGCCGTGCGCCTCGTCGGCCTCGCCCAGCAGATCCAGTTCGCACAGCGCCCGGACGGACAGACCGAAGCAATTCCTTATTCGCCTGACCAGGTCTGTGCGCGCCTCTCCTTCCGCGAGGGCTGATCCAATGACCGTCTACGCGCTCGCGCAATTGCGCATCCACGATCCCGAACGCTACGGCCGCTATGTGAGCCGCTTCATGCCGGTGCTCGAAAAGTACAACGGCAAGCTCTTAGCCGCCGACGAAACCCCGCGCGTGCTCGAAGGCGAGTGGTGGGACCGCAACAAGGTCGTGCTGATGGAATTCGCCGACAACGCCGCATTCCGCGCCTGGGCCACCTCGCCCGAATACACAGAGATCGCCGAAGACCGCAAAGCCGGCGCCGACGCCGTCGTGCTGCTGATCGAGGGGTTTGGCTGATAGGACCGACGCGACGCGCCGATTAGCGCCGCCCGAAGCTAAGCGTCAGGTCAATACGGCATGACGGACCCGCTCGGCTCTCCGGCGGACGGCAGATGCGCGTGCTTGTCAGCTCCGCGCTATCGCGTTCGGGCACGCTGACCACGTAATCGGAAGACTCTTCCCAATCCGCCACGAACGTCACCTCAGCGCCCGCCGCTTCCAGCGCTGCCAGGTACTCCAGTGTTTGCCCATCACGCAGCTCGAACGTCATATGCGTGACTTGCTCCTGGTCGCCAAAGGCCGAAATGCCAACACTTTGCCCGCGCGCGCTGATCCAGCCGGTGCGCCGCGCAACGCCGCCTTGCTGCAACTCCTCGGGATCGGGCCCGAACAAATGCCAATGCATGTGTCGTGACACGCGCGCGCTCAACGCGCCCCAATCGTACGCCCAATCGCCATAAGACGCCGGCGCCAACGCTTCCATGATGATGCGCGCAATGACGTCCTTGGCCGGTTCTTCTTCTTGCGCAGCCGCAGGTTCGTGCGCGCAGGCCGCGCTCAGCACGAGTGCAAGGACAACCAGAAGCCCGCGCATCACAAGAAACTATAGGGATCGACGTCGATCTGCACGCGCACGGCGCTATGCAGCTTCACGCGGCTCGCCCAGGTCGCGAGGTAAGCCGAGACATCGACGCCGCGATCGGCGCGAATGAGAAAGCGCCGCCGGTGCATGCCGCGGATCACCGAGAGCGGCGCAGGCGCCGGCCCCCACAGATCGAGCCCATCGGTCACCGGCGCTTTCTCGCCCATCAGCTTGGCCGCGTCATTGGCCAATTGCTCGTTCGGCGCAGAGACGATCACCGCGGCCAATCGCCCATAAGGCGGCATGCCCGCCGCTTCGCGCTCGGCCACTTCGGCAGCAAAGAACGCGTCGCGATCCTGCGCCGCCAGCGCCTGCATCACCGGCTCGTCTGGCGCATAGGTCTGGATCAGCGCCCTGCCCTTCTTCTCGTGCCGCCCTGCACGCCCCGCCACTTGGCTCACCAACTGGAACGTGCGCTCGCCCGCGCGCAAGTCCCCGCCCTTCAGGCCAAGGTCCGCGTCAACGACGCCGACGAAAGTGAGATTCGGGAAGTTGTGGCCCTTGGCGACAATTTGCGTGCCGATGAGGATGTCGATCTCGCTCTGCTCCATGCGCGCAACCAGCGAGCGCACCGCTTCGCCGTCGGGCGTCGTGTCGGAAGAGAAGATTTCGATGCGCGCATCCGGAAAGAATGTGCGCACCTCTTCCTCGATGCGTTCGACGCCCGGTCCGATCGAGGTGAAGGCATCCGGCGTCTGGCATTCCGGGCATGCCTTCGGCTTTGGAATCGAAAAGCCGGTGAGATGACACACCAGCCGGCCTGAATACTTGTGTTCGACCAGCCAACTGTCGCTCTCCGGCGATTTCATGCGATGCCCGCACGCCCGGCAAAGCGTCAGCGGCGCATACCCGCGCCGGTTCATGTAGAACAGGGCCTGCTCGTCGCGCGCCAATGCTTCCGCCGCGCCCTTGATCAGTTTTGGCGAGAGCCAGCGTCCCTTTTCCGGCGCATCGATCTTAAGATCGACCAGCTCCACGTCCGGCAATTCAGCCGCGCCGTGCCGCGACGGCAGCTGCACATGCGCGTATCGGCCCTGCAACGCGTTCACCAGCGTTTCCAGCGATGGCGTCGCGCTGGCGAGAATGACCGCGCATTGACCGAGCTTG
>CAZIOD010000093.1:7448-9427 GCA_964540785.1 uncultured Terricaulis sp.
GCGCGCTTTGTGGCCGATCGCCGAGTGCCACTCCACCGGCGTCACGCCAAACCGCGCTTCGAAGCGGGCCATCGCCGCCTGCGTCAGCGCGATTTCCGGCAGCAGCACCAGCACTTGCGCATCCGGCGCCAGGCGCAGCGCTTCCGCCGCCGCCTCTAGATAGACTTCCGTCTTGCCTGAACCCGTCACCCCATCGAGCAGCGAGACGTGAAACTGCCGGTCTCGCACGCCCGCGCACACTTGCTCTGCGGCTGCTTGTTGAATCTCGGAAAGGTCTTTTCCGATGCGCGTCAAATCCGGCGCCGGAAACGGCGGATCCTCGCTGATCTCCAACTTCGCCAACGCGCCGCAATCGACCAGCCCCTTAACAACGGCTGAAGATACATCCGCGCGCCGCGCCAGTTCGGCGGCGCTCACCTGCTCCTTCGCAGCTTCCTCCAACACGCGCCGGCGCGCATCCGTCACCTTCGGCGGCAACTCGCCCGTTGGCGCCAGCACAATGTGCGTCGGCGGCGGCAGCAGCGCCTCGGGCGAGCGCGCCACCATGCGGAGTAAGTCGCCGGGCGGGCGCACCAGATATTTCGCCGCCCAATCCACGAACGCGCGCGAGATGGCCGGCAGCGGCGAACCCGGCAGCACCTCTTCGATCGCCTTCAGATTCGCGGCGCCTGGATGGTTCTCTTCCACCGCCCAAACCACGCCGCGCACCAGCCGCGGCCCGATCGGCGCGATCACGTGCATGCCGGGGGCAAGACCCAAACCGTTCGGCGCGCGATAATCGAACGGCTCCGGCAGCGGCAGCGGGAACAACACCGCCACCTTGTCGAGCGTATCGTGAACGAACGCCTCGCCTTCCTCCGCCACCGCGAACAGCGGCCCCGCAGGCTGGGCGAGCCGGTCGCGTTTCAGCGCCTGCATGGCGCGGCGGCGGGCGGTCGAACTCATCGCCGGGAATCTAGTCGCGGCCGGGATTCGGCGAAAGCCGTGGATGTGGCGGCGCTGTTACTCAACCGGGCTTTACCCTGCGCCCTGACGGCTCTTTAGCCATGCGCGCGCGAGCGTCGGGTTCGCTATGTTGGAAAACCTGCTCGCCCGTGTGGTCCACCCCTGGACCGAGGCCAGGCATGACCGCCTGTTTACGCCTTTCGCGCCTAACGGGGCGCCGGCGAAGGTGCTCGCACGCCTTTACCGCGAGTACGAAGGCGCCTTGCCCGACGAGTTCGTGCCTCCGCAGCACAAGCACTTTCGCGCCCAGGTCCATAAGCTCCTTGGCGACGCAGCCGATCTCACGCTGTTGCACGACGCCACGCTCAAGAGCGTCTATACGCTCTACGCGGCCTGCTTTGAACGCAGCGAGACGTTTAACTTCCAGTTGGCGCAGTGGCGCGCCGATCCCGCCTTTCGCCAGCGCCTCATCGACACGCGCAACGCTGTAATCGCCGATCTCCTGGCGCTTGAGCGCGCGGCGCAAGAGCGGCGCGCCCATTTCAGCCGCTGGTACGAGTGGCGCGCCGCCGAAATCGATCTCGAGGGCGCAACGCGGCTGGAGCTGATCAAGCAAATGTCGCCCGACGATTGGCACGAGATCGTCTTGCGCTGGGACTGGGACTGGGGAATCCACGAGCTCGCCTGGATCGTCGCGCAACGCCATTGCGATCGCGCCACCGCCGTTTACGTGCTCTGCACGGCCCGGCCGGGCCTCGTCGCCACCACGCTTGACCAGGGCCGTCATCGCCAGTTCGTGCGGACACTGGCTGCACGTCTGGAGAATGGGTTTTTCCCGAGCGCCGAACTTGGCCTCGACCTGTCCATGCGAATGCGGCGCGACTTCGCGCACGAGATCGAGACCGCGCGCGCCACTGGCGAAAGCCCCTGGCAATTGACCGACGATCTCATCACCCATCGCGGTCGGGCCCATGCGCCCAGATACACGCTCGTCGACGGCCAGGTGCGCTATCATTACGATTACTGGCTCGCCA
>CAZIOD010000093.1:9527-10829 GCA_964540785.1 uncultured Terricaulis sp.
CGACACGGAAGGCGTCATTCATCAAT
Source organism: uncultured Terricaulis sp. (assembly GCA_964540785.1). Taxonomy (GTDB): domain Bacteria; phylum Pseudomonadota; class Alphaproteobacteria; order Caulobacterales; family Aquidulcibacteraceae; genus Vitreimonas. Next base: position 9,554 of record CAZIOD010000093.1, read on the forward strand.
TGCTGTTAGCAAGTTCAGGTGTCGACCGCCGCCGCCCTGTTCGCACAATGGATCGCGCACCTGCGCGACGAACGCCGCTTTTCACCGAACTCGGTGGAAGCCTACGAGCGCGACGTCGCCGCCTTCCTCGATTTTCTGCAAGATCATCTCGGCGGCGCGCCCGGCGCGCGGGAGCTTTCCGAGCTCGAACCGCGCGACCTGCGGGCCTATCTCGCGCATCGCCGCCAGGGCCACGACGCGCTTTCCGATCGGTCGATTTCCCGCGCTCTAGCGGCGATTCGGAGCTTTTATCGTTTTCTCGAACGCCGCTGCAGCATCGCCAACGCGCGCCTTGCGCTGGTGCGCGGGCCCAAGCTTAAGGCCGCGCTTCCGCGTCCGGTGTCTGAAGCCGGGGCGCGCGCCCTGATCGCCGACGCACGCGAGACCGCTTCCCAGGACTGGATCGGCGCGCGCGATGCTGCGCTGCTCACGCTGCTCTACGCTACGGGTCTGCGCATATCCGAAGCATTGGCGCTCAAAGGCGCAGACCATCCCCTGCCCGACATGCTCCGCGTCCGCGGCAAAGCCGGCAAGCAGCGCCTTGTGCCCGTCCTCGCCGCCGCGCGCGAGGCGGTCGACCGCTATGTTGCGCTATGCCCCTTTGACCTTGCGAACGAGGCGTCTCTCTTCCGCGCGACGCGCGGCGGACCCATGACGGCGCGTATGGCGCAAGCGCTGATGGCCGAGCTACGCGTCCGTTTGGGCCTGCCGTCGAGCGCTACGCCGCACGCCTTGCGGCATGCATTCGCCACGCACTTGTTGACCAATGGCGGCGATCTGCGCGCCATCCAAGACCTGTTGGGACACGAATCGCTGTCGACGACGCAGCGCTACACGAGCGTCGAGACGAAAAAAATTTTGCAGTCGTACCGGCGCGCACATCCGCGCGCGTGACGTTTTTCATGCGCGCTTGCGCAGGCGCGGCCCTTAGTTTTCAAGGCTTGCAGCGCAATCGAACAACATCGGCGCACACTTCAAATCGAACGCGCAGAAAAAACGCGCGATGACTTGCAGAAACCAATCACAAACCAAATTCAGCGAGAAACCATACTCGGAGAGTCAAACAACTCCCATCCAACCCACGTTCAACACCAGTAAAAACGAGGAAACGAAAATGGCTAAGAAGGTTAAGAAGGTCGCGAAGAAGGCGACGAAGGCGAAAGCTCGCAAGACGGCTCGCAAGACGGCCCGCAAGACGGTCCGCAAGACCGCCCGCAAGACGGCTCGCAAGACCGCC
>CAZIOD010000094.1:0-10802 GCA_964540785.1 uncultured Terricaulis sp.
GGCGCCCGGCGCGGCGGCAACCGCCACCGGGGCGGCGGCGGAAACGCCCCACTTCTCTTCCAACAGCTTCGACAGCTCGGCCGCTTCGAGAACGGTCAGCGCCGACAGGTCTTCGACGATTTTTTCGAGGTTAGCCATGATCTTGGTTCCTGACGTTTGGTGTTTCGATGTGTTTCGCGGAAATGACGGTTAGGCGGCGTCCTTGGTGGCGTAGGCGTTGAGAACGCGGGCCAGCTGACCGCCGGGCGCTGCGAGCACGCCGGCGATCTTGGTCGCTGGCGCCTGAACCAGGCCGATAATCTTGCCGCGCAGCTCGTCGAGCGAAGGCAGCGTGGCCAAAGCCTGGACGCCCGTCTTATCGAGCAGCTGATCGCCGAACAGGCCGCCAAGGATGGCGAACTGCTCCTTTTCCTTGGCGTACGCGACGGCGACCTTGGCGGCCGCAATCGGGTCTGCGGAATAGGCGATGGCCGTGGGACCGGTAAACAGGTCGGCCGCCGACGCCTTGGGCGTATCGGCGATCGCCAGTTTCACCAGCCGGTTCTTCACCACTTTGAGCGCGCCGCCTTCAGTGCGAAGCCGGTTGCGCAGCACCGTCATGTCCGCAACGGTGAGACCGGAATAGTGGCTGACAACCACCACGCCGGCCCCGGCGAATACGCCTTTCAGCGCCTCCACCGTTTCGGCCTTCTGAGCACGATCCATTGCGGTCTCCTCATCAGGCGTCCGGCCAATCCGGGCGCCCTAGCGCACGCGGACGAGCCGGCCGGCGGTTGAAGCCCCCGAACGGCGCGCGATCCGCGCGCAGCCTGTCCCAGGAGCCGGCCTCTGGGGTGCGGACTTGACAGACCGCCCCGAAAAACGTCAGCTTCTGTCTATTGCGGGCCCAGAAAGCCAAAGGCTTTCAAAGATTTAAGCCACGCGCGCGAGGCCCTTACGGGCCGCCACATGCGTAGCGCCTGCAGTCTTGGACAGGTTCGGCAGGGGTTAACCCCCACCGGATCGCGCGATATGCCCGGAATATTGCAGGCCCGCAAGTGGGCGCGGCACAATTCTCTGCGCTTGGCAAGACCCCAACCAAAATCGCGTCTGGGAAGACACGCTCGGGGCTTATCGACTTACTGCACCAGCTTGCTGATCGCGTCGAGATAAGCGGCAAAGGCCTTCCGCCCTTCCGGGGTCATGCGCACGCGGGTCAGCGGCTTGCGATCGACGAAGCTCTTGTCGACCGCGATATAGCCGGCCTCCTCCAGCTTGCGCAGGTGCACCGAAAGGTTTCCCTGCGTCACCTCGAGCAGCGTCTTCAGTTCGGTGAAATCGGCGGCCTCCGCATCGGCCAGGTACGCCATGATGCCCAGACGCACGCGCCCGTGGATCACGTCGTCCAGCTTGCCGATGTCGAACGGCGGCATCCGATCACGCCGCCCGCTTGGCGCCGCGCCAAATCACCCAGCCTGGTATCGCCATCAGCACGATGAGCGCGACGCCAAGGATGAGCAGATAGACGCCGATGTCGCCGAACACGGCGACGCCGAGCGCGATCGTGGCGGCGAACCACCCAGCCGCCGTGAAGCCAAGCCACGCGCGCCGCAAGATGGCCGAAGCGACGAACCAGGCCACGCCCTGAAACATGCAGACGACAATCGGGTGATAGAGCCAGAGCCCGAAATTCTGCGATCGCGCGGCGCCGTAGGCGAACACGATCGCCATCACCAGGTTCGCCAAGCCCGCGCCCTGGAAGACGGCACTGAGCGCGCGCGAAGCGGCGCCCGTCACTTTCGTCTTGCGGTCTTTCCAGATGATCACGGTCAAGACAGCGCAGAAGAGAATCGTCGGCAACCACGCGATTGCGATCGCTGGGAGACCTTCGGACGGCGCAACGCCAAGGGTTTGCAGCCAGTGCAAGAAGCACTGGCCGCCATAAAGAACGCCCGCCCAGAAGAAGGCCTCGCCAATCGTCGCCTGCATCGGCCCCGTGCCGCTGACGAGGCCGCGCAAATAGGCGAGATCGTCGCGCGCGCTTTGCAAATCTGCGTTCATCGCCTTCTCCTATTCGGCCGCGGCGAGCTTCGGCGTGCGCTGGCGCGCCGGCCGTGTGCGCTTGCCATTGAGAATCGCACCGATCCAAGAATAGCGCACCAGGAGTTCGTAGCTCACGAAGGAGGTCGCCAGCGTGACGCCGACCACCATCGGAAACTTGGCGAACCAGGGCAGCGCCAGCGGCGCCAACGCGACGTGCAGCGCCATCACGATCGGCAGATGCACGATGTAAATCCAGTACGACGCGTCCGAGACGTAGCGGATCGCCGCGTTCTCGCGCTGCAGAAACCGAACGGCCGCGCCGATGACGCCAAGCGTCCAGCCCCAGACCGAGAGCGCATAGAGACCGGCATAGATCGCCTTGTCGAGATTGGTTTCCGCCGGCGTCAGCACGGGAGTGACGCCCAGCATAATGAGGCTGGCGATGCTGCAGAAAACGCCGAGACCCAGATTTGAAAGCCAATGCTTGGCCCAGTCCTGCAGGATCGCGAGCTGACGGTTGACCAGCCAGCCGAAGCCGAACGCCACGCCATAGCACGCCAAGGCCGTCGAATTGGGCATCACACCATAATCCGGCGTCGGTATGCCGAACCACATCAGCCAGTTGGGCGTGAAGTAGAGCGCAGCGCCTGTCAGCGCCGCCAGAAACATCGGCGCAGCCGGACCGGCGATCGCCTTCACCACCGGATCGAGCAGACGGCTACGCAATGCGCCGCCGCGGTCGATGGCGACAATGAGCCCCCGCACGAGAAGCGCGCCGATATAGAAGAAGCACAGCACATACAGGAACCAGAGGTGCGTGAGCGGCGCATTCTCCGCGGTCATCGGCGGCGGCGGCTCGCCTTCAGGCATCGCGCCGCCATTGGCGCGCACGGCGACCCAGATCACGACGGCGATGAACGCCATCAGCACGAGGGGCCAAAATATCGCCAGCGGCGCAACGATGCGCTTCAGCCGATTGACGACAAAGCCCTCTAGCCCGCGCTTTTGCAGCAGCAGGCGCGCGAAAAAGCCGGCGAGCAGAAAGAACGCCGTCATCCGAAACGTGTGCAGCACATAGAACGTGACCGAGAGTTCGGCCGAGGCGCTCGCATCATCGATGATCCAGAGCGATGGCCCCGGCAAATACGCAATGGTTGCGTGAAACAGCACCCCGAGCAGCAGCGCCCCGCCCCTCACCGCATCGAGCGCGTGCAGCCGCGCGCCGTTTTCCAATCCAGCCATGGCTCTTCTCCACCGTAGGGGCGGGGATATAGGTCAACTAGTTTGATTTGTAAACTTGTCTGACAGAAATTTAAAAAATGCGGTACTATGCTCCCCAGGCCTTAACTGCTCAGCTGAGCTTTAGTCTCGGATCGGCTGCCGCCAGCCTCTCAACCACGCACGCTCCTTGGTGAAGTCATGCGCGTGGTTTGCAGCGTATGATCGCCGCTGTAAGAGCGCGAAGCGAAGAAGTCGAAGCCAGGGGATGAAGGCCCGCGCCCAAGAGGCTGATGTGAGGGTTATTCGTCCGAGATCAGGATCGCAGGCTGGGCCATCATAGCGGCGAGCAGCACAAGATACGGACTGAGATACAGCAATGGGATCAGAGCGTCGAACATGCGGGCGGTCCTCGGACCTCCCGCCCGCACGACTAAACCCACCCCGTCATGACTCGTTCCGCAGCTTATGAGCAATGCGCCAGCCGTGACGCGCCGTTACCTGGGCGCCGGTCGCCCGCTGAACGACAGCGCGGGACCATCGACCCAAGCAGGCCGCGACTTTCCCTTCTGACTGCCTCGCCGCCGCCGACCAGCTCGCCAATCGCCTTGAGCTGCCGCTCACCGGCGGTGCAGCGCCCGCCTACTTCGTGACAGGCGTCCAGATTTCGACTTCGGCCACGCTGCCGCCTTCGGCGCTTTCCGCATAGCGCTCCAGGAAGTCCGGCGCTTGTTCGGCATGCCGGTAGTGCGAGTAGCCCGATTGCGGGAGCCACTGAGAGAAGATCGCGTCGATGGTGCGCCGGATCTCCGGTAGAGGGCCCTGATGGCGGAACACCGCGTATTGCTGCGCCGGGATGACGACCCGGCTGAGCGAGGGGTGGATGGGCGCAAACGCCCCGACCCTTACGCCCGTCACGTAGGTCATTGGTTGACCGCCGCCCGTCAGTACGTCGTACCAAACCCCGTACGTGTACGGGCCAACGCGACCGCTGATGAACTGCAGCTGCAGCGCCAAACTATTCCACTGGTCAGGGATCGCCGACAACTTGTCGCGCGGATAGAGCTTCGACAATCCGGCGATCTGAAGTTCGCCGGATTGTTCGAAACGAGGCGCGGACAGTTCCGCCACGTCGATCAGCCTTGCGCCATCGCGTTGCCCGGATCGACGCGCACGCCCGGACCCATCGTCGTGGAAAGCGCCACCTTCTTCACGAACGTGCCCTTGGCGCCAGAGGGCTTGGCTTTCGACACCGCGTCGATGAAAGCCTTCACGTTCTGGCGGATCTGCTCTTCGGAGAAGCTCGCCTTGCCGACGCCGGCGTGAACGATGCCCGCCTTCTCGACGCGAAACTCAACCGCGCCGCCCTTGGCGTCAGCGACGGCCTTCTTCACGTCCATGGTCACGGTGCCGACCTTCGGGTTCGGCATCAGGCCGCGCGGGCCCAGCACCTTACCGAGCCGGCCGACCAGCGCCATCATGTCGGGCGTGGCGATCAGGCGATCGAAGTCGATCTTGCCGCCCTGGATGGTTTCCATGAGGTCTTCGGCGCCCACAATATCGGCGCCGGCAGCCTTCGCCTCTTCGGCCTTCGGTCCACGCGCGAACACCGCCACGCGCGCGGTGCGGCCGGTGCCGTTCGGCAACGAGACGACGCCGCGCACCTGCTGGTCGGGATACTTCGGATCGACGCCGAGATTCATCGAGACTTCCACGGTCTCGTCGAACTTCGCCCCGCCATTGCCCTGGGCGGCGCGTTCCTTGATCAGCTTCACGGCTTCTTCAAGCGTGTGCAGCTTGCGGCTGTCGATGCCGGCGTGGCTCTTGGCCATGCGTTTGGTGGTCTTGGTCATGGCCCTACTCCACCACATCCACGCCCATGGAGCGGGCGGTGCCGGCGATCATCTTCGCGGCCTGATCGAGATCGGCGGCGTTCAGATCCTTTTGCTTGGCTTTGGCGATCTCCTTGCACTGGGCCATGGTGATCTTGCCCACCATGTTCACGCCCGGCGTCTTCGAGCCCGAACCAGGCTTCTTCACCGTCGGCAGCCTGGCCGCCTTCTTGATCAGGAACGACGCCGGCGGCGTCTTGATCTCGAAGGTGAAGCTCTTGTCCTGGTAATAGGTGATCACCACCGGGCACGGATCGCCCTTGGGCAAATCTTGCGTGCGCGCGTTGAACGCCTTGGTGAATTCCATGATGTTGAGACCGCGCTGACCTAGCGCGGGTCCGATCGGGGGCGACGGGTTCGCAGCCCCGGCCGGCACTTCGAGCTTAATCTGCCCGAGCACCTTCTTAGCCATGTTGTGCCTCTCGCTTGGCGCCGGACGATCCTTTCGAACCGGCCGGCCTGAGTGGGTGCGTGGTCCGGGAGGCTATCCCCTCCCACGCGGGAAGCCGGGGCTTATAGAGACGGCGCGTGAGCTTGTCGAGCCGCGCTCACAATCACCCCCTCCCCTTGCGGGGCGAGGGAACGGCCAGGGGAGCGCAAACACACGCGCATCATCTCCAGGTTCGCAGCCGCATATTTTGCTGCATCACCTGGCAGCTCAGTGTCCCTTACCCCCAAACCCCTCCCCGCAAGGAAGAGCCGGAAGATCGGACCAAAGAAAAACGGCCGCACCCGAAGGTGCGGCCGTCCGAGGGGAGTTGGGAGGAGACGCCCTCAGTAACGGAAGCGGAATTCCGCGCCGATCACGCGGCCCTCGTTGAGCGGCGACAACGTGTTGGTTGGCCCACCCACGCCGCCGAACCAAGGCAGATCCGGCAACACGGTATCGTTGCCCCAGGTGACGTCGTTGGTCAGGTTCTTGCCGTAGAGCGCGACGCTCCAATTGCCTTCGCCCGGTGTGAAGGTGAAGTTTGCATCGACGATATCAGCTTCGGCGAGACGGCCGGTATTCGCGTCGTTGTAGAATGCTGCGTCGCGGTGATTGTAGCCGAGCCGGCTCGACAGCACGCCCCCCATCAGATCTAGGTCGTAGATGAGATTGATGCCGTAAGTCCACGGCGCCAGGCGCGGAATTTCGAGCGCGTAGTCGGAAGGCCCACCGATGATTCCGTCGCCGTCGAGGTCGGCGGTGACGGTGTCGTATTCGCCTTCGGTGTAGCCCACTTGACCGGTGACCATGAAGTTGTCGGTCACCATGAAGCGCGCTTCCAGCTCGGCGCCCTGGATGATCGCTTCGCCCGCGTTCACGATGACCTGCTGCACGCCACTGCTGGCGTCAGGCACGTTGGTCTCGCGCTGCATGTCGTCGATCGTGTTGTGGAACAGGGCGAGATTGACGCGCGCGCGGCCGTCCATGAAGTCCTGCTTCCAGCCGATCTCGAACGAACTCTGCTCTTCGGCGTCGAACGCGGTGGGCGCGCCCGACATGCCGGGGGGATTGAGCGTCGTAACTCGGAAGTTCACGCCGCCCGAACGGAACCCCTGCGCCCAGAAGGCGTAGAGGTTCGTATCCGGGTTGGGCTGCCACTGGACGCCGACGCGCGGCGAAGTGTCGGTCCATTCCAGAGAGAACGGCGTGTCGGAGTAGACCAAAGTGCGGTTGTCAATGCTGCCGCCGGTCACCCCTTCGCCGGGCACCACGGCCGCGCCGTCGAGGTTATCGCCCGGATAGACGGGAATGCCGCCCATCACGATCGGGCCGGTGCGGATACGCGAAATCCAGGCGTCCTTTTCTTCCTGCGTGTAGCGCACGCCGAAGTTCAGGGTCAGCTGTTCGTTCAAGTGCCAATCCGCATTAGCGAACGCCGCGGCGGTCGAGAACTCGCCATAACCGCCGCCGACACGGTTCAGATTGAGCGGGGTGCCGGCCGGAAACGGCGGCGAAGGCAGGATCACGCCGGAGAACAGCAGCCGTTCTTCGATGTAGAGCAGGTTCTGGTTGAACCAGTAAAGGCCGGTCGTGATGTCGACAGGTCCGAACGTGCCTGCGTAGCGCAGCTCATTGCTCCACTGCTCCTGATCGACGACGGCGCGCGAGTGGAAGGCGGTGTTAGGCGTAGAATCGATGTCGCCGCTGGACAGGCCTTCATAGGTGCGCCAGCCTGCGATGTTGGTGATCGTGCCGTCGCCGAAGCCGACGTCCCAGTTCGTCTCCAGCACGGCCTGCTCCCAATCGCCCGATCCGAAACCCGGCTCGTTGATGGCAAAATCGAAGGTGTTTCGCCCGAACATGCCGTGGTTCTGTCCAGCTGGGCCATCGCCGTCGCTGTAGCCCTGCTCGAGCCGCAGGATTGCTTCGAAGTTCTGCGTAGGGGTGAAGCGCAGGGCGCCGCGATAAATCTGCATGTCGGCTTCGCCGAACTGAGAGCCGTCGAAGTCGTTCTCGAACCAGCCTTCATCGCGTGTGTAGTACGTCGCGAATTTCGCGCTGAGCACGTCCTCAACCAGCGGGCCGGAGATCGAGAAGTCGCCGATATATTGCGGTCCCGTCTCCACGGCCACGCGGCCGGTAATTTCAAGATCCTCGCCCGGGTCCCGCGTGCGCACGAGCACCGCGCCGCCGGTGACGTTGCGACCGTAGAGCGTGCCTTGCGGGCCTCGAAGCACCTCAATGGCTTCGACATCGAAGTTGTCGGCGAGCACACCCGAGTTGATGCCCAAATAGACGCCGTCGACAAAGACGCCGACCGCTGGATCGACCGAGGGGATCGAGCTGTTGATGCCGATGCCGCGGATGGAGAAGTTCGCAACCCCCCGCGCCGTGCCGACATCTTCCAGCTGCACGTTCGGCATCGTGTAGGTGAGGCTCTGCAGATCCTGGAAATTGAGCGCCTGCAGCTGCTCGCCGCTATAGGCCGTGATCGCCAACGGGACGTCCTGCGCCAGGGCGTCGCCGCGCTTGGTCGCGGTAATGACGATCTCCTCTTCGACGATGTCGGTCGCGCCTTGCGCGAATGCAGACGGCGCCAAGGCGAGCGCGCCGCCCATGCCAACCATCAGCTTGATGGCTGCGCCCGTCTTGAGTTTCCGGGCCCTTGCACGCACGTCTTTCATGGTCACTCCCCGGCGGCGTTCTGCTTTCCGCTACGTGAGGAGAGCCGCCTGCCTGCCTCACGCACGACAGCGGTCCATGTAGTGTAGGTTACGTTTTATAAAAACGACTTATGTCAATCCGGGGTGCGCCTCACGCAGACCTGTGGCCTGAGTGCATCGGCGCCGCTAGGGCAGGATCGATGCGGCGCCCAGCATGGCGCTGAGCAGTGCGGCGACAGCGCCAATCGCGGCCGCCCAGACCTGGCCGATCATCCCGCCTATCCAGGTGCTGATGAGACTGGGCGCGAACACCAGGAGCGCCGCGACGATCAGTGCGATCGCCGTGAGCGCGCCTGCGCGCCGGGGCGAAGGGCTACGCGCCATTCCCGGCAGGCTGCACCTGCGCACGCACCAGCGCCAGCGCAAACAAAACGGCCGCGGGGGACCCCCGCGGCCGAGATTGGGAGGTATTCCCGCTTAGAAATCGACGCGGAACCGAGCGCCGATCACACGCCCCTTGTTCAGTGGCGAGAACGTCGGCGGAGGCTGCGGGCCGGGGCCGTCGCCGCCAAACCAGCAAAGCAGCTGCGGGGCTGGACCCACACCGCAAGGCGCGTCGGGCAGTTGGGTGTCCCCGCCGAACGTGACCTCGTCAGTCAAGTTGCTGCCGTAGATCGAGAACGACCAGTTTCCATCGTCCGGACGCCAGGTGAAATTGGCGTCGACAATGTCGGCTTCGTTGAGCGTGCCGCGGTTGTTGTCGGTGTAGAAGTTCGCGTCACGGTGATTGTAGCTCACGCGGCTCGACAACATGCCGCCCAGGATCGGCAGGTCGTGAACGAGCGAGACGCCATAGGTCCAGGGCGCGAGGCGCGGAATCTCGAGATCGGCGTCGGCCGCGTTGATCACGCCGTCGCCATTCAGGTCAGCCGTGACGGTGTCGTACTCGCCTTCCGTGTATCCCGCCTGTAACTGCAGCATGAAGTTTTCCGTGAGACCGAAGCGCGCCTCCAATTCTGCGCCCCAGATCGTGGCGTCGCCCGCATTGACGATCACCTGTTGCACGCCGGCGACCGGATCGGCAATGTTGGTTTCACGCTGCATGTCGTCGATGTTGTTCTGATAGAGCGCGACATTGACGCGGTGACGGCCGCCGAACTCCTGCTTGATGCCGATTTCGTAAGCGGTCGATTCTTCGGAGTCGAAAGCTGTCGGCGCGCCCGAGATCATCGCGTTGCCGAATGTCGTGACGCGGAAATTGACGCCGCCGCTGCGGAAGCCGCGCGAGGCATAGGCGTAGACGTTTGTATCGGGCGACGGCTCCCATTGAATGCCGACGCGGGGCGATGTGTCGTTCCAAGAGAGGTCGAATGGGGAGTCCGAGAAAGACAGCGTGCGATTGTCGATGCTGCCGCCGACAACGCCGGATCCGGGCGCCAACCCGCCGTCCAGGACATCGGTCGCCGCCCGAATGCGCGAGATTCTCGCCTCTTTGTTTTCCTCCGTATAGCGGACGCCCAGATTGAGCGTGAGCTGATCGGTTAGGTGCCAGTCGGCGTTGGCGAAAGCGGCCCAAGTCGAGAAGTCGCCGTCACCGCCCCCTACCCGGCGCAGCGCGCCGAACAGCAGCCGTTCTTCGATGTAGAACAAGTTCTGTTGGAACATGTAATGGCCGAGCACGAGGTCCACCGGTCCCAGCGTGCCCGCATAGCGCAGCTCGTTGCTCCACTGGTCTTGCTCCACGACGGCGCGCGAGTGGAACGCGGGGAAAATGGTGGCGTCGATGTCGCCGCTGGAAATCCCCTGATAATCGCGCCAGCCGAGGATGTTTGTGATGACGCCGTCGCCGAACGCAACATCCCAGTTGGTCTCCAGGATCGCCTGTTCCCACTCGGCCGCGCCGTAGCCGGGATTGTTGATCGCGAAGTCGAAGGAATCGCGCGAGTGCAGCCCGTGGTTCTGCGATGCGGGGCCGTCGCCATCGCTCGATCCCTGCTCGACGCGCAGGATCATATCGAGATTGTTCGTCGGCGTCAGACGCAGGGCGCCTCGATAGATGCGCAGCTCGCCCTCACCGAACTGGGAGCCGTCGAAGTCGTTCTCGAACCAGCCTTCGTCCTTGTTATAATAGGTGGAGAAGCGCGCGCTCAGCACGCCGGGCATCAAGGGTCCGCCGATGGCCAGATCGGCGATATAATTAAGCCCGGTCTCCACGGCTAGGCCGCCGCTCGCTTCGAAAACGTCGCTCGGCGCTGCCGTACGGATGACAACCGCCCCGCCGGTCACGTTGCGCCCGAACAGTACGCCCTGCGGACCGCGCAGCACTTCGATGCCGGCGAGATCGAAATTGTCGGCGAGAATGCCGGCGTTGATCCCGTAATACATGCCATCGACGAACACGCCGACGGTGGGATCGACGGATGGAATTGAGCTGTTGATGCCGACGCCGCGGATGGAGAAGTTGGCGATGCCGCGCGCGGTGCCAATGTCCTCCAGCTGCACGTTCGGCATCACATAGGTGAGGCTCTGCAGATCCTGGTAGTTCAGCGCTTCCAGCTGCTGTTCGCCGAACGCCGT
>CAZIOD010000095.1:0-10621 GCA_964540785.1 uncultured Terricaulis sp.
AGCCGCGGCAGCATCGACATCTGCGCCCGGCTCTCGACCTGGAACACGCCGACGGAATCGGCGCGCCGCAACATGGCGTAGACGCGCGGATCGGTTGGGTTTGAGAAGAAGGAGAGGTCGATCTCTCTTTCCGCTCCCCCTTGCGGGGAGGGGGTTAGGGGGTGGGGGGTTTCGCGCCACTCCGGATAATGCTTGCTCACCATATCCAGCGCCTTCTTGAGGCAAGTGAGCATGCCAAGGCCGAGCACATCGACCTTGAGGATTTTCAGGGCTTCGAGATCGTCCTTATTCCATTCGATGACCGTGCGGTCCTCCATCGCCGCGTTCTGGATCGGAACGACGTCGCTCAGCTTCTCGCGGGTGATGACGAAGCCGCCAACATGTTGGGAGAGATGGCGCGGAAAGCCGTGCAGTTCACGCGCCAGCGCTACGCACTTCATCAGATGCGGGTCGGCGACATCGAGCCCCTGCTCTTTCATATCCTCGTTCGTCACCCCGTCGGACCACCAGTGCAGCGTCCTGGCGAGCGCGGAGATGCGGTCTTCGGAATAGCCGAAGGTCTTGGCCACTTCGCGGATGGCGCTGCGCCCGCGATAGCAGATGACGACAGCCGACAAGCCCGCGCGGTCGCGGCCGTATTTCTGGTAGATGTACTGAATCACGTCTTCGCGGCGTTCGTGCTCGAAATCGACGTCGATGTCCGGCGGCTCGCCGCGCTCTTCCGAAACGAAACGCTCGAACACCAGATGACCGCCGGCGGGATTTACTTCGGTGATCCCCAGCACGTAACAAATCGTGGAATTGGCGGCCGAGCCGCGGCCTTGGCACAGGATCGGATCGATTGGATTGCCGAAGCGGTCCTTGCCGCTGCGGGCAAAGCGCACGATGTCCGCGACGGTGAGGAAGTACGGCGCGTATTTGAGACGGCGGACGATTTCGAGTTCGCGCCTTAGCGATTGTGCGACATTCTCCGGCACGCCTTCGGGATAGCGCTTCTGCGCGCCTTGCCAGGCGAAATGTTCGAGCGCGGCCTGGGGGTCGGCGAAACCGTCTGCAGTTTCCTCCGGATACTCGTAGGAGAGATCGTCCATCGAGAACGATACGCCGTCGAGAAAGCGCAAGCTTTCCGCCACGGCTTCCGGGACGTCCGCATAAAGACGGGCGATTTCTTGCGGCGGCTTCAAGTGACGCTCGCCGTTCTTGGCGAGCAGCGCGCCGGCGTCCGCCAGTTTTTTCTTCTCGCGAATGCAGGTGACGACATCGAGAAGCGGACGGCGCGCGGGGTGATGCATCAGCGGCTCGGTGGTGGCGAGAAGGCGCGCGCCTGTTTGCGCGGCCAGCGCTTTGAGCTGGCGCATGCGGCGTCGGTCCTCGCCATCGAACCGACATGGCGCGGCAAGCCAGACCTGGCCGCAAGTTTGCGCGATCTGCTGCAGATACGGCCCAAGCGGCCACGGCTCGCCGCCGACCTCGAACGCGGGAATGAGGATCGTCTGCAAGCCTGCGGCGTGTTCGAGATAATCGGCGAAATCGAGCCAGCACTCGCCTTTCGGCGCGCGCAGGTTTCCTTTTGTCAGAAGTTGCGTGAGATTGGCGAAAGCGGCGCGGTCTTTGGGATAGACGATCAGGTCCGGCGTTCCGTCGCGAAACGCGAGCCGCGCGCCGACGATGAGACGCACGCCTTCTTCCTTGGCGACGATGTGCGCGCGCACGACGCCGGCGAGCGTGTTGCGGTCGGCAACGCCAAGGCCGGCAAGACCCAGCGCTTTGGCGTGGACCACCATCTCTTCCGGATGCGAACCACTGCGCAGAAAAGAGAAGTTCGTCGTCACGCAGAGTTCAGCGAAGGCGCTCATTCCCGCGCTCCGCTTGGGAATGAGCAGAAGTCAGAGACCAGAAACCGGAAACCAGAGCAGCGCATCACGTCCAACTCTGCGCGAGCGCTCGCATCGACAAAGACGCCCGATGCAGATCGAGCGAAATGGCGTACGCCCGCTTGAAGATCTGCAGGTCTTCAAATGACTTCACCACATCACTCATTTTCTCTTCCCTCTGCGTTCTGACTTCTGATTTCTGGTTTCTAAGAAAACAGCCCCTGCACGTACCAACGCGGCGCTTCATCGCCTTCGCCGTAAAGTCCTTCGCGGTAGAGCCAATAGCGTCGACCGTCCTTGTCTTCGACGCGGTAGTAGTCGCGCGTGAGCGTGCCCCCCAGCCAATCGCCGCCGATGCGTTCGGGGCCTTCGGCGCGCACGACTTCGCGCAAGACGCGCCGCCAGCGAAAGCGGATCGGCGGGCCGTCGGGAACGGTGGCGATGGCGTCGATCGGCTGCGCGCGTGAAAACAAGGTGAGTGGGCGGCGCGGCGCGCCATCGCGCGTTGCACACCGGCCCCCACCCCCTGCTCCTTCCTCACAAGGGGGAAGGTGTTCGGTTAGAGCCGGCCGCCATCCGCCAGCGTTTTCCGGCTGATGCGTGTCGTTGAACTTCGCGCGCAACACGCGTTTGGGGCCGAGACGCGCGCTTAGGATATCGATGAGCGACGTGATTTTCTCTGCGTTCGCTTGCGCTTCCTCGACGGCGACCAAAGCGCGTGGCGCGTTCTCAATGCGCTGCAACTGAACGACGTCCAGACGAGCCGCTTCGATGCCGAACTCGGCGTCCAGATTTTCCGCGGCGCGATCGAGTTTCTCGCGGAAAAGCCTGAGCAGCGCTTTCACCTCGCGCTCGGGGCGGCTCACTCCGATTTCGATCGCGCGATCGCGGCCGTCGACGCCGAACAGGTGCAGCACGCAACGGCGCGCCCCGGCGCCGCGAATGTCCAGCTTCTCGACGATGTCGCCGCAGAGATGTTCAGTGGCGGTGAGGATGGTTTCAAGCGTAAAGAGCGGTTCGAGAAAGCGGCGCAGCGCAAACACGGGCGGCGGCGGACGGCGAGGCGTCAGCGCTTCGGGTGCGCGGCCAAGCGCCTGATCGAGCCGCAGCATCGCCCGTTGGCCCGCCCGCGCAGCAAACGGGGCGCGCGGCGCGTTCAGAATTTGTCCAATGGTTTTCAGGCCAAGACGGCGCAGCAGCGCAGCAGACGCTTCTTCCAGACGCAGCGCTTCAACGGGAAGCGGCGCGAGAGCAGCAAGCAAAAACGCATCTCCCCCTCTCCCGTGCGGAGAGGGGGGCGGGGGGCGAGGGGCGCTCCGACGATCAGACGTCTGATTGTTTGCACGCCCCCCCTCACCCTGCCCTCTCCCGCGCACGGGGGGAGAGGGATTTTGCGCATACCTCACCAGCGCCCAGGCCGCGCCAGGGGTTGGCGCAAGCGCGGCGCGCGCTGCGAAGCCTTGCGCGGCCAGGCGCGTCACGATCTGGTCGCGCAACGCCGCTTCGCCGCCGAAGAGATGGCCGCAGCCTGTGACGTCGAGAAACAAACCATCCGGCGCATCGATCACGACCACCGGGGTAAAGCGTTCGCACCAAGCGGCGATTGCATCGAGCGTGCGTGCATCCTCTTCCGGTTCGGCCTCGACCGCGGCGAGGTTCGGCTGGATGGCGCGTGCATCGGCGAGCGACATGGCCAGACGCAAGCCGAGCGCAGACGCGCGCGCGTCGACGCCGGTCAGCAGGAAGGCGTTGGCTTCCTTCGCATAGATGGCGAGCGGACGGCCTTCAGGCGCGCGCCCGGATCGGATCAGCCGGTCCGTGTTCAGACGCGGCAGATGGATCGCGAGCCAGGTTTTCGAAGCATCGCGCATAGGCGTTCCATTCAACGGTGAAGCGTGCGCCCGCGGGACCGGCGCGATTGCGCAAAAGCTCGAGCGCAAATGCAGGCCGGCCCAGCTCGCGCGCTTCCGCATGGCTAGGCGCGGCCGCGACACGCCAGCGTGTCCAGGCCGCGCTCGCTTCGGCTCGAGGACGCACGAGCAAGCAGCGCGAGCGATTGCGTTCGGCGAACAGCAGCAAGCGGCGGGTGGCTTTGAGATCGAGCGGACGGCCGCGCTGACCGAGCGCACAAATGACGACCGCGCCGGGCGCGGCTAGCGCCTGCTCGGCCGCCCATAGGCAGTCCTCGCGTTTGGCGGCGCGAGCGAGGATGAGACGATTGAGGTCGAGCCCGAACTGAGCCAGGCCCGGCGCATAGGGCGCGCCCTCTTCCGCAAAAACGCCATCCTCTCCCGCCCAGATCACGCCGGCAGCTCCAGCCCAGCTGGCGGCCAAGCCCAGCGCGAAGGCCAAGGCGGCCGGTTCCGCGCCCGGCCCGGCCGGACAAAGCTCGTGCAAGGGTTGGCCAGCCATCGCGGCGGCAATGGCGGTAAAATCCGAGGATAAGGGGGCTGGACGCGGACGCATGTTCTCTATATGTTCTATCGTTCTGAGTCGCATTCGGCAAGGTCATCTCTAAGCTGGAACGCAGATTTACATGACCATCCCACTCCCCCCACAGTTCCAAAAATGGGCCGAAGCCGAAGTCGCCGCCGGCCGCGCCCAAAGCGTCGAGCAACTCGCCGCCCCGACGCTCGAAGCGCACCGTCTTCACGCTCAAAACTTCCGCGCCTTACTCGATGCCGCCGTCGCTGAAGCAGATCGCGATGGATGGATCGAAGGTGACGTCTTTCTTTCGGAAATGGACGAGTTCATTGAGCATCTCGAAAGCGAGGCCGCGGCGGATCGCGCATGAAAACGCGACGCCTTCTCGTCACTCCTCAAGTTGGTCGCGACTTCAACACAATCGTTGCCTGGTACGAAGAAGAACTTGGCGCCAAAGCTGCCGCGAAAATAGGCGCGCGCGATATCGCTGCCATTGAACAGGAGAACAAGTGATGTTCGCCTACGCCTTGTTCGACACCGCCATTGGCCGTTGCGGCATCGCCTGGGGATCGCGCGGCGTCATCGGCGTGCAGTTGCCGGAGAAAAACACGGAGGCGACGCGCACGCGCCTCATGCGTCATTGCCCGGCGGCGGATGAAGCCGAACCGCCGAAACAAATTGCGCGCGCAATAGCCGACATTCAGGCGCTGTTGCGCGGCGAGAAGAAAAGCCTGCGTGCAATCCAGCTCGACATGAGCCGCGTGCCTGCCTTCAACGCGCGCGTTTATGAAACTGCGCGCGCCATCCCGCCGGGCCAAACCCGCACGTACGGCGAGATCGCACATGCAATCGGCGACGCCAGCGCCGCGCGCGCCGTCGGCCAGGCGCTTGGGCGCAACCCGTTCGCGATCGTCGTGCCCTGCCATCGCGTCGTCGGCGCCAATGACAAGCTGGTGGGCTTCTCCGCCAATGGCGGCATCGCCACTAAGCTCAAGATGCTGCAGATCGAAGGCTGGCGCGCCGACGAGCCCAGTCTGTTCGACGCGCTCACCTAGCGCACGCCAGGTTCCGCGTCCTCCGGCGGAACGGATCGCACGTCCATGCGCTTGTGAAGCAGCGGGGCGCCGCCTCGGAGGGCGCGCATGTTCGATTTCGAAAGGCCAAGAAGCCGCGCCGGCTGGGCCGTGTTCGCGCTGGGCGCCGTCTTGCTGCTGGTGGGCGCGGTTCTGCTCGTCGGCGGCGTCACGCTAATTTCCGTGGGCGGCTCCTGGTATTATGCGATCGCCGGCGCATTGCTGGTGTGGGCGTCGCTGCCAATGATGCGACGGCGCATGCTGGGCGCCTGGATCTATGGCGCGGCGTTCCTGCTCACATTGATTTGGGCGCTGTGGGAGGTTGGACTCCAAGGCTGGCCGCTTGTGCCGCGCCTGGTCGGCCCGCTCGTACTTTTACTGCTGGTGATCCTTGCCTTGCCCGTGCTCGAAACCGAACGCGGCGGACGTTGGCGGTGGTACGGGCTCGGCGGCTTTGCTCTGCTGGTCGTCGTGCTTGGCGTGGCGGTTGCGCAGTCGAACAAGCTCGATCCTGCCGGCGCGCTGCCCAACGCAAGCTTCACCATGAGCGATCCTGCGCTTCTGGATGCAGGCGCCGATTGGCCCTCCTATGCAGGCACCGATAGCGCGCGGCGCTTTTCGCCGCTCACGCAAATCACGCCCGAGAATGTCAGCGAGCTTGAGCGCGTCTGGGTTTATCGCACCGGCGATTTGCCGGAAGAGCGTTGGGGCGCGGAGACGACGCCGCTGAAGATCGGCGATGCCGTCTATCTCTGCACCGCCACGAACATTCTCATCGCGCTAGATGCCGCGAGCGGCGAAGAGCGCTGGCGCTACGATCCGCAAGTGCCTGACGAAAACATTCCTTACACTGCGGCCTGCCGCGGCGTTGTCTATCACGCAACACCTGGCGCCGATCCGGCGCAAACGTGCGCCACGCGCATCATCGAAGGCACGCTCGATGCGCGCCTCATCGCCGTCGACGCGCGCACCGGTCAGCCTTGCCCCGGCTTCGGTCAGAACGGCGCCGTCGACATCAGCGTAGGCATGGGTGAGGTGTCGCCGGCCATGGTGTCGATCACATCGCCGCCGGTGATCGTGCGCGGCGTCATCGTCACCGGCCATCAGGTGCTCGACGGCCAGTATCGCTGGGCGCCTTCCGGCGTCATTCAAGGATTCGATGCGATCACCGGCGAATTCCGCTGGGCCTGGGACATGGTTCAGCCGGCGCGCACGGGCCGTCCGCCCCCGGGTGAAACGTACACGCTCGGCACGCCGAATATGTGGACGATGGCCACAGGCGACGAAGAGCTTGGCCTTGTCTATCTGCCGATGGGCAATTCGGCGGCGGATTACTGGAGTTCGTCACGCCGGCCGCAAGAAAACGCCTATTCCACCGCTCTCGTCGCACTCGATGCGCGCACCGGTCGCCCCGTCTGGCGTTTCCAGACCGTGCATGTGGACGTCTGGGATTACGATCTGGGTTCGCAGGGCACGCTCGTCGACTTCCCGACCGATCAGGGCGCCGTCCCCGCCATCGTGCTTACCAGCAAGCAAGGCGACATCTACATTCTCGACCGGCGAACAGGCGAGCCGCTCACCGGCGTTGAAGAGCGGGCCGTGCCGCAAGGCGGACTTGAACCGTGGATGCGCTCGCCGACGCAGCCTTTCTCGACCTATCACACATTGGCGCAACCGGAACTCACCGAACGCGACATGTGGGGCATGTCGCTGATCGACCAGATGTTCTGCCGCATCCAATTTCGCCGCGCGACGTACGACGGCATCTATACGCCGCCCACGACATCGACGCATTGGATCCAATATCCGGGCTACAATGGCGGTCAGGATTGGGGCGGCATCGCTGTCGACCCTGCGCGCGGCGTCATCATCGCCAACTATAACGACACGCCGAACCACAACCGCCTCGTACCGCGCGACGAAGCCGAAGCCCGCGGTTGGGCCCCGCGCGACCAGGCGCGCGGCGGCTCCATGGGCGGCGGTTCGGAAGGCGCGGGCGATCCGCAAATCGGCGTGCCGTTCGCGATCGATGTCAACGCCGGCTGGCGCGTCCCGGCGACCGGCCTGTTATGCAAAGAACCGCCCTATGGCGGCATCCGCGCCATCGACCTGCGCAGCGGCCGTACGATCTGGGACCGCCCGCTCGGCCAAGCGCGCCGCAACGGCCCGTGGGGCGTTCCCTCCATGCTGCCGATCACCATCGGCACGCCGAACAATGGCGGCCCGGTGCTCACGGCGAGCGGACTCATCTTTATCGCCGCGACGACGGACAACCTTTTCCGCGCCATCGATCTGCGCAGCGGTGAAGTGTTGTGGCGCGACGTGTTGCCTGCGGGCGGACAAGCGACGCCGATGATCTACCAAGCCAACGGGCGCCAGTACGTGGTGCTTATGACAGGCGGTCACCACTTCATGGAAACGCCGCGCGGCGATCACGTCATCGCCTACGCTTTGCCGGAGCGCGGATGATGCCGCCGCGCACACATGGCGCCTCGCGCCGTCGGGCCAGGTCTAGGCGCCGGGCGGCCCCGCCATTAAGCTTGCGGCCATGAAGAGTTATCTGCCCCGCAAGGAAGACATCAAGGAGCTGGTCACTGGCTACGGAGACTGCGTCGCATCCGATGCTGTCACGCTGCACGGCGCGAAGGTTGGATGGATGTTGCGCGAGACGCCGGAGAGCTTCAAGCCTCAAGGCGCGCGTGGAGATTCCGGCTGGCGTTTCTTCTCCGGCGAGGAAACCGACGCCTACATCGCCAACACCTCGAACTTCAATATTTTCCCGGTGAACGCCATCGCCAATCTCGACCCGGACATCATCCCGTTGCTCGATGCGCCGCCCGGCAGCGCATTCAAGCGCGAAAACGGCTCAGGCCCATTCAAGAAGGCGCCGTTTCCACCGCCGATGACGTAGAGCGCCGGCCCTCGGCCGGTGCGGGACCTTGTGTGCAATAGCGCTTACAGAGGCTGACATGACTGCTGCTATCCGCTCCCTCGCTCTGGCCTGCGCCGCCCTCTTCGCCGCCTCCTGCGCAACGATCGACTCAACTCCGGACGCGCCCTCGATTACACAGAATGAGCGCGCGCAGGCTGCGCAAGCGCATCCGCAAATCCTGGAGCAGCTCGGCGGCGCGGTGGACGGCCCAGCCGCGGCTTATGTCGCAGGGATCGGCGAGCGCATCGCGACCGCCGCCGGCGTGCCCGGCCAATGCACGTTCACGCTGGTCAATTCCGATGTGCCCAACGCGTTCGCGATCCCCGGGTGCTACATCTATGTGACGCGCGGCATCCTGGCGCTGATGAACTCGGAAGACGAATTGGCGTCCGTGCTCGGCCACGAAGTGGGCCACGTCGTCGCCGATCACAGCGCGCGTCGCCAGAACACGGCAATGCTCACCGGCCTTGGCGCAATCCTGGCCGGTGTGCTGACCGGCTCCGGCGAAATTGCACAAGCCGCGAGCCAGGCCGCGCAATTGCTGACGCTCAGCTATTCGCGCGACCAGGAATTCGAGAGCGACGATCTCGGCGTGCGCTATCTGCAGCGCGCCGGCTACAATCCCTACGCTTCCGCCGATCTATTGCGCTCGCTCGGCATGCAAGAAGCGCTCTCCGCGCGCATCGCCAACCGCGATGCTTCGAGCGCCACGCCCAGCTGGGCGCGCACGCACCCGCTTTCTGCGGACCGCGTGCAGCGCGCCACGGCGCAGGCCGCGGCCACGGGCGCAACGCCTGGTTCGCCGCCTGAGCGGATCGGGCCCTATTTTGCGGCCATCGACGGCATGATTTTCGGCGACGATCCCGAACAAGGCTTCGTCAATGGGCGCACCTTCGCCCATCCCACATTGCGGATCGCCTTCGAAGCGCCGCACGGCTTCACGCTGACCAACACCCCAAGCGCGGTGCTGATCGGCGGCCCGAACAATCTGCGCGCCCAGTTCGGCGCCTCGGCGCTGCAAGGCGATCTCGGCGCGCATGCCAGCAACGGCCTGCGCCAAGTGCTGGGCAACACGCCGGCGCAGGTGTCGCAGGTCCAGCGCAGCACGACCAACGGCCTGGAGACGGCCACAGCGACGGCGCGCGCGCAAACGCAATCGGGCGTGGTCGATGTCGCTGTCACCGCCTATCGGGTGGGCGATCGCGCCTATCACTTCATCAGCCTGGCGCCCGCCGGCAATCTGAACACCTTCTCGCCGATGATCGGCTCGTTCCGGACGCTTTCGGCGCAAGAAGCGGCTGCGCTGCGCGCGCGCGTGCTGGATGTGGTCGAGGTGCGCAGCGGCGAGACGGCCCAATCGATTGCGCAACGCATGGCGTATTCGGACTTCCAACTCGAGCGCTTCCTGGTTCTGAACGGACGCGAAGCGAACGAACCGTTGCGCGCGGGCGAGCAGGTCAAGATCGTGGTGTATCAGCGCTAGAGGACGAAACGATGAAGGGATTTGTCGACAACATCGAGAAACTGACGGTCGAAAACGGCGATTACCGGCGCGTGCTTTATACCGGAAAGCACATGCAATTGGTGCTGATGGCGCTGCAGCCCGGCGAAGAGATCGGCGAAGAAGTGCACGACGACGGCGACCAATTCTTCCGCGTCGAGAGCGGCGAAGGCGAAGTGTCGATCGACGGCGCCCGTCACAAGATCGCGGACGACGACGCCATCGTCGTGCCCGCCGGCGCACGCCATAACGTCAGAAACACGGGCTCGGCGCCGCTTTTGTTCTACACGCTTTACGGCCCGCCGGAGCATCGCGACGGCACGGTCCACAAGACCAAGGCCGACGAGACAGAAGAGCATTTCGACGGCAAGACAACGGAATAGAGTCGTCAGAAGGAGGAAGCGTACATGTTCGAGGGTCTCAGCAAGCATTCAGACAAGATGCTGGCGATTCTGCGCATCGTTTCGGCGCTGATCTTTTTGCTGCACGGCAGCCAAAAATTGTTCGGCTTTCCGCCGCCGGGCGAAATGGGTCAGCCTGAGATGTTTTCCTTCCTCTGGATCGGCGGGGTGATCGAGTTTGTCGGCGGCGTGCTCTTGCTGTTGGGGTTGTGGACGCGGCCTGTCGCATTCATCATCTCAGGCGAGATGGCGGTCGCCTATTGGATGTTCCACGCGCCGGCCAACCTGTTCCCGACGCTAAACGGGGGCGACGCAGCAATCCTCTATTGCTTCATCTTCCTCTATTTCGTGTTCGCCGGCCCTGGCGCCTGGAGCCTGGACGGCGCCATGCGCAAGCGGAAAACCGCGCCCGCGGC
>CAZIOD010000096.1:0-10598 GCA_964540785.1 uncultured Terricaulis sp.
CGATCCAGGACATCGGCGACGCCATCGAGCAGATATTCCAGTAGAGCGCGCGCATGTCCCGGGGAGCTGCGCTTGCGCACATCAAGGACCTGCGCCTCTCGCTTGGCGGGGCGCCGCTGTTCGACGGCGTTGAGTTCATCCTGCATCGCGGCGCGTGCGTCGCGCTTGTCGGCGCAAATGGCGCCGGCAAATCCACGCTCATGCGCATGCTGGCCGGGCTCACCGAACCCGACGCCGGCGAGATTGCGTACGCTTCGGGCGCAACCATAGCGCTGGCTGAACAGGAGCCGGATCTCACGCGCTTTGCGACTCTGGCCGCCTACGCACAGGCGCCGACGACACAGCTGCCCAACTCACGCCCTGCCGCGCCGCACGCCGCTGAAGCGGCGCTCGCTGCGTTCGGCCTCGATGCCAATCGTGCAACGTCCCCGCTCTCCGGCGGCGAGACGCGGCGCGCCTCGCTGGCGCGCGCATTCGCGGCCGCGCCGGACATCCTCCTGCTCGACGAGCCCACCAACCATCTCGACATCGCGGCGATCGAACAGCTCGAAGCACGCGTGCGCGCCTTCAGGGGCGCGTGTCTCATCGTCAGCCACGACCGGCGTTTCCTCGAGCGGGTCACCACCGCCACGCTCTGGCTGCGCCAGCGCCGCGTGCTGCAATCGAACGAAGGCTTTGCCGCCTTCGACGCCTGGGCCGAACGGGTGGAAACTGAAGAGGCGCACGCGGCGGCGCGGCTCGAAACCCATCTCAAGGCCGAAGAACATTGGCTGCGCCGCGGCGTCACCGCGCGCCGTTCCCGCAACGAAGGCCGGCGCCGACGCCTCGAAGCGATGCGCGCCGAGCGGCGCGCGCGCAAAGCCCTCGCCGCCAATCCGCGCGCAGCCATTCAGGCGGACAAGGGCGCCGAAAGCGCCAAGCTGGCGATCGAAGCCCGGCGCGTCTCGAAAAGCTACGACAATACGCCGATCGTGGCCGACCTCTCGCTGCGCATCGTGCGCGGCGACCGCGTCGGCATTGTCGGCCCCAACGGCGCGGGCAAGACGACACTGCTGGAATTGCTGCTCCAGCGGCGCGAGCCCGACGCCGGCGAGGTGCGGCTCGGCGCCAATCTGGAAATCGCTTATGTCGATCAGGCGCGCGCGATCCTCGACGCCGCGGCAACGATTTGGGACACGCTCGCGCCGCAGGGCGGAGATCAAGTCAATGTGCACGGCCGGCCTCGGCATGTCGCGGCTTACGCGGCCGACTTTCTTTTTTCATCGGCGCAGCTGCGTCAGCCGGTCAGCGCCCTTTCCGGCGGCGAGCGTAATCGGCTTGCGCTCGCCGTCGCCCTCGCACGCCCGGCCAACCTGCTCGTGCTGGACGAGCCGACCAACGATCTCGACATGGAGACGCTGGATGCGCTCGAAGAGATGCTCGGCGCATACGACGGGACGGTGCTGATCGTCAGCCACGACCGCGCCTTCCTCGATGGCGTCGCCACGCAGATCGTCGGCCCGATCGGCAAAGGCCGCTGGGTCGAGACGCCAGGCGGGTGGTCGGATTTCGAGCGCGAGTACGGCGCGATGTTCGCGGACCGCGGCGCTCCGCGGCGACAAACTGCGCCCAAGCCGTCACCATCGGGCGGGAAAAACACGCGCCGGCCGACCAAGCTCAGCTACAAGGATGAGCGCCGCGCCGGCGAACTGGAAATGCTGCTTCCGCGTCTGCACGACGAGATCGCGGCGCTGGAAACGCGTCTGGCCGAAGCCGAGCTGTTTGCGAGAGATCCCGATGCCTTCGCGGCGGCCGCCCAGCGCTTGGAAGACGCGCGCAGGGAACTCAGCGACGCGGAAAGCGACTGGCTCGATATTGAGCTGCGTCGCGAGGCGCTCACTGCCGAGGAGTGAATCCTCTGTTAACGGACTCGCGCGCAGCCTCGCGTGCATGAGACTTCGCAGCACCTGCTTCGCCGCCGCCATCGCACTCATCGTAACCGGCGCCGCCGCCACCGAAACAGTGCGCACATCGGGCGCCTACGTTTCCTTAACCACCAGGGACGCCGCCGCGTGTGCGCGCGCCTGCGCCGACGACGGCATTTGCATGGCCTGGACGTTTCAGCGCGATCAACGCTGTCAGCTGAGCGCTGTCGTGCCCAGCGCAATGGATTCCACCGCCCTCGCCGCCGGGTTTGCCTCGCGCGCGCCGGCTTTTCTGCAGCCGCGCGTATCGCTCGATCGCGCCGAGAGGGCGCCTCAACCTCCGCCCGGGTTTCTTGTCGCGGCGGAGGCTGAAGCATCGCCGCCCGCAGACGCCGGCAAAGACCATGACATGATCCTGCTTGGCGGCCCGCGCGACGGCGATCTTCGGCCCGGCATGCGTTGAAGCGTGGGCAAGGTTTATTAACGCGCTCGGCTTAAGCTGTGGGCGATTGCAGGGAATGGGCTTGGCATGACTCAAATGCGCTTCGGCAGGCTGATTGAGCTGGCGCGCACGACCGACAGCGCGCAACGCCGCGAGTTGCTGCGCGAGGTTACCGATCTCTTTTTTGAAACGTCCGGCGCGCGCAACGAACGCGAAAGCGTTCTCATTGGCGATGTGCTGCAAATGGTCGCGGCTGAAATGCAGGACAGCGTGCTCGCCGAACTCGCCGAGCGCTTTGCCGATGCAGACGACGCCCCGCTTGGCCTGATGCAGGATTTGGCCAATCACGCCTTCGACGTGGCCGCACCGGTGCTTACGCGCAGCAAGGTGCTGGACGAGCCTACGCTGCTGGACGTCGTGGCCGCGCGCAGCCAGCAGCACATTCACGCCGTCGCCCAGCGCGACACGGTCAGCGAGGCGCTCTCCGACGCCATCGTGCAGTATGGCGACGACACCGCGCTCGATGCGCTCATGCGCAACGAGGGCGCCGACGTTTCCCGCACCAGCATGGAAGCGGCGGTCGACCGCGCGCGACGCAACGCGCTGCTGCACGAGGCGGTCGTAACACGAAGCGACCTGCCGCTCGATCTTCTGAACGAGATGTATTTCGTGGTCGCCTCGAGCCTGCGCGAGCAGATCATGCAGCGCAACGCCGCGGTCGATCCGGCCGATCTCGACGCCGCACTGGCCAAGGCGCGCGAACGGCTCAAGCGCACGGTCGTCGATCTGAGCGCCGAGGCCAAGAACGCGATGACGTTCATCCAGTCCAAGAAATCCGCCGGCGAACTCAATGCGCGCATGCTGGTTTCGCTCTACCGCGAAGCCAAGCAGCTGCACTTCCTCTACGGGCTCGCCGAAGTGACCAATGTCGATCACGAGACGGTGGCCGCCATGCTGGAGCGCCAGGACGTCGACGCGCTGGCCATGCTCTGCCGCGCGGCCGGCATCGAGCGCCCGCTCTTCGTCACGCTCGCGGTTCTGACCTGCGGCGGGGAGGATGCGATGAACCGCGCCGAGGAATTCGGCCGCATGTACAACAATGTGCCGGTGGAAGCCGCCCAGCGCGCGGTGCGCTTCTTCAAGGTGCGCAAAGCCGCGGCGTAAGTCTCACACGGCGGCGGCCTCGCCGCATGCACTGCGCGCGAAGCGCATCACCTCAGCAGGCGCATCCCGGCGCGCTTCGCCGCCGTCGTGTCGAAGGTGACCGTCTCGGCGCAGCCCGCCTGATCATCGACCGCTACAATCAAGGCGTCGGCGAAGTCGGCTCCAGCGCGGAAAGCGGCCAACGCAAGATGTACCGAAGCGCTATTCTCTACAACCACCTCGCCAGCCTGGAGGACGCGCTCGACGATCATGGCGATTTGATCTCTGGCGACGCCATACGAGCGATCTAGCACCCACACGAGCTCTATGAGCGCGACCTGCGAAACGAAGGCCGGACGGCTGTGAGAAAGAGTCTCGATCAAAGCGGTCGCGACGGCGGTTTGCCGTGCGTCGTCCCGAACGAAGTACCGGACGAGGACGTTTGTATCCAGGCCGATCACTTCTTCCTGCCGGCGCGCTTCTTGTGGCCGGCAGTGGCGGCGGCGGCGATCGCCGCGTTCATTTCTTCAATTGTCACAGCCCGCTTGGGCGGCGGGATAATGCCTTTCAGCGCCCTGATCGAACCGATCTTCGGCACCATCAGGAAATTGCCGTCTTCCATACGCACGAACTCAATCCGGTCGCCCTCGGACACTCCCATCCGCTCCCGCACCTCTTGCGGGATGGTGATCTGGCCCTTCGAGCTAAGCTTGGCCTGAGCCATTGTCCTTTCCTTACTTTTGGTAAGGACAAGTAAGGCGCTCCGCCAAAGCCGTCAAGACCGAGGCAACTACCCCGCCCGCTCCTTCGCCGCGCTGAAACGCACCTTCGGGTTCTTTTCCTGCACGTAGCCGATCTCCCAGGCGCTTTTGCCCAGGAACACCGGCGCGCCATCGACGTCCTCGGCCATTTGTGCGCCGGACTTCTCCACGAACGCCTCGAGATCGGCGCGCGCGTCGGCGCTGACCCAGCGCGCAGCCTGATACGGCGATGCCTCGAAAATCACATCGAGCCCGTACTCGGCCTTCATCCGCTCATCCAGCACGTCGAACTGCAGCGCGCCGACTGCGCCGACAACGAGATCGCCCCCGCTCACCGGCTTGAACACTTGCGTCACGCCTTCTTCGCCGAGCGCTTCCAGCGCGCGGCGCAAATGCTTCTGCTTCAACGGGTCCTTCACGCGCACGCGCTTCAAGATTTCCGGCGCGAAGTTCGGAATCCCCGAGAACACAACCTCGCCGCTTTGCGAAAGCGAGTCGCCCACGCGCAATCCGCCATGGCTCGGGATGCCGATGACGTCGCCCGGAAAGGCTTCGTCGGCGATCTCGCGCTCCTGGGCCAAGAACATCAGCGGATTGTGCACGTTGAAGCCTTTGCCGGCCGCGTTCTTCAAGGTCATGCCGCGCTGAAAGCGTCCCGAGCAGATGCGGAAAAAGCCGACGCGGTCGCGGTGCTTGGGATCCATGTTCGCCTGGATCTTGAACACAAAGCCGCTGACCTCACTGCGCCCCGGCGCCACTTCGGTCTCGGCCCCTTTCACCTCTGCCTTCTGCGCGCTGGGCGCGGGCGCGTGCGCCGCGAGCCCCGCCAGCAATTCCAGAACGCCGAAGCGCCTGAGCGCCGAGCCGAAATAAACCGGCGTCAAATGCCCTTCGCGGAAAGCCTGCAAATCGAACTTCGGCAAACCCTCGCGCGCCAGTTCGGCCGTCTCCTCCAACTCGGCGCGCACGTCGTCGCGCACGCCGAGCAAAAAATCGTTGCCGCTCTTTTTCTGGCGTTCGCCGGCCGCGAACCCTTCTTCGCCCGCTTCGAGCCGCCTGAACGGCACGAACTCTTCCGTCGTCAGATCGAGCATGCCGGCAAAGCGCTGCCCCGATGCAGCCGGCCAGAACATCGGCGCCGTATCCATCGCCAGCTTGGAATGGATTTCATCCAGCAGCGCGAACGGGTCCTGCGCTTCGCGGTCCATCTTGTTGATGAAGGTAGTGATCGGAATGTCGCGCAGGCGGCAGACCTCGAACAGCTTCAGCGTCTGCGGTTCGATGCCCTTGGCCGCGTCGAGCACCATCACCGCGGAGTCCGCGGCGGTGAGCGTGCGGTAGGTGTCTTCGGAAAAATCTTCGTGGCCCGGCGTGTCCAAGAGATTGAACACGAGATCGCTGTGCTCGAACGTCATCACCGAGGCCGAGACGGAAATCCCGCGTTCGCGCTCGATCTTCATCCAGTCGGACTTGGTGCGCCGCGCCTGTCCGCGCGCGGCCACCACGCCGGCCAAATGGATCGCTCCGCCCGCCAGCAGCAGCGACTCGGTCAGCGTCGTCTTGCCGGCGTCGGGGTGCGAAATGATCGCAAACGTGCGGCGGCGCGCGGCTTCGGTGGCGGGATCGGACATAGGCGCTGGGGCTGGGGTGCTGGGTGTTAGGTCGCGGGTGTTAGCAAGTGTCGCGCTCGGTTGTTAGGGGCTGGGAGCCGCAGCGGCAAACACCTAGCACCTAGTACTGCCGCCTACCCCACGCCCGAATCCACCGGCTCCTGCAGGAAATGCCGGCCTTGCTTGTCCTCAACCTCGATCACCCAGAGGTCCGGATCGGTGCACGATCGTTTCGAGACGTAATCGTCGACGTCGCTTTCCTGTTCGCCCAGCGGCCCGGCGGAAAGGTCGAGCCAGATGCGCTCGCCCTCGCCGTCACGGGCCGGGGCATAAAGGCGTGCGCGCCCATCCAGCGTCGCCACCTTAACCAGCACGGCGCCGGCGTCCGTGTCCCCTTTGCGCACCACCGCCGCGAAGGCCCCGGCGATCGAGGCGCGGCGGATGAGGGCGCTCGCCCAGACTTCTGTCTTGAGTTCGAACATGAGGCTCCTCGCGTTCACCGGAACGCAACCCAGCCAGCTTAACCCTTGGCGCGTCCATGCGCCTCCTCTTCCTTTGTCTGAGCTTCGCGATCTGCGCCGGCGCCGCTGCGGCGCAGACGCCCGACGCGCGCGAGGCTTATGTCGAGCGGCGCGGGCTGATCGAAGCCGATGCGCGCTGTAGGCTGCTGACGCCTGACCTGCGCGCCGCGCTCAATGTGGGCGCCCTGCAGGCGCGCGGGGCGTTGCTGCGCGCGGGCTGGACCAGCGCGCAAGTGAATACGCTGGAGCAAAGCGTCGCCGCCGCTGCGCAGGCGCGCGCATGCAACGATGCGCGCACGCTGCAATCGGCTGCCGAAGCGCGCAGCGCGTTCTCCCCCTGGCTTGCGGCAGGGTACATGGAATTTCCGGGCTGGGACCGCCCGTGGCTGGCGCGCCGCGGCGTGCGGGACGGGTGGCGTCTCAGCCAGGCGATCGAAACGCCGCGCGCGGGCGTGTTCGGCGTGCGCCAGCACGGCAGCGCACAACGCCTCGTCCTCGTCCTCTCTCTGGAGCACAACCAACCGGCGCCCGCATCCGCCCAGCTTGTGCTGCGCGATGCGCAGCGCGCGAGCATGCGCGAGATCGGTCTGGCGCAACGCGTCGCCTATGGCATCGAAGCCGGCGCGCCGGCGCCCGGCGCGTCGCTCGCCATTCCCGCGGCGCGCACGATCGAGCGCATCGAGGGCGGGCGCACACAAGCGGTGTTCACCTTCCCCGACAACGCGTTCGCCGCCCTGGTGCGGCTCGATCCGAGGGAGTCCGTCGAGTTACGCCTGCATAGCGGGCGCAACGTGCAGACGCTCTATGTCGAGGTCGGCGACGTCGCAGCGGCGCGGGCCTTCGTCATGCTGCGGTGAGTAGTGCTACTGACTACTGGCTCTTCCTTCCATCGGCAGCGTCACCCGCACCAATGCGCCCCCGCCGGGCGCATCGTGAAAGCTCAGCGTGCCGCCGTGCAGGCGCGCCAACGCGCGCACAAGCGTCAAGCCTAACCCGGTGCCCTCTGCCCGTGCGCCCCCGGCGCCGCGCTCAAAAGCCTGCGTCAAGATTTCGCGTTCGGCTTCGGGAATGCCCGGCCCGCTGTCGATCGTCTCCAGCACCAGCGCGCCTTCGCGCGCTTCGGCAACCACCATGACGCGTCCGCCTTCCGGCGTGAACTTCAGCGCATTGCCGACAGTGTTGATGAGGATGCGCTTCACCGCGCGCTGATCGGCCCGTACAAAGAGTGCGGGCTCAGGCGTCACCAAACCCAGCGCAATCTGCTTCTTCTCCGCTGCGTCGAGCGAAAGGCGCACCACCTCTTCCACGGTCGCGCCGATGTCGAAATTCTCCACCGTCAGCTCATAGCGGCCCGCCTCGATCTTCGAGAGGTCCAGCAGGTCGTTCACCAGGTCCAGCAGATGCGCGCCGCTGCGCCGGATGAGCCCCGCATACTCGACGTAGCGCGCGGCGATATCCCCAAAAATCTGTCGCTCGATCATCTCGGAAAAACCGAGGATGTGCGTCAACGGCGTGCGCAGCTCATGGGAAACTTCCGCGATGCGCCGGCTCATCACCTGCGCGTGTCCGACAGCGCCCTGTCCCACGGCCATGAGTCCGGCCGCAAACCCCAGCGCCGCAACCGCAAGCAGCTGTGGAAACGGATCCAGGCCGAGTTCGGGCGCGCCCAGCGCAAATACCGCGGCGCTCGCATAGCCCAACATTGCGGCCGCGCCCGCCTCCGGCGCCCAGCGCCGGCCGAGCGCCAACGCCAATGCAGGCGGTACGGCAAACAGCACAGCCAGCGGCGAAAGCGCGCCCCCTGAACCTGCAGCTAATCCCACAGCCGCAAGCGCCCAGGCCGCCAGAAGGCCGATGTCCACCGCTTTGCGTCCCAGTTGCGGAACCAGCATGAATCCGGCCAGCGCAGGCGCCATCGCCAGCGCGCTCGCGCCTGCCACAGCGCTGCGTTCGGCGCCGTTTAGCCACGCCGCGACACCGGCTCCCGCCACGGCCAAGAGCCAAAACCACCACGCGAGCGTTAACGCAAACGCGCTTGGCGCTGCTTTTGCAGGCCGCGTTACTGCCCTTTGTGTTGACACCGAAAGCGGCCCCGCGAGTAAAAGAGTTCTTAACGTGCTGCGGGGGACGATGCCGCCTCTGAGTCTCAGTCGGAAGCGGACTCGCCAATCTAGTTCAGGGAGTAGAGCCGATGCGTAGCCTTGCGGTCTTGACGACCACCGCGGCCGTCGCCTTGTTCGGCGTCGCCAACGCCCAAACCACGCCTGCCGACGAGCCCGCCGAGGCCAACCTGCAGACGGCGGTGACCGCTTACGCGGCCTACCAGAGCGACGTCTCCGAGTTGCGCGCGAGCGGCATGAGCAATGCGGACGATCTGGAAACCGCGCTCGATCGCGTCGCGCGCCACAACCGCGACGAACTCACCCGCGGCTGGGTGGCGTACGGCTCCTCCATCGCCACCCAATCGCCAGCCTTCGTGCAAGGGGTGCGCGACGCCGCCGATTATTACGGCCGCGACGCCGTGATCTGGGCGGTCACCGTCGATCCATCCTACGCGCGCGGGCTGCGCGGCGGCCAGGAAGCGACCCGCATGCTGCTCGACTCCGCCAATGCAGACGCCGCGCGCATCGTCGCCGTCGCCGACAGGTATCAGGAACTGGCGTACGCGCTGCAGCGTCAGCGCTGGGCGCGTTCGGTGGCGCCGCAGCAAGCCGCTCGCGTGCAGCGTGTTCGCTCGCTCGGCCGCGAGGGCTCGCCTGACGATGCGGTGCCCGCCACCTGGGCGCCGCGCCTTACGGTAACCGCGCTCAGCGTGCAGCCCGCCAGCGACCCGACTGCTTACGGCGGCCGTCGCTTCTGGGACGCCGTGCAGGGCAACGCCGAAGTGGTGGAAGTCGCCGCCACGCCGAGCGCCACCTATCGCGTCAACGCCACGCGCGGGGAAGCGCTCGATCGCATGGCCGCGGTTGCGGCGCTGCGCGCTCTCGACGCGGTCGACACCCACCAAAGCGCCGTCAGCCGCCTCATCAACGACCCGCGCTCGCGCGATTGCTTCGAGATGGCCCAGCTGCAGCTTTATCAGTGCATGTCGGCGGCGCGCTTCCGGTATGAGAACGCCTTCTGTCTCGGCGAGCACGGCCTGCGCGACATCGGTCAGTGCATCGGCAATGTCGCAACGCCGGACGCCGCGGCGGTGATGACGCCCATCACGGGCCGCGCCGGCAGCGAGTAACCGCACCGAACCGGCGATTGGCGCATAGTGAGTAGCGAAGGGGGCAGACACGCCCCACACTATTGGCTATGCGCCAGTCGACATGAGCGGACCGGAACACGCCATCCAAGAGCTGAGCGATGAGTTCTCGCTCCTCCCCGATTGGGAGGAGCGCATCGCTTATGTGATCGAACTCGGCCGTCAGCTCGAGCCGCTGCGCGAGGAAGAGCGCACCGAGGCGACGCGCGTCCGCGGCTGCGTCAGCCAGGTCTGGCTGGTCTCCGAACGCCGTCCCGAGGCGCCGGAAAAGCTCTATTTCCGCGGCGATTCCGACGCACACCTGGTGCGCGGTGAAATCGCCATGCTGCTGCGCGTCTTCTCCGGGCGCACGGCGCAAGAAATTCTCGCCATCGATCCCTATGCGCTGTTCGAACGGCTCGGCCTCAAGGACGCGCTCACCCAACAGCGCTCCAACGGCCTGTTCTCCATGATGAGCCGCATCCAGGCCGAAGCCCGCGCCGCGGCGTAGCGCCGAAGCGGCCGATCGCCTGCGCGCGAAGACCAAGCGCCTCCCCGCCCCCCTTGCGGGAAAGGAGAGTCGCCATCCTACGCAGGACAAGCTGCACGAGCCGCAACCGCTACGCCGACACCCGCGCCAGCGCCTCGGTCAACCATTTCACGTCGTTCGCCAGATCGGCGTTGGTCGGCGCGCGCGCCGCCAAGGCCTGCGCCTGTTCCAGCGCTGCACGATAATGTGCCGCCGCAGCAACCCTGTCGCCGGCTTTCTCGGAAACATCTCCTAGCCTCAACTCGCTCATCGCCAGATCGCGCGCCCAGTCGCTGTTCTGCGGGTCGCGCGCGCGCAATTCCTTGGCAATGGCGAGGCTGTCCTCGTAGGCCTTGCGCGCGGCGGGCAGATCGCCTTCGCGCACCGCCACGTCGCCGAGCCGATCGTAGCTGACCGAAACATCGCGCGCCCAGTCGCTGTTCTGCGGGTCGCGCGCGC
>CAZIOD010000097.1:0-10558 GCA_964540785.1 uncultured Terricaulis sp.
CTGATCGGCCACGGCCGATCGCCCCGGATGGCGATAATCGCCACCGGGTCCATTCGACCAACACTGCATCAAGGGCGGAGCTCCGGCTCCGCCCTTTTTGTTGGCGCCCTACGCCACGCCGAGCTTGCCGCGCTCTCCATCGCGCGGCGCGGCCAAATCCTCCGGCGTGACGAAGTCAGCCAAATCCGCGGCTTCCATGAACGGGCGTATCTCCATCGAGCCCGCCATGTGCGCCGGCGCGCGCTTTGCCCAGGCCAGCGCCTCGTCCATGTCCTTCACCTCCCAGATCGAGAAGCCGGCGATCACTTCCTTGGTCTCGGTGAACGGCCCGTCGATCACCGCCGCATTGCCGCGACCGTCGAACACGAGGCGCTTGGATTGGGCCGTGGGTTTGAGTCCGGCCGCCGCCACGAAGACGCCGGCCGCGACCATCTCCTCCATGAACCGGTCCATCGCCGCGAACGCTTCCACCGCTTCCGGCGTTGGCGTCATCGGCTGGGATTCATCGACCTTTGAGAACACCATCACGCGCATCGTCTGCCTCCTCCTTCGAGCTTGACGCTCCCCGGGACGACGAACCTCTCTCTCGGCTCTCTACACTCGGCCTGCAATTTTTTCAGTTAGCGCGCCCCCTCGCGCGCCTGCCAGGGGAAGGAGCAACTGCCCGCCTATTGCCCCCATGTCCAACGCGGGTCACCAAGGACCGATGAGGCCGTTCGCCGTCCTGTTCGCCGCCCTGCTCAGCGCCTGTGCTGCGCAGGCAGACATGACGCCCACGCCGTTGGCGCGCGGCGAGCTTGTGTTCCGCCATCACGCCAACGGCCTGCAATACCCAACCTACACCCCGCGACGCGAACAGACCTGCGCGCCCGCATCTCACGGCGATTTGCGCCAGCGGCTGGTCGACCTCGCCGTGGAGGAATGGGCGCGTTTCGGCTATCCGCTCGCGCCGCGCGCCGATGCGGACCTGCTGTACAAGGTGTTTGCAGAACTGACGCGTCCACACGATGCGCCCTACGCCGAACGTGATCCGCTCATGTTGCAGACCATCGGCGGCTATTGGGCGGCGCTTTCCGGGGTGGCCAGCAGCGGCGTGTCCGACGCCGGCGCCTACGAGATCGCAACCGCGAACGCGCGCTGGGCGCGCGCGGCCGGCGAGTATCGCGCCAATCCGGGCTGGCAGACGCCGTGGTCGGGGGCCTTCAT
The DNA here is from genome assembly GCA_964540785.1 of uncultured Terricaulis sp. Lineage (GTDB taxonomy): Bacteria > Pseudomonadota > Alphaproteobacteria > Caulobacterales > Aquidulcibacteraceae > Vitreimonas. The sequence goes on from CAZIOD010000097.1 coordinate 1,207, forward strand.
CTCCTGGCTCATGTGCGAGGGCGGCGTCACCGACTTCCGCCGCTCTTGGGCGCATCGCGATTATGTCGACGCCGCCATCGCCGCCGCCGACGAAGGTCCCTCGCACCCTTATCATGCGCACGCACCTGATATCGCGCCGCGTGTCGGCGATCTTCTGTGCTCGAGCCGCGGCTATCGCACCGATCTGGCCGCGCGCCGCTCTTACCCGGACAGCGAAGCGGGCATGCATTGCGATCTCGTCGTCGCGATCGACCGTCCCGCCGCGCTCATCCTCGCTGTCGGCGGCAATGTCGACAACGCCGTCGCGCTTGTCCCCTATCGGCTCACGGGCGTCGCCGGCGGCGTGCGGATCCGCTCTGTATGTACTGACGAAAAAGTCTGCGTCGACGAACGCCTGTTTGCCCTGCTCATACTGCAAGCGCCCGAAAGCGCCGCCACCCTGGCCAACGCCCCCGCGCTCGACACCCCGCCCGCGCGTGCGCCGCCGCACTTTGAACACTGACGCTGCGGCGTCTGCCGCGCCTGCCTTTCTTTGCAGCGCACTTCTCGTCCCTTAGGTTTCGCGCACGGAAGAACGAATCATGGCGTCGACGAAAGCAAGCCGCTGGTGGGATCGCGACACCGCGCCCGGGATGGTGCTGATCGCCGCGGCGATTCTATCGTTTATTCTGATGAACGGACCGACCGGCGATGTCTTCCACAGCCTGCTCGAGGACCAGATCGCCGGCCTCAGCGTCGGCGTGGGCGCGGCTGCTCACCCACTGAATCTGCACCTCGTCATCAACGACGCGCTGATGGTGATCTTCTTCTTGTTCGTTGGGCTTGAACTGAAACGTGAAACCGTCGAGGGCCCGTTTCAGAATCCGCGCGAGGCGGCGCTGCCAATGGCCGGCGCGCTGGGCGGCATGGCGGCGCCGGCTCTGATCTACGTCGCCTTCAACCTCAGTCATCCCGAATATTTGCGCGGTTGGGCCATCCCCTCGGCCACCGACATTGCCTTTGCCGTCGGCGTATTGTCGCTGCTCGGAAGCCGTGTGCCCGGCGGCCTGCGCATCTTCTTGCTGGCGCTTGCGATCATCGATGACCTCGGCGCCATTCTCGTTATTGCGCTTTTCTATTCAACCCACCTCACCGGCTGGGCGCTCGGCGGGGCCGCGCTCACGTTCGGCGCCATGCTGCTGATGAACAGGGCTGGCGTGAAAGTGCTGCTGCCCTTCTGGATTCTCGGATTGGTGCTCTGGGGCTTCATGCTGCTTTCCGGCGTGCACGCCACGATCGCCGGCGTGCTCACGGCCATGACCATTCCAATGCGCCGCCCCGACGGCCGCTCGCCGCTGATTGAAGCCGAGCATGCGCTGAAATATTGGGTGCAGTTCGCCATCATGCCGATCTTCGCGCTCGCCAATGCCGGCGTGATACTCGCCGGGGCTGGCGCCGAGACCTTGCTGCACCCGATCGCGTTGGGCGCAGGCCTTGGTCTCGTGTTCGGCAAGCCGCTCGGCATCATGCTCGCCTCGTACCTCACAAGCGCTGCGCTGAAGCAGCGCGTGCCCGGATCGGTCGGTCAGATGCTCGGCATGACCATGCTCGCCGGCATCGGCTTCACCATGAGCCTGTTCATCGGCAATCTCGCATTCGGCACGGGCGATCTCGCGACGCCGGTGCGCTTTGGCGTGTTGGGCGGTTCGCTGATCTCTGCGGTCATCGGCCTGGCTGTGCTTTATCTCTTCTCCGCCGGCGCGCCCAGCGCCGATCACCGCACGCTCGGGCCGCAGGAAGAACTGGCCGAGCACGCAGGCGTGCTGGAAAACATAGATCCGCCGGGCGATATGCCCGGGCGTCCGAAACGCTGAAGAAGAAACGGCCGCGCTCCCCAAGGGGCGCGGCCGTCCTCGCGTCGCAAATTCTAAGGCGTCTCCTCCCCGAAACGCGACCGCCCGCGACGCCGACGGCCAAGTCCGAAACTGAACAGGAGAGCGCGCGCGGTCAAGCGCCGATTGTGGCGCCGGCGCGACACGCGCGGCGCAATCTCCTACTGCGCGAGCATTTGCTGCACTGCGGTAACCACCTCCGCGCGCGGCGCTTCACGCTGCACCTGTTCGCGCGCTTTGGCGTACGCGTCGCGATCTTCGCCAAGGCCGGCGGCGATTCGCGCGCCCAGCTTCAGGTCTTTCAAAGTAACGACGCCTTTCGCCAGTTCATCGCCGCCCTGAATGACCGCGACCGCGGCGCCGCGTTTGTCCGCGTATTTCAACTGCGCCTTCATCCCGCCTTCGCCGAGATAAACCTCAGCGCGAACGCCTGCGGCGCGCAATTCGCTGGCGATTGCGAAATAATCGCCCACGCGCTCGCGATCGAGCGTCAGCACAATGACGGGCGCCGGCGTGACGAACTCACGGCCCAGCCCCAGCCGTTCCTGCGCCGCGACCAGCCGGCTGACGCCAATGGAAAATCCAGTCGCCGGCACGCGCTCGCCGGTGAAACGCGCGACGAGATCGTCATAACGCCCACCGCCGCCGATCGAGCCGAGCGCGCCCCCGCCGCCGATCGCCTGCAGCTGCGCTTCGAACACCGCGCCGGTGTAGTATTCAAGTCCGCGCACGATCGAAGGATCGAACTGCGCGCGATCGTCTCCAACGCCGAGCGCGTTCAGCACGGCGTCGATCCGCGTCAGCTCCGCTATTCCAACGCGCCCTTCTTCGGTATCGCCGATCAGGCGGGAGAGCGCCTCCAGAGCGCCGGCGCGCGAAGTTTCTGCAACGCGAACGAAGGCGAGGACGGTCTCGATCGCCTTGGGCTCGAGTTCTGCGCCTTTGGTGAAATCGCCGGACTCGTCCTTGCGCCCTTTGCCGAGCAACGCCGCGACGCCTTCGATGCCGACGCGCTCGAGCTTGTCGATGGCGCGCATGACGGTGAGCCGCTTGGCGTCGCTCCCCTCTCCGGACAGCCCTAATCTCTCCAGCACGCCATTGAGAAGCCGGCGCGAATTGATCTTCAACACGAATGCATCGCGCGGCAAGCCGATCGCTTCATAGGCTTCGCAAGCCATCGCCACCATTTCGGCGTCGGCCGCCGGATCGGCAGCGCCAACCGTATCGGCGTCGCACTGCATGAATTGGCGATATTTGCCGGGCCCCGGCTTTTCGTTGCGCCAGACCGGGCCCGCCTGCCAGCGCCTGAAAGGTTTCGGCAGCGATTGACGCTCTTCTGCGGCGAAGCGCGCGAGCGGTGCGGTCAGATCGTAGCGCAGCGAGAGCCACCGCTCATCGTCCCGCAGCGAAAACACGCCTTCGTTGGGCCGGTCCTGATCCGGCAGGAACTTGCCAAGCGCTTCGGTGTACTCGAACGCGGGCGTTTCGAGCCGCTCGAAGCCCCATTTCTCGTAAACTTGCCCGACAGCGGCGACCACGCGCTCTTCCGCGCCGGCCGCATCCCCCAGGCGATCGATAAAGCCGCGCGGTTTTTCGGCGGCGACGAGATTTTCCTTGCTGCTCATGGCGAGACTTTCAGAGTTCAGGTTTGGGCGTAACGGGTGCGAACGGGCGCATGCGCGCGAGGGACGAGCGTCAATGTCGCTCGAACTTGAAATCCGTCGCCTGAACGATCTCGCCGGAAAGCACCTTTTCCGCCAACTTCTCGATATCCGAACTCAGTTCCCGGTCTTCGCCCACCAAGGGGAAAACCTCGCGGACTTTCTCTATCGCACGTTGCGTGCGGGCGCCAAGCGCGATCGGCTTTTCGTCCGGCTTGTTCGCGCGGACGTGTTCGGCCTGGGAGGCGAACGCCATCTCGATCGCGATGACGCGCGCCAGGCGCTCTGCAGCGTCGTGCGCGCGCATCGCCACCCCGGCGGCCATGCTGACGTGATCCTCCTGACCTGAATCGGTCGACAGCGACATCAGGTGCGAGGGCATCGCCAAGGCCCAGATATCGTTGCACAGCCCGGCCGTGGTGTATTCGGCGATCATCAATCCCGATTGCGAGGGAGATGGATTCGGCCCACGCATCTGCGGCCCCAGGCCCTTGTTGCGCTTTTGGTCGACGATGCGCGCGCAGCGCAAATTGGAAAGCCGCGCCATGATGCCGGCCGCCTGCAGCAGCCCGTATGCATCGACCGCGACCGGCATGCCGTGAAAGTGTCCTCCAGACGTGATGAGGTCGAGATCGTATGTCTCGGCCGAAATATTCAGATCGATCGGATTGTCGGTGACGCTTTGCGCTTCTGTCACCATGGTGGCTTCGGCGCGCTTGATGAGGTCGAGACACGGCCCCAACACCTGCGCGGCGCAGCGCAGATTGTAGGGATCTTGAATCTGCCCGTCGAAGTCGTGCTTCACGTCGGTGCTGACGTCCTGCAATCCGTACCCGTCGAGCAGCGCGAAAATCCAGCGCGCGACGTTCTGTGAGCCGCCATGCGCACGCAGGCTATGCAAATCCTCGCGGAACGGACGGCCCGCGCCGCGCATGGCCTGCACATGCATGGCTGTCGACACCGCCGCCGCCTCGATTAGGCGCTGCATCGCGGCCGTAGCGAGCGCGCCCCAGGCATTGGCGTACTGACACCCATTATTAAGCGCGAGCCCCTCTTTCATCTCCAGTTCGATGGGCGCAAACGCGCTCTTCCGGCCGTTTAGGAAACGCGCGGTTTCAATCGCGCCTTCCTCTGCCATCACGCGCCCCTCGCCGATCACCACCGCGGCGACATGCGACAGCGGCGCAAGATCGCCGCTGGCCGACACGCTGCCCTGACGCGGTATGGCCGGCGTCACGCCCTCGTTCAGCATCGAGATTAGCGTTTCAACCACCACTGGCCGCACTACGCTATGGCCGCGTGCGAGCGAGACTGCGCGCAGGAACGTGGTCACGCGCGCCACCGGCGCCGGCGCGTACGGCCCCACGCCCGCGCAATGCGACACGATCAGGTTGCGCTGTAGGCGCTTCAGATCCTCGGGGCTGACATAGTCGCGATAATTGCTGCCAAAGCCCGTGTTGAGTCCGTAAACGCGCTTGTCCGGATTCGCCGCGATCTCGCGCTCCGCCGCGGCGCGGAACGCGGTTAACCGCGCGTGCGCGCTCGCCGCCAGCCCCACCTTGGCGCGGCCGTAAGCGACATCCTCGATGTCGGCGAGCGAGATTTTGCTGTGTTCGTCGAGCGTTACGGTGCGGGACATGGCGGACTCAAAAAGAAGCGCCGAGACCTAGCGTAAACCATGCGCCGAAGCGAGCGTCCCTGGAACGGCGCCCCGGCGCCGCTCTTGCTGCAACCCGTTCAACTCATCGGGGAAGGAAGCCAGTCGATGCTCACCTGTGCCGTTTTGATGCTGACGGTCACGCTGGCCGAGCTGCCTACCCTCGCCAGCGACGTGGAGCGCGGGGCGCGCGCGCTCACCATCCAAACGGAAGTCACGCCAGGCTTTCTTGCGGAGATTCAGGAATTTTCCGGCGACGCCGAACGGCTTTCCGTGGCCCTGCGCGAAGCCGGCGTCGAGCAGGACCTGCCCTGCATATTCCACGGCATTGCCGAAGATGCGCGCGAACGCGCCGCCGAATTGCGTGCGGCGGACACCCAAGCCGACCGTGCGGCGGCCTTCACCAATCTGCGTGTGCTGCTGGACGATGCGATCCTGATCGCGCCGATGGCCGCGGCAGCGGCTGCAGATGCCGCGGCGGAAGATCACGTCGCGGCGCGCTGAGGCCCGGCCTCACCGCCCGCGCGCTAATCAGGCATACTTCACCGAACACCCATAGGGCGTTGTCTCGGCCACTTGCACGGGGCGGCCCGCAGCGATGTCCGCAAGCGCAGCACTCACATAATTGGTCGCGCCTTCGAGCGAAGCTGGCCGCGCGGACGGGCGATCGTCAATCGCCCCTTGATAGAGCAACACCCCGTCCGGACCGATAATGAACATCTGCGGCGTGTTGCGCGCGCCATACGCGCGGCCCATGGCGCCCGTCGGATCGAGCAGCGTCGCGGTTGGCGCGGCGTTATCGGTGCGCACGCGCGCAAGCGCGCCAGGACCGTCCAGATAGCCCTGCTCGCCTGGCGGGGACGTGATCACCTGCAGCCAGACAATCCCATCCGCCGTCGCCTGGCGCTGCAGCGCTTGCATGTTGCCGCTGTCATAGTGTTTGCGTACGTAAGGGCAGCCGTGATTGGTCCATTCGAGCACCACGACGCGGCCGCTAAATTCAGAAAGCGTGCGGGTGGCGCCGTTTGCGTCGGGGGCAGTGAATGCCGGCGCCCGTGCGCCGGTTTGAATCGAAGCGAGGGCCGGCCCGCTATTCAAGAGCACCGCGGCGCCGCCGACCCCAGCCGCCAGCACCACGCCCGCGCCGAGGATCAGATTGCGCTTGGTCATGCCCGTCATTGTGGCTCTCCTTCGATCGCGCCCAGGATTAGACCCTCGGTCAGAAGCTGCGGCAAGACCCGCGCCTCGCCGTTCGTCGGATAGTAAAGATAAAGCGGCACGCCCGCGCGTCCATGCTCGGCCAGCGCCGAAGCAATCGTTTCGTCGCGATTGGTCCAGTCCGCTTCGAGATAGGCAATGCCCGCCGCTTCGAACGCACGCGCCACGGCCGGCGTGAAGGCAACGCGCTCATTGACCTTGCAGGTCACGCACCACGCCGCAGTGAAGTTGACGAAGACGCTGCGCCCCTCGCTTCGCAGCTCGTTCACGCGCGCCGGACTCCACGGTTCGGAGACCAATATGGCTTGCCTCTCTACGCCGAGCAGCGGCCGCCAGCTGAACGCGCCGGTCAAGGCCAGGACGATCGCGCTGGCGATCAGCCAGCCGCGGCCCCAACGCGCGACGAACAAGACGAAGGCGATCGCTGCGGCCAGGCTAAGCAGCGCGAGCACGCCCATCGGGCCGCTCTGTTCGGCAAGTATCCAGGTTAGCCAAACAGCGGCGCCGAACATGGGAAACGCCAAGACATTCTTGGCGCGCTCCATCCACGGCCCGGGCTTAGGGATGAGACGCTGCAGACCCGGCGCGTAATGCAGCATGGTCAGCGGCAAGGCGAAGCCCAGGGCCAGCGCCGCGAAAATCAGCAAAGTGGTTGCCGCCGATTGGGAGATCGCAACGCCGATGGCGCTGGCCATGAAGGGCGCGGTGCACGGCGTTGCCGCAATCACCGCCAGAGCGCCGGTGAAGAAGGCGCCGGCATCGCCGCCGCGCGCCGTGAGACCGGCGCCCGCGCTCTGCAAGCCGCCGCCGATTTCGAACACGCCGAGCAGGTTGAGGCCGATCGCAAAGAAGAGCAGCGCCAGCGCCGCCGTCACCCAGGGCGTCTGCAGCTGGAAGCCCCAGCCCACCGCCTCGCCCGCACTGCGTAACGCGATCAGCACCATGGCCAGTATCAGGAAGGTCGCCATCACGCCGGCGAAGTAGAGCGCGCCGTGCCGGCGCACTTGTCCCGTTTGTACGCCGCCTGCGAGCGACAGCCCCTTTACCGACAGCACCGGCAGGACACAGGGCATGACGTTGAGTATGAGACCGCCTAGGAACGCGAGCGCGATTGCGGCGAGGAATGAGGCCGTATCCAATGTGGCGGCGCGCGCATATTGAACGCCGGATGTTCCCGGCAGCACCGCCCCAGGCTCGGCGGCGATCTCCACCGCCCGCCTTGCGCCGTTGGCGTCGACGTATGTCAGCAAGCCTTCCAACGGCGCGTCGCCGATCGGTTCGACACCCGGCGGCAGCGCGATGCTGAATCCCTCCGGTCCGCTGCTTGCGCTCTGGTCCTCACCGTAATCGATGACATCGCGGTCAAATGCAAAAAAGTACGGCTCACGCGCGCCCGGCGCGGCGACGCTAAGGATGGGCCGCGCGCCGGTAGTGATGCGCACGGCGAGCTCGTCAGCGCGGCCAGGCAGATTGGCGAGCGCTTCGGTGATGCGCGGCGCCCATTGCGGATGATCGCGTCCCTGCGCGGCGATCGGCACAGAGAATGACAGAACGCTCTCTTCGGGCACGCAAATTTCTTCAGAGCAAACGACAAGATAGACGTTCGCCGTGAATTGGGCCGCATCGCCCGGGCGTGCGCTTTGGCTCGCGCGCATTTCAACGGGCAGCAAGACTTCGTTCGAGTAGCCGTAATTGACCAGACCGAGTGCGGACAGCGGCTCGGGCGTCGGCCACTGGATCGGACCGGCGGCGAAACCCGGAGGCAATGTCCAGGCAATGTCGGTCGGTTCGCCTGCTGCGCCCGGATTGCGCCAATACGTATGCCAGCCTTCGGCGATGCGCTGGCGCAGCACCATCGTGAATGTCTCGCCCGGCGCAATGGCAGCGCGCGAGGCATGCAGCGAGACCTCCACCCGCCGCGGTCCGGGCAATTGTGCGTCCGCCGGCGCGACGAACGAAAACGCCAGGAGTATCGCAGCAAGGGCGAGGAGCGTGCGCATGGCGAACGCCATACCGTCCCGAACCGGCTCGCGCCAATGCGGCACAAACGAAAGCGCCCCTCCCGCTCGGGAAAGGCGCTTTCCAGTGCGTAACCGCTTGCGGCTCAGTTGCTGAGCGGGGTCGAAGCCTGAATGCGCGCGGCGCGCGACAGGATCTTCGGCCACAGCCCCAGCGACAGCAGGTGCGCGTGCATGACCGCCGAAACGCCCCTGTCGCGCAGTTCGATATAAGTGTCCTTCGGCAGGGCGTTCAGCTTCTGCTCGGAGATGCGCAGATATTCGCCGATCTTCGCCGGTTCGTCCGGGGTGCCGTCCGGTTTTGCGCGCGGCAGCGCCAGCGGCGTCAGTTCGAACAGATTGTGTTCATCCATCAGTTTGACGAATTCCTGGGTGCGCCGCCCGAGCGCGTCGAACTCCTTGCAGAACTGGATCGCGTCCTGGGTGTAGCGCGAGGGCTGGTCGCCTTCGAAGAACGGCAATTCCGGCGTGTTGGAGAGCATTTTGGCCGCACGATCGATGCACACCAGCACACGGTCGCCGTCCTGTCCGCCTTCCTGCGGTTTCTGATCCCCGCCAGCGATGATCGGCAGAAATGGATACCGCCGCGCGAACGCCGGCAAATACACTTCCGGGTCAAGCGAGCCGTCGGCGCCGAGAAACACGTTCATCCCGGGCCGCAGCCCCATGACCGCGAGCGGGGTTTTGGTTTGGGTGTCGAAGATGATCGGGTAGCAGACGGCCGCAAGCCCGAACTCGTCCACGGTCAACGGCACCAGATGCGTTTCAGCCAGAAACGAAAATGGATTGCTGACCGAACTCACGCCGAGTGAGCGGTGCTTCTCGATCGAGAGCGGCTCCAGCTGGCGATAGAAGAGGATTTTGCCAAGCGTTTGCTGGCCGCCCTGGGCGGTCGTCATGGGTGTCTCCGCGAGTTCCCTACCACGG
>CAZIOD010000098.1:0-10497 GCA_964540785.1 uncultured Terricaulis sp.
GACTTCCAGAACACGCAATTCGTGCTCGCGGATATGGAGACCGACCTCGCCGCCTCGCGCGCGCTCCTGCACCAGGCGGCCAGGAAGCTGGACGCGAAAGCGCTGGATGCGACCAAGTATTGCGCCATGGCCAAGCGTTTCGTCACCGACACCGCGTTCAAGGTCGCCGACCAGGCGTTGCAGCTGCACGGCGGCTATGGCTATCTGGCGGACTATGAGGTGGAGCGCATCGTACGCGACCTGCGCGTACACCGCATTCTGGAAGGCACGAACGAGATTATGCGCGTGATCGTTTCGCGCGAGCTGCTGAAGTCATAAGCCGGGCCGCACGTCAGCGGATTCCAAGGAGCGAACATGATATTGCGCGCGATGGGGCTGGGCTTCGTGTTGTGGCTGGTGAACGCCGCAATCTTCCGTTTCGCCGGGCAGATGTTCTTCAATCCAGGGGTGGCCCCGCCGCTCGCCTTGTTCGGCGTGGTCATCGTCGTAGGCGTGACGCTCACTTTCGTCGGCGTCCGGCTGGTCGGGACCGCGCGCGGCGATGAGGGCGAAGCGGCGGTGTCGCTGGCGTTTCCCAGCCTGCTGCTGAACGCGGTGCTGACGCACGAGTTTGCGATGATCTTCCCAAATCTCGATGCGGGACTGGACGGCGTCTATGGCGGGCTGGCCATGATCTACGCCGCGGCGATGGTGTTCACCGGTCTCATCATGACCCGTCTCGCGCCGCAAGGTGAACGCGTGTGAGGCGTCGCGACTTGTTGCTGGGGCCGGCGGTGTTGGCAGGGTGCGCTGGCATGAACCAGTCAGATGCGAAGCGGCCCATCGTGATCGCTCATCGGGGCGCGAGCGGCGAACGGCCCGAGCACACGATCGCGTCGTACCGCCTGGCCGTAGCGCAAGGCGCAGATTTCATCGAACCGGACCTGGTTATGACGCGCGACGGCGTTCTGGTCTGCCGCCATGAAAACGAGATCTCCGGCACCACCGATGTTGTCGATCGGCCCGAGTTCGCCGCGCGTCGCCGGGCGCAGCAGATCGACGGCGTTTCAGCGCAGGGCTGGTTTGTCGAGGACTTTACGCTTGCCGAACTGAAGACGCTGCGCTGCCGGGAACGCCTGCCGCAATTGCGCCCCGCGAACGCCGCGTTCGATGGGCAGGGGCAGATCCCAACCTTCGCCGAAGTGCTGGCCTTGGCGCGCGAGTCCGGCGTCGGCGTGTACCCGGAGCTCAAACATCCGACGTTTTTGCGCGAGCGCGGGCTGGACCCGGTCCCGGCCTTCATCGAGGTCGTGCGCGAAGCCGGCGGCCAGGCGACGGCCGACCGCATATTCGTGCAATGTTTCGAAACCCGGCCGTTGCGCCAGCTGGCGGAAATGTCGTCAATCCGCTGGACTTGCGTACAACTGATCGCGGCGCAGGGCGGACCATGGGACCGGCCCGAACTCAGCTATGCCGAGATGTTGCGCGATGAAGGCTTGCGGGAGATTGCCGAGTATGCGCGCGCGATCGGACCAGAGAAAACGCTGATCGTCCCGCGCGATGCTATGGGCGGTTCGCTTGCGCCGACCGATCTGGCGCCGCGCGCGCATGCTGCGCATCTGCTGGTGCACGCCTGGACGTTCAGGGCGGAGAACTATTTTCTGCCTGCCGAGCTCCGGCGCGGCGATCCCGATGCGCCGGACTACCTGCGCCAGCATGGCGATCTCGCCGCCGAGCTCGGCGCTTTCTACGCGGCCGGCGTCGACGGCGTGTTCAGCGACTTTCCCGCGAGTGCTGCCGCAGCACGCTGATCGTCCGCCGACAAAGCCGCAGCTCCAGCTGCGCCGATCTGCTCGAGTACGGCGGCCAGCTCCGTGATCGGCGTGGGACGCGCGATCGCGTAGCCCTGGGCGGTGTCGCATCCCATCGAGGCCAGCAGCGCAAGCGCGGCGTGTTGCTCCACGCCCTCAGCTGTCACCGTCATGCCCAGCCCGTGCGCAAGGTCGATCGAGGAGCGCACCAGCAGCGCGTCGCGTCGCTCCCGCGTCAGGTTCTCGATAAACATCTTGTCGATCTTCAGCTCGTGCGCCGGCAGCTGACGCAGATATGCCAGGGATGAAAGACCGGAGCCGTAATCGTCGATCGAAATGCTGATGCCGCGGGCGGCGAACATATCAATGTGCCGCAACGCCAGAGTCGGGTGATCAATCACCGCTGTTTCGGTGATCTCGAAGCAGATCGGCCCACTGGCGCTGGCGACGGCTTCGATGGCCATTCGTGCGAACGCCTCGTCGCCAAGCAGCCGACCGGAAATGTTGACCGAAAAGCTGAGCTTCCAACCGGCGTTTGCGAGCTGCGACTGCTCTTCGAGCGTCTTTTGCAGCACCCACTCCGTCAGCGCGCGGATCTGCCCGGTTTCCTCAGCCATCGGCACGAACAAATCGGGCGGTATCATGCCGCGCGAGGGGTGGCGCCACCGCACCAGCGTCTCCACGCTCGCGACGCGCTGGGCGCGCAGATTGAGTTTTGGCTGATGCACGAGATAGATCGCGCCGCCTTCCAAACCGCTCAGCATTTCGCCCATCAAGGAAAGGTTGAGCGCGGGATTGCCGTACGCTGCTTCGTCGAACAGAGCGAGCTTGGTGCGAGCGCTGCGCGCTTGGTCGAGCGCAATGCTGCCGCGCCGGATCATGTCGGACGGCGGCGATCCGGGGGTTCTGGGCTGGGCCACACCGACAGTGGCGCTGATATCGATGACCTGTTTGTCGATCGCGAGCGGCTGTTCGAGACCCGCGACCAGCGCTCCGGCCCGCTGCGCGGCGTCGTCGTCGTTCTTCGCGACATAGGCGATGGCCAAGGTATCGCTGGAGAGGCGCGCCATCAGCTTGTTGGGGATGAGCTGCGCAAGCCGTCCGCCAAGGCGCTTGATCAGGGTCTCGGCGTGCGCGTAGCCGATGGCGGCGCGAATCTGGGCGAACCGGTCGACGCCGAACACGGCGAGATAGACACCTGTTGGCGGCGTCGCCGACAGGCGTCGCTCGAGTGCGAGGCGATTGGGCAGGCGCGTCTCGGCATCGTGAAACGCCAGATGCATGATCTTCCGTTCGCGGTCGCGCAACGCCCCGGTCATGGCGTTGAAGCTGTCCGCCAGCTCGGACAATTCGTCCTGCGTGTTCACGGTGACCGGCTCATAGATGCCCTGCTGCAATTGGCGAGCGGCCGTCGAGAGCGAAGAGAGAGGCCGCGTGATGCCGCTGGCGAGCAACCAGGAGCCGGCGATAAGCAGCACGATGCCGACCGCGCCGATCGCGATCAAGCTGGAGAAGAGAGTCTGATAGGGAGCCATCGCGGCCGCCGCCGGATAGCGCAGCAGCAGAACCGCCGATGCGCCGTCGAGCGATTGCAGCGGCTTAGCCAACGCGATCGCTTCGCCTTGAGCGTCTCGCAACGAAGCGACAGAACCGTCCTGTAATGCGCGATCGATGAACTGGCGCAGCTGGATTGCATCCTCGCGCGCAGACAAGTCCCAGCCGCCGTCCGGCGTGCGCGCGACGATTTGCGCGTGCAGGGGGATCGCCGCAAGGCCCTCCAAAGCCTGCATTTCTGCATCGTCCAGCCGTTCGCCCACAACGATCCAGCCAAGGAGATTGGGTGCGAAGACGGGCATGGTCACAGCCTGGTGCAGCCCGTCGCCGACCCGCAGCACGCCGAACGGTGCGTCTTCGTCTGCGAGCGCGGCCTGCAGACCGCGCGAGACGCTGGCGCCGATAGCTTGCGAAGCGATAATCCGCCCATTCGGCTGCACAAGGAACACGAGGTCGGCGCCGAGCCGGTTTCCGAGATTATCCAGCGCCGAACCGATGGTTGCGGGGTCCTGGGTCGCAACAGCCTCGCGGAAGCCGTAGTCGCGTGAGGCGAGGCGCGCGCCATTCCGCAAGTCGTCGAAGCGTAGCTCCCATAAGCGATCGAAAACAACGCCCGTAGCCGCCAGTTCTTCGCGCACTATGCGCTGCGCGTTGCCGGCGATAACCGCATAGGCGATGGCGCCTATGAGCAGCAGAGCCAGGCAGAAGAGGCCCGCATAAAGCAGCGCCAGCTTGGCGCGCAGCCGGCGCAGGCCCATCATGCTAGTAACCGCGCGCGTGATCGGGCGGGGGGCGCAACCTGACATCGAACCTTTGCGCCGCATTCGCAGAGCCGAGCGTGATGCTGCGCTCCACACGGTTGCCGGCTGCGCGCAAATAGGGGTGCCAAACCCGCACGATCGCCGCGCCGGCCGGGAGGTTCTGCAGCACGGCTATCCCGTCCGCGCCGGTTTTCATCGCATACGGGGTATCGACCACGTAGATGAATGCCGACATCTGATCGTGGATATTGCAGCCGATCGAGATCACGCCAACGTTTCGAAACGTGACCGAACGGGTCTCGTCGTGGCCGTAGAGTCTGAGTTCGAACGGGCCCGCTTCCGAGAAGGAATAGACCTGGTGACGCACGTCGTCGAGGTTCGGAAAAGCGACGCTCGCGCCAGCGGGCGCGATCAGCACGAACGGTTCGAACTGCATGTTCTGCTGGGCAATGCGCATCGGCCAGGAAAAGCGGATCGGTCCGGAATGTCGTTGCGCAAGGTGAACGGTCACGACTGCGTCGCGTACATGACGGCCATCCCCGCCGGTGACCTCCACACGCAGGTCCGCGGCGAAGGCGCTTGCGGCCAGTGCAAGCCAAAAGGCGCACGCGCGCAGAATCATGGCCCCATGCTGGGCGCTCGGAATAAATCCTGAGTTAATCAAACTTGCGCCGGCAGCGCCGACTTAGAACGACAGCTTGAGCGATGTCTGCAGCACCGATTGGTCTTGTTCCGGGTCGAGGCCCTGGTCGGTGCGCGAAGGCCGGTCGCTCGACACGTGCAGGCCTTCGACGGCCAAACGGACGGTGTGGCTGAGTTCGAGCTGATAGCTGGCGGTCGCCGCCCAGCCCTCCTCATCGTTGTTGTCGCTGATCGTGAAGCTGTTGTCGCCAATGCCGAAATAGTCCACGCGTCCCGCGAGCCGGTGGCGTCCGATGTCTCGCGCGAGCATCGCATAGGCGGCGTGGAAATCGACATCGACCCAATAGCCCATTGGCGTGCGCTCGCCCCATATGGTTCGCCCGGACATGGCCTGGGCCAATAAGCGGGTGTGCTGGTCGAACGCAATGCGCGCGCCGAAACTGAGAAAGCGCGTTTCCCAATTGGTCTGGCCGTTGGAATCGCTGATGCGATCGCCTCGATTATCGTAGAAGAGCACGTCCGTGGTGACGCTGTGCGTGGGCCGATATTGTAGCTGCGCGTAATAGCCGATCCGGTCGTCCAGTTCGAAAGTAGGGCGCGTCCTCTCCTGCGTAACAAAACTGCGGCGCGGCAGCGCCATCTCGCTGCTGACGCCCGCCATCACATCGCCGAGAGCCCAGCCGCGCAGCGACAGCAGCGTGCCGGAGGTGTCGTTGTAGCCGAACAGGGCGAGCGTGGCCGTCAGTTCCTGAGTGTCGAAACGACGGCGCGCGCTCGCCTCGACGCCGACGATCTTCACTTCTTCGCTGATCCACGAATTGATCGCCGAGGGGGTGACGGTGTTGGTGGTGGTCCAGGCCGGCCCGTCGTGTTCGAGCGAGATGGGAGGATAGAACACCCCGGCGCGGCCGCTGATACGCCAGCTCCGGCTCGGCCCGCCGCGATAGTTCACGTACGCTTCCACCACGTCGATCACGGGCTCAAGCTGCGTATCGGCCTGCAGCGTGAGGAAGCCGTCGAAATTCCAGCTGAGCTGAGGTCGCCATAAGAGAATGCCGCGCGCGACGCTCTCGATGTCTTCGTCGCCGCTGAATCGCGTCTTGCCGAAGCCCTCGTCGAGCCAGCTCGCTTCGCCGTCCGCTGCACCTGCCCCAAATTCGAGGAAGCCGCGCAGCGCGTCGCCCTCGCCCGCGCACGCGCCGCCGGCAGGCGTAACGACACTTACAACAGCAAGCCCCAGCGCAATGCGGGCGAACATCGGTCTCTCCGCGATGGGGGACCTTGGCGCGCCGCCTCTTTCGATTTGGTCAACGTCTGTTCACCGATGGGCCGCTATCGCGCGAACGGCGCTTAGCTCGACGTCGTCGTTGGCGCAGGAGTCGGGTGAATTTTCGACTTCGCTCGAATGAATCGGCTTCTCCGCAATGTGGTGCGCATCTGAGGTGCCCAAGGGCTCATAAAATCAGCCGCCGTCGCCCGGGGGAACGTTCGGATTGGTGGGCGGCTCTACGATATCGGGGATATCCTCGAACGGGCCGCGCGACTCCAATTCGTCGGTGCGGTTGGTCTGATCGTCGGAATTGTTGGCGCCCTCCAGTCCAGGCGTTTCGTAGAACGGGCTGCCGAACAGCGGGAAAGTCGCGGTCCCATGCGCCGTCTCGTAGCGGCCGCGCCAGGTGAACGGATCGGAGACCGTGCCGTCGGCGAAGAATTCCAGCGCTTGTCCCGGACGATTGAGTTCGATCACTTGGCCATTCGCCAACGTGAAGGACGCGCGGCCCTCGTCGAGGATCGCAAACATGCGCCCGCCGATGAGCAAGAAGTCGACGATCGTGCCGCGCACGCCGATGGTCGCGACCGGCGTGCGAATTTGATAGCTGCGCGGATCCTGGCGGCCGGAAACGAAGCGTAGCGCACCGGTGGTCAATGAGACGGCCACGTCGCCGCTCGATCGGCTGGGATCGTAAACAAATCGATCGAGCACGATTTCCGAACGTTCGCCAACGCTGAGCGTCGTCTGATCGGCAAACAACAATTGCGCGACGCTGTCTTCGCCAGTGCGGATACGGTCGTTCTGAAGCACAGCGGCGCCGGTTGCGAGGCTGCGCTCGTCGCCGCCCTGGGTTGCAGAAACCTGGTTGCGCACGGCCGCGGCTGCGCCGATCTGGCTTTGCGCGAGCGCGGCAGGGCCAAGAGCCAGAACAGTCGAAATGGCGCAGAAGGCGATAATCGATCGGCGCATGGGGTCCGATCCTTTCTGAGACGAGCTGAAGCGTGGCTGAATGCTAGGCGCCCCCGCGTGCGCTGGCAACCGGAAGTGCAAAGCAGGCTACCCGCAGTCGCGACACGCCCCAGCGGCGCGGAAAGGCTTGAAGTGCGCGGACGAACCGCCTTAAGTGAGCGGGCCTCATTAAGTCGTGGCGTCGGGGGACCTCAGAATGGCGCTTAGGCGAAAGATCGGCAGTCTCTGCAGCGCTTTACTGCTGGCGGCGAGCGTCACGGCGCTGACGGTTGGGGCGGCGCGCGCTCAGGATCTGGGCGATCTCAACGAGCAAATTCTCCAAAATCCGCAGGATGTCGCGCTCAATTTGCGGTACGCGCGCGCCGCGGAGGACGCCGGACAATTGCGACTCGCCTTGGTGGCGTATGAGCGCGTGCTGATCAACGATCCGGCGAATGAGGAGGCCCGGCGCGGCTACGAGCGCATTCGCCGCGCTATTGAACCGGGTTACACCATCTCCCGCGTCGAAGCGGGCGTGCGCTGGGATTCCAATCCGCTCAATGTCGACGCGAACGAAGAGGAAGCGGCGACGGTGTTCGCCCGTGGAACGCTAGTCGACGAGCGCGGCGTGAGCGGGCGGCGTTGGCGCTCTGTGGTCGATGCCGAAGTGGAGCACACCCCGGACATTGAGGAACTCGACTACGCCTATCTCGGCGCGCAAACCGGCCCGCTTTATCGCGTCGGCCCGCACATGGCGGCGCTGCCGGCGCTGGGCGCGGCGATCTCCAGTCTGGATGGCGATTATTATTTCAGTGAAGCCAATCTCGGCGTCACGGTGGAAGGGCGCGGCGACAACCACTCCTATTGGTGGCGCCTGCGCGGCGGCTGGCGCGATTACAGCGACGATTCAACGGCCGATAGCGGCCCGTACGCCGAGCTGATTGCGGGCGTTACGGCGCCGCAATTCCTCTCCGAGCGCGGGACGATGGTGGTTGTGCCCTGGGTGCGCTGGAGCGACGTGGACGGCAGCGCTTTCGACTTTTTGGACGAGTACGCGCCAGGCGAATACACCGAGTACGGCGTCGATGCGGAATATCGCTATCGCCTGGGCGACCACGTCTCGGTCGGCGCTGGCGTGCGCGCGCGCGAACGCGATTACCACTCGACCAGTGTCGGTCCGGATACGCGCAATGACACCTATATCGCGCCGAATGCGAGCGTCATGCTCACCAATGCGCTGCCCTGCGCCTGCGACGTGCGCTTGCGCTATCAGCACCGCAACAACGACTCGAACGATCCGGGCGCCGAATACGAAGCCGACCAGGTTTCGCTGTCGCTGATCGCGCGCCTCTGAGTTTCACTTCCGGTCGAACTCGTAAACGCCGTCCCAGTCTTCGGCGCGCGTGTCGGCGAGCCGCGCCAGGCGCGCCTCGTAGGCGGCGTAGCAGGATTGCAGCGGCGTCGGCGAAGCCGCGCGCAAGCGGGCCAGCACAGCGCCGGCTTCGTCCCAACGTGCGGCGCGATAAGCGTCGAGGAAACGCTGATGTTCCGCCGGCGCGCTGGCGCCGGCCGGCAGCAGCGTGAAAATGCGCGACGGCGTCGTGCGTCCCTTGACCCGCACCATATCCACTTCAAGGAAGGGGAGGCTCCTCGCCCGAGTCGCAGTTTCTTCGCCGGCGAGCAGCGTGAGGCCATAGACTTTGGTGAGGCCTTCGAGGCGCGAGCTGATGTTCACGGTATCGCCGATCGCCGAATAGTCGAAATGGCGGTCGGACCCCAGATTGCCGACGCAGCATTCGCCTGAATTCACGCCGATGCCGATCGCCACGTCCTGGAATGGACGCCCCGCCGCCGCCGCTTCGGCGCGCCAGCCCAGATTAAGCTCGCGCATTTTCTCCGCCATCAGCAGCGAGACTTCGCAGGCGTTGCGCGCATGCTCTGGATCGTCGAGCGGCGCATTCCAGAACGCCATGATGGAATCGCCCATGTATTTGTCGATCGTGCCGCCGCGTTCGACGATGATGTCGGTGAGCGGGGTCAGGAAGCTGTTGATGAAGGCGGTCAGCTGTTCGGCGCTCATGCCCTCGGCGATCGTTGTGAAGTTGCGCACGTCGCAGACGAGCACGGTCAGATCGCGCACTTCGCCGCCGAGCTTCAGCCGCTCCGGGTTGGCGGTCAGCTGCTTCACGACGCTGGGCGCCACATATTGGCTGAACGCGCGGCGGATCTCGGCGCGCTGCAATTCGGCGCGGCGATAAAGATAGGTGGCCGAGCCCGCGGCGAACACGAACGCAGAAGCGGCGGGAAACACCGGGTCGAACAGATAGCCCGCTTGCGCGAACAGGAGCACGCCCGCCACGCACACCGCCGCGACCAGCGCGAGCCCGAGCAGGGCGCTGACGGTCGCATTGGTGCGCGGTGCAACGATCGCGATCGCCAGCACGCAGAGCACGGCGATCAGCCACTCGGCGCCGGAAGCGAAATCGGGCCGCACCAGAAAGCGGCCGCTCAGCATCTGCTCCAAAATCTGCTGGTGTACTTCAACGCCGGGGATGGAGGCGTCGATCGGGGTTGCGCGCAGATCCAGAAGCCCGGGCGCGGTGGCGCCGACCAGCACGATGCGGCCGGCGACCTCGTTGGGGTCGAACCGCCCCCCGATGGCATCGGCCGCGGAGATGTAGCGCTCGGGCGCGCTGGCGCGGAAGTGGATCCAGATCTCGCCATGGGCGTCGGTAGGCACGCTGAAATCGCCGACGCGCACATCGCTGACGCCCGTCTGTCGCCCGAAGGCGGCTGCGCTCTGCGCATTTGAGGAGCGGACGAGATAGGTCGACGCGCCTTGCGCCACGCGCAGCGCTTCCAGCGCAAGCGACGGCGCCAACGTGTCATTCTGGCGTGCAATGAGCGGCACGCGCCGGATGACCTGGTCGCGGTCCGGGCGCCAATTGATGAAGCCCAGCCCCTGGGCCGCGTCGGTCAGCGCCGGCAAACTGCCGGAAAAGCCGCTGAACGCGGCGAGGAAAGGCGCCGGATCGTCCCCGGCATGGGCAAAGCCGGCCTTGATCGGCATAGCCGGGCCGCCATCGTGGTGCAGCACAGCCGCCAGCACGGTCGGATGACGCCCCAGCGTTTCGGCAAACGTGCCGTCGTGCGTGGGCCAGTGTTCGATCACCGGCCGCAGGATTTGGCTGCGTTCGGGCGCCAGCCAGACCAGCATCTGCTCGGGCGAGGTGCGGTCGGGTTCGGCGAACATGACGTCGAACACGATCGCTGCGGCGCCGGCTGTCCCCAGATGCTCGGTCAGCTGCGACATCGCCGAGCGCGGCCACGGCCATTGGCCAAGGCGCTGCAGCGATGTCTCGTCGATCGCCACCACGCGCACGGGGGAATGGGCTAGCGGCGGCGCAGGCGCCAGACGCTGATAGCTGTCGAACGCAAACGCGCGCAGCGATTGCAGCAGCGCCGGCTGCGCAAAGAACGCCGCGCTCGCCAGCACGAGAAAGCCCAGCACGAAGAGCCAGTAGAGATG
>CAZIOD010000099.1:0-10467 GCA_964540785.1 uncultured Terricaulis sp.
CATGTTTCAAGTCTCCGCTATGAGACCCCCGAAGACAAGCAAAATCGGGCTCGAAGCCGGCCCGAAGAGGGGAAAGCCGGTTCATGCCGGTCTGCACACTGCGCGATGGGGCGGCCATGGCCTACGCCGAGCACGGCGAGGGCAGCCCGATCCTGCTGGTTCATGGCTGGGCCGCCAATTGCGAGTTCTTCGGCGCCCTGGCCGAAAGCCTTTCCCGCACCCATCGGGTGCTGACCCTCACTCTCCGCGGCCATCCCGGCTCGAGCGCCGGATCTCTGCCGCTGACCATCGAAACCTTGGGCCAGGATATCGCTGAATTTGTCGACGGGCTCGATCTGGACGACGTGACCGCGCTTGGCTGGTCGATGGGCGCCATGGCGCTCTGGGCTGCTGCGCCCAAGCTGGGCGCGCGGCTTGGCGCCATCGTCGTCGAAGACATGGCGCCCTGCCTGATCAACGATCCGAGCTGGCCGCACGGTCTGTCCGGCGGCTATGGCGGCGCCGATGTCGCTGCAACGTTGAATGAAATCGAAGCCGATTGGCCGGGTTATGTGACGCGGTTTGCGCCGCGCATGTTTGCGCCGGCGATGCGCGAGGCGCGTCCCGAGCTGATCGCGTGGGCGATCGACGAGATGTCGAAAGCCGACGCCCGCGCGATGGCGTCGTATTGGGCCTCGATGGCGTCGCAGGATTTTCGCGGCGCGATGAGCCGCATGAGCCAGCGCATGCTGGTGATCCGCGGCGAGCAAAGCCAGGTTTATCCGGACGGCGCCACCGCGCACATCGCGCACACTGCGCCGAATGCCGAGCGCGTCGTCATCGCCGGCGCCGGGCACGTGCCTCATCTGGAGGCGCCCGATGAGTTTTTCACCCACGTCGAGGCTTTCGTCCGCGCCCAGCGGCGGAGCGAAGTAAAAAGCGGAGGAGCAGTCCCATGAAGCGGTTCGATCCAGCGCGCTATGCGCTTTTGTTTGCCAGCGTGTGCGCTGCACCGTTCGCGCTTGCCGTCCCGGCTATGGCGCAGGACGTCGCGGTCGGGGAAGAAGAGGCGGTGGTGGTTACCGCGCGCCGCCGCGCCGAAAATCTGCAGGACGTGCCGATCGCGATCACGGTGCAGACCGCCGAACAGCTCGACCAGCGCGGCGCCGCCGACATCACGGTGCTGCAGCAAACCACGCCCAACGCCACGGTGCAGGTGGCGCGCGGCTCCAACTCGACGCTAATCGCCTTCATCCGCGGCGTCGGCCAGCAGGATCCGCTGTGGGGCTTCGAGCCCGGCGTCGGCCTCTATGTCGATGACGTCTATATCGCCCGCCCGCAGGCGGCGGTGCTCGACATCTTCGACATCGAACGCATCGAAGTGCTGCGCGGCCCGCAAGGCACGCTTTACGGCCGCAACACCGTGGGCGGCGCGGTGCGTTACGTGACCAGCATGATGGATACGGACGAGGCGCGTCTGCGCGCGCGTCTGAACTTTGGCAGCTACAACCAGCTTGAGACCATCCTCTCCGGCTCCGTGCCGCTGTCGGAAAACTTCGTCATCGGCGGCGCGCTCGCGCTCTATGTCCGCGACGGCTACGGGGAAAACCAATTCACCGGCGCCGAGCACTACGACAAGGACGTGGACGCCTTCCGCGTTAGTGCGCAATGGACGCCAACAGACGCGTTGACGATCCGCTTCACGGCCGACGGCGTCGATGACGATTCCAATCCTCGTCACGGTTATCGCCTGGCGGATTTCCCGGCCGGCGGGCCATCCTACGACGTGCTGGACGACATTTACGACACGCGCGCGGGTTCTGGCGACGACAACCATGTCGAAACGCGCGGCGCCTCGCTGCATGTCGATTATGAGATCAACGACAACCTGACCTTCCGTTCGATCACGGCCCGGCGCGAGGGCGAAACGCTTGGCACCATCGACTTCGACAACACGGAATTTCCGACCCTGGACATCCCGGCGTTCTACGCAGACGAACAGTTCACCCAGGAACTCCAGCTGCTGTTCGATTATGGCCGCGTGCAAGGGGTTGCAGGCCTCTTTTATCTCGATGGCATGGCCGAAGGCGCGTTCGACACGGTGCTGGGGTCGGCCGGACCTCTGACCATCTTCACCCAGGGCCAAGTGGACACCGAATCTTTGGCCGCGTTTGCGGATGTGAGCATCGACATCACCGAAGCGCTCGCCCTCTCGCTCGGCGCGCGCTGGACGCGCGATGAAAAGACCGGACAGGTCTATCGCCAGAACTTCACCGGCATCCGCAGTCCGTTCTTTGGCAATGGGGCGGCGGTCCCGGGCCTGGTGCGCACGGACTACACGAACGAGGCCGTGTTCGAGGAGGTCACGCCGCGCGTCTCGCTGACATGGGAGCCGAGCGATGCGTTGACTCTCTACACGTCATACAGCCAGGGCTTCAAATCCGGCGGCTTCGACATGCGCGGGGACGCCATCTTCACGCCGAACACCGTCAACGGCTATCAGCCGGAGTTCGTCGATACCTACGAAATCGGCTTCCACTCCAGCTTCTTCCATGGCCGGTGGAATCTCAGCGGCGCCATCTTCCGCTCGGACTACACCGACATGCAGATCACGCGCCAGGAGCCGACCACGCTGGGCGGCATCGCCAGCTTCGTCGACAACGCAGCGTCCGCCGTGATCGACGGCGCCGAACTCGAAGGCCGGATTTTCCTCACCGACAATCTGAGCGCCAACTTCGCGATCGGCTACATCGACGGCGAGTTCGAGGAATATCACAGCACTGCGGTCAATCCGGCGCCGCCGCCCGCCACCATCCCAATCGATCTGTCAGGGCTGGCTGCATTCCAGAACACGCCGGACGTGACGGCCGCGTTCTCGATGACCTACACCGCAGCGCTTGCCGGCGGCGTACTGGCGATCACGCCGTCCGCGTCGCACCGCGGCGACAGCCAGATGTTCGAGTTCGCGACGCCGATGCTCGACCAGGATGCGTACACGCTCTACAACGCCTCCATCACCTGGACCTCCGGGAACGATCGTTGGCGGCTTGGGCTGCACGGCCAGAATCTCGGCGACGAGGAGTACCGCGTCGGCGGCTACAACTTCCCGGGCGCATTGTTCGGCAATTCGATCATCGGCTTCTACGGCCCGCCCCGGACGGTGACGGCGTCGGTGGAAGTGCGCTTCTAACTCCCTCCCGAAAGGGCGCTAGCGGCGGTGCGGGCAACATCGCGCCGCCGCTTTTTCTTCAGGAGCGTTTGAGATGGCGAGCACCGAGGCCGCGACCGCCCAGGCGTCCGCCGATGCGCCCAGCGCATATCGCTTCGTCGTGCTGGCGATGCTCTTCGTCGTCTATGCCTTCAATTTCATCGACCGGCAGATTCTCGGCATCCTCGTGCCGGCGATCAAAGCCGAACTGGGTTTTACCGACACAGAACTCGGCTGGCTCGGCGGCCCGGCCTTCGCCATCTTCTACACAGCGCTTGGCGTGCCGATCGCCTGGGCGGCCGATCGTTCGAACCGGATGTGGATCATGACCGTCGCGCTGACGGTCTGGAGCGCCTTCACCGCCGCCTGCGGTTTCGCGCAGAACTTCACGCAATTGTTCGCCGCGCGCTTGGGCGTCGGCGTTGGCGAAGCGGGCGGGGTGGCGCCGGCCTATTCGCTGATTTCCGACTATTTCCCGCCGCGCGAACGCGCCCGCGCGCTCGCGGTCTATTCGTTCGGCATTCCGATCGGCAGCGCCGCCGGCATTCTCATCGGCGGCTTGATCGCCAGCCAGCTCGACTGGCGCATCGCCTTTATCGTCGTCGGCCTTGCCGGCGTCGCCGTGGCGCCGCTCTTCCGGCTCATCGTGCGCGAGCCCAAACGCGGCCGCTACGACACTCAATCGCCGGAGCAGACGCAGTCTTCGTTCGCAGCGTCGGCGCGCGCGCTGTTGGCCAAGCCGAGCTACTGGCTTTTGTCGTTCGGCGCCGCTTCGTCCTCGATCATGGGCTACGGCATTTTCTTCTGGATGCCGAGCTTCCTGGTGCGTTCGTTCGAGTTCAGCGTCGAGCAGGTCTCGCTCTATTACGGCGCCATTCTGTTGATCGGCGGCGTGGCCGGCGTCTGGGCGGGCGGGGCGTTGGCCGATCTCATGGGCAAGAGCAAGCGTTCGCGCTATGCGCTCATCCCGGCGGCGGCATTTGTGCTGACGCTGCCGTGTTACGTTCTGGGTCTGCTCTCGCCTTCGCCGGTTGTCGCGTTTGTGCTGTTCTTGCCGCCGACCGCGCTCGGTCTCATGTGGCTCGGGCCCGTCATCACCGCCGTGCAGCATCTTGCGCCGGCCAATGCGCGCACCACGGCTTCGGCGCTCTTCCTGTTCATCAACAATCTGATCGGCTTGGGTCTGGGCAGCTTGCTGATCGGGATGCTGTCGGATGCGCTGACGGCGCAGTTCGCCGAGAACGCGCTACGCTATTCGATCTTGGCCGGCACCGGCTTTTACGTGTTGGCGGCGCTGCTCATGGCGCTCGCGTCACGCTTCCTGGCGCGCGATTGGGTGGACTAGAGCGACGGTTCAGCTTGCGCTCAGCTTGGCGGCGCCTAGATACTCCCCGCATCCACCGGAGGGGATGTTCATGGCCGACCGTTTTTCTCGTCGCAGCGTCGCGCTTGGTCTCGGCGCCAGCGCGCTGGTTCCCGCTACATCCTTCGCGCAAGCGGAGCAGACCTATTCAGAAGATGAAATCCTCGCCGCTGCGCAACGTTTCTTCGGCGCCGGCGCTGAAGGTCTCGCCACCGTGATCAATCATGTGTTCAGTGAACAGGGGCGGCCCAACGGATATATCGAAGGCAATGAAGGCTCGGGCGCGATCGGCGTCGGTTTGCGATACGGCGACGGACGGCTTCGGCTCAAGGGCCGCAGCGGCCGGACGCGCGTCTATTGGCAAGGTCCGTCGCTGGGTTTCGACACCGGCGGCAACGCGGCGCGCGTGTTCACGCTCGTTTATGGCATGCGCAATCCCGATCAGATTTTCCAACGCTTCCCGGGCGTTGACGGTTCGGCTTACTTCGTGGGCGGCGTGGGCGTGAACTATCAGCGCCGCGACGATATCACTCTCGCGCCGATCCGCGCCGGGGTGGGCCTGCGCCTCGGCGCCAATGTCGGCTATCTCGCCTACTCACGCCGCCGCCGCATCAATCCGTTTTAGGACTATTCCGCAGCTTCGCGCTCGGCCTGGCCCTGCTGCAGGGTCTGTTCGTGGCGGATGCGGAACTCCTCGGCAAAAGCCGAGGCGAGAATCCCCGTCGGCAGCGCGACGATGCCGATGCCTGCGAGCGCGACAAGTCCGGCGGCGACGCGACCCAGCGCCGTTTCCGGATAAACATCGCCATAGCCGACCGTCGTCAGTGTCACGATCGCCCACCAGAGGGCGCGGGTGATCGAACCGAACGCTTCCGGCTTGGTGGCGCCTTCGATGAAATGCAGCATCATCGCCGCGACATAGAGCTGCGCCGCCGCCACAGCGAGTGCGGCCATCAAGGGCGCCCAGGCGCGCGAGACAGCCGCGCCCACGATCGCGAACGCCGGCACGTAACGCGCCAGCTTGAACAGACGGAACAGGCGAAGCGCGCGGACGCCCGCGAGCCAGCCGCCGGCGAGATGAGGAAAAAACAACATCACGATCAGTTCGGGCAGGAATGCCATGACGTCGGCGATGGTCACGAACTGGGTGAGAAAGCGCAGTCGTCCGACGAACCCTTTGTGACGCGGATTCTCGCCCTCGGACCAGAAGCGCAGCGCGAACTCGATCGCAAACAGGATGACGATGATGGTGTTCACCGTTTGCGCGAGCGGCAGCACCCAAGCGGGAAACGGCGTGTCGCTGCGGATGGCCTCGGTTTCCAGCGCCAGCGACAACAGGCTCACCATGACCAGGAAGATGATCATGCTGCTGAAAAAGTTGAGCCCGCCGGGCCGGTCGGGCTCCAGCCAGTCGTGCACGTAGCCTTTGATCGTGGCGTGCTTGCGCTTGATCAGCGGCAAAGGGCGCCTCCCGTCCCGCGCGCATTAGACCCCGCCGCCCGCCGCGCGCAAGAGCCTCAGACGGGCGTCGAAAGCTTGAGGCCCGCCACACCCGCGATGATCAGCGCAATGCAGAACAGGCGCGCGGGGTTGGCGCTCTCGCCGAACAGATAAAGCCCGGCGACGGCCGCGCCCGCCGCGCCGATGCCGGTCCATACCGCGTAGGCGGTGCCGATCGGCAGCGTCTTCACAGCCCATCCGAGCAGCACCATGGAAACCGCTAGCGAAACGACAGTGACAATCGAGGCGAGCGGTTTGGTGAAGCCCGCCGAGTATTTCAGCGAGATCACCCAGGCGATCTCGGCCACCCCAGCCAGGGCGAGCAGAAGCCACGCTTGCATGTTCGATCTCCTTAGCGCGGGCGATTGTCGATGAGCGCGAGCAGGCCCAACAGGCTCTTCACCGTAAACCAGATCATGACGGCAAGGCCGAGCAATCCGGCGATCCAAAGAATGACGAAGCCGATCAAGATGATCGTCGTCAGCCATCCGATCACGGCGAGCAGGATGAGCCCGACCGCCCACCAGAAAGCGACGAACCAGATGTGCACCTGGTCGTCGAGATGCGAGCGGGCGATGGGACCTGCGTCGCCGCGGCTGACCAGCGCCACGATCACGCCGACCAGCGCGAACACGGCCAGGCTCGGAATGCTGAGCAGATACAGCGCATAGACGAGGTACGCCGCGCCGCGCCCACGCTCGGCGGTTGGGGAAGTGATGGCCATAGCGGCTGACATTGCATTGCGTGTCGCGCCTTTCAAGCAAGTGCTTCGATCCCACGAGGAGACGGGCGGGCGGCGGCGAGCCTGCAAACACCGGCACCTTTTCAGGGACACCTTCCCGTCACGTGCAATCACCAGATGGGCAATCACTTGCGCCGTTTGGCCAGCGGGTGTTTGGTTTCCACCAGCGTCTTGAGACGGCCTTCGGCGACGTGGGTGTAAATTTGAGTGGTGGCGATGTCGGCGTGGCCGAGCAGCGTCTGCACGGTGCGCAGGTCAGCGCCGCCCTCGACCAGATGCGTGGCGAACGCATGGCGCAGCACGTGCGGACTGACGCGCGCGGGATCGATCCCCGCTCTCGCGGCGGCGGCTTCGAGAATTTGCGCGACGCGCCGGCGCGTGAGCTTGCCGTCGGCGGCGCTCGCCGATGGAAACAGCCAACGCTGCGCTTTTTCTCTTTGCGCTTCGTTTTTCGAGAGCACGCCGGCGCGCGCAGCCAAGTGCGCGTCGAGCGCGGCGAGGGCGGGCCCGCCCAGCACCACGGTGCGCTCCTTGCCGCCCTTGCCCTCCACGATCATGTGCGCCTGGCCCGGCTTTGGCGCGGCGCGCAACGGCAATGAGACAAGCTCGCTGACGCGAAGCCCGGCGCCATAGAGCAGCTCGATCAGCGCTTTGTCGCGCGCCGTCTCGGCCGCATCGATCAAGCGCGCGATCTCTTCCGGCGACAAGGTCTTGGGCAAAACGCGCGCGCGCTTCGGCGCATCCAGACGCGAGGTCGGATCGTCGGCGCGCACGTTTTCCTGTAGCAGGAAACGGTAGAACTGCCGCAGCGCCGAGATGCGCCGCCGCGCCGTGGCGGCCGAGAGTCCGCGCTTGGCCAGGCCGGCAACATAGGCCTCGACGGCCTCTGCGTGCGCGCTCTTAAGGCCGCCACGCACTTCGGCCCGCGCGTCCTCGAGATCGCGCGCGTAGGCGTCGAGCGTGTTGGCGCGCGCGCCGCGCTCGGCGGAGCACATCTCCAGGAACGCCTCGATCAGCGCGGAATCGGTCATTGCCATCAGTCTAACAGACTCGGTGGAACAATCCCGGCGACCGCTCCGTTCGCTCACGAAAGGAGCCGGCATGAGCAACGAAACCGAAATCCGCGAGAGATTCTGGAAGTCCCTGAAGTCGGACCGCACCTTCATGCTCGGTCTCTCGGAAGACCGCAGCGGCCACGCGCAGCCCATGACAGCCATCCTTGAAGATGAAGAGGGCGGTCCGATCTGGATTTTCAGCGCCAAGGACGTCGACCTCGTCCGCGCCATCGGCGACGGCGCGCGCGGCATGGGTCAGTTTGCCTCGAAGGGCCACGATCTCTTCGCGACGTTCGAAGGCGATCTGACGCCCGTGAACGATCGCGCCACGATCGAACGGCTCTGGAATCCCTTCATCGCCGCCTGGTACGACGGAAAGGACGATCCCAAGCTGCAGCTGCTGCGCTTCGATCCGGACGATGCGCAAATCTGGCTCAGCGACAAGGGCCTTTTGGCCGGGGTGAAGCTCCTGCTCAGCAACGATCCCCAGCGCGATTACCAGGACAAGGTCGCGCACACCGATCTGTCGCAGGCGACTTAGCGCAGTTCGCTCTGGCTCCTGACGATGCGGCCGACGAGGCCGTAAGCCTTGGCCTCTTCGGCGAGCATCCAGTAATCGCGGTCGATGTCGCGCTTGATCTTCTCGATCGGCTGGCCGGTGGCTTCGGCGAAAATGGCGTTGAGGCGCTCCCGCATGCGCAGGATTTCGCGCGCCTGAATCTCGATATCGCTGGCCATGCCGCCGATGCCGCCGCGCGGCTCGTGCAGAAGAAAGCGCGTGTTGGGCAGGCAGAAGCGCTGCTCGCGGGGGGCGGCGCAGTAGATGAGGGCGCCGGCGCTGGCCACCCAGCCGGCGCCCAGCATCTGCACCGGCGCGTCGATGAACTTGACCGCATCGTGGATCATGTCGCCGGACTCCACGTGCCCGCCGGGCGAGGAGATGACGAACGTGATCGGCTTGGAATTCTCCGAGGCGAGCGCGAACAGGCGCTCGGTGACGCGGCGGGCCTGGATATCGTTGACCTCGCCGGTCAGCATGACGACGCGGGCGTCGAACAGCGCTTTCTCGATCACGTCCGGGGCGTTGCGCCCGTCGGCGGGGTTTTTGTCTTTTTCCTCTTCGTCGAGGCGGGTGGGGAAGGTCATCGAGCCAGGGCTCCTGGGAAAATTGAGGCCCTGAGGTAGGCCCGTTCGGCCCGATTTCCTAGCCCCCAGCCGCCTCATTGCGGCCTCGTTTCAGCCTCCGCGCCGGTGAAGCCGCGCGTGTGCTCGCCGTGGCGGCCTGCGGCGAATTCCGCGATCATGGCGGCGCAGAAGGCCGGCAGATCGCCGGGCTTGCGCGAGGTCACCAGGCCGTTGTCGACGACGACGTCCTCATCGACCCAATGCGCGCCGGCGTTCTTGAGATCGGTCTTGAGCGAGGGCCAGGAGGTCATGCGCCGGCCTTCGACGCCGCCGGCGTCGATCAGCGTCCAGGGCCCGTGGCAGATCGAGGCGATCGGCTTGTCGTCTTCGACGAACCGGCGGATGAAGGCGATGGCGCGCCGATCGAGGCGCAGATTGTCCGGATTGGCGACCCCGCCGGGCAGCACCAGCGCATCGTAATCGCCGGCGTCGACTTCGCTCAGCGTCTTGTCGACGCGCACCTTGGCGCCTTTTTCGTCGTGCTGCATGCCCTGGATTTCCCCGGCTTTCGGCGCAACCACATGCACGGCCGCGCCGGCCTGCTTCAGCGCTTTCACAGGCTCGGTGAGTTCCGACTGCTCGAAGCCGTCCGTCGCCACCACCGCGACCGTCTTGCCGGCAAGTCTTTGCGCCATCTCGTTCTCCTTCAGGGTTCTGGAGTGAACGAGCGCTTTTGCGCGGCGTTCCGATCATTTCGCAGCTTGCGCGAACAGCGCGTCGAAGGCGGCGACGGCGGCGCGCGGGCCGTCGGGGTAGTCCCACACGCCGGCCGAGACGGCGAGAAAATCGGCGCCCGCGCGCACCAGCGGCGCGGCGTTGTCGACACGGATGCCGCCGATGGCGACGCAGGGCGTTTCGGCGATCTCGCTCCAGATTTCGAGGATTTCCGGATCGGCGCGGGTTTTGGCCGCTTTCGTCGCGGTGGGATGGAAGGCGCCGAAAGCGACGTAATCGGCGCCGGCTTCGGCGGCGAGCATGGCGAGGTGGCGCGAATTGTGGCAGGTGACGCCGACGATCCGGCCGGTCCCGAGCGCGGCGCGCGCCGCGGCGTAGCTGGCGTCCTCCTGGCCGACATGAACGCCGTCGGTGTCGAGCGCTGCGGCCAGATCGGGCCGGTCGTTGAGGATGAACGCCGCGCCCGCGTTCTGCACGATGGGTTTGAGCGCCGCGCCGAGCGCCAAAACGTCCCCATCCGCGCGCCCCTTGAGGCGCAGCTGCACCGCCGCGACATCGCCGCCGGCGAGCGCCTCTTCCAGCGCGGCGGCGAAAGGCGCGAGGTCGAACGCCGGCGGCGTGATGAGATAAAGACGGCAGCGCTGCGTCATGGGCGCCCGATTAGCAGCGCGCGGCGCGCGCGTCGAACGCGCCCCCGATCACGGCCCGGTCTTGCCGGATCGGCGCACGTCGAACTCCTGTCAGACAAGGGGCCAGCATA